>NZ_CP011010.1:4426071-4737500 GCF_001274595.1 Stenotrophomonas maltophilia
GATCAGGCCGGACACGAAGTTCTGGGTGATCACCTGCAGGCCGAAGCCGATACCTACCGACAGCGCGCTGACCAGCAACGCCAGCTTGCTCAGCTGGAGGCCCATGGCCGACAGCGCCCAGATCACCGCGATGATGATGCCCACGTAACGGGCGACGGTACTGACCGAGTTGCGTGCGCCCAGGTCCAACTCGGTCTTGGGCAGGTAGGTGTCGGTCAGCCAGCGCTGCACCAGCTGGGTGATTGCCAGGCCGGCCAGCAGCACCAGCACCGCCAGCACGATCCCCATCGGCTTCAACGTGGTTCCGCCCAGCGGAATGCCGGTCGTGAGCAACGAAGCGAACCGCTCCACCACTGCGCCGATGTTTCCGAACGGCGCCACCAGCGCCAGCAATGCCAGCAGCACGACAATCGTGCGCAGCGCCGCCGACAGCAGCACGCCGGCCTGCTCAAGCCGCGACACGCTCAGGCCGGTGCTGAGCAGGATGGTCTGGCCGACCTTGCTGTCGGCATTGAGCATCCAGGTGCTCAGGTCATCAACGAACTTGAACAGCAGCGTCGCCGCCAGCACCACGATGCTGCCGCCGATCAGCTGTTGGTTCACGAACTTGGCGAAATTCAGATAGCCCAGCAACGTGGCGATGATGGCCGCCACCACCGCGATGTTGCCTGCCACGCGTGCCAGCACCAGCCAGCTGCTGCGCCGCACCGGCGTGCTCGCGCCCACACCTTCGGCCTGCGCTTCCAGTTTGGCTTCGGCCTCGGCGGTCTGCCGCCGATGCAGGCGTGCCAGCGTCACCAGCATGGCCATGATCAGGCCCAGGTAGGTCAGCGCGATCACACCGTCCAGCGCCACCGTGGTGACATCGCTGGTGCGCGTGGCCTGGTCGATGGCGACCAGCACCGTGCTCAGCCAGGCCAGCGCCGCCGCGCCCCAGGCGTACTTGCGCAGCTTCAGCGCGGCGGTGTCATCCAGGTTCAGCAACCGCCACGAGGGCCGCGACGGCACCAGCAGGCAGGCACTGAGCGCGGCGATGAACGCGGCGGCGAAGGTGGCCTGCTGCACGCCGTCGGCCACGTTCTGCAGGCGCGGCGCAATCGCACCGATGGCGTTGAGCGAGGCGATGAACACCACTACCGCATAGCCGGGCAGCAGCGTGCCCACCAGCAACAACCACATGGCCAGGCCGGAACGGCGCAGACGGCCATCGGGCGCACGGTCGGACGCAGCGAACTGCCTCCCCAGGCGGCGTAGCCACAACCGCAGCGGGAACATCATCACCAGCGCGGCCACCAGGCCCAGCAACGGCGTGCCCCAACCATTGGCGCGGATACCGGCGACGAACGCATCGCGTCCCTGCTCGGCCAACGGCGCAACCCGTGCGATATCGATCGGCAGGCGCTCGGCCACCTTGCTCCACAGCGCAGGCGACAGCGGCGAGGCGACCTTCTTCCCCAGCTCCTCGGTGCGTTGTGCGGCGCGTTGCTGGTCGATGTCGGTCGCCAGCTGCTGGGCGCGCACGGCACTGGTCTTCGCCTGGGCCACCGATGCGGCCAGTCCGTCGCGCTGCTTGTTGAGGGTGCGCCGTTGCGTCGCCAGCTCCGGCGGCTCGGTGGCCCCTTCTGCAGGCATGCCCAGCTGCGCCAGCTGTTCGTTGAGGCGGTCCAGCTGCGGCTGCAGCGACTTCTCCAGCGCCTCGGCATCGCGCCGTGCCTGCGAGGCATTCTCGGACAGCATCGCCAGCGTTTCGATGGCTTCCGCATCGCCACGCTTGCGGTCGATCTCCTTCAGGCTGGAGTCGATATCCGCCAGCTGCTGCTTCGGCGTGGGGTCCTCGTCCTGCGCCAGCACCGGCGCGGACAGCAGGAAGACGCTGCACAGCAGCAGGGCCAGCCAGGGGCCCCGTGCACGGATCGATCGCAGGAAAGAAGACACGCCAGCCACACCGGTTCGCGCGGACCACCGCGCCTGCGCGCGACTATACGGCACCGCCGATAAAGGGCGGGTGGGCAGCCCCGGCAGCGTCGAGCGTCAGTACTTCAGGCGCAGTTCTTCCACGGTCGGCTGCTGCAGCGCATACCAGTCCTGGAACTCTTCCTCGGTGATCTCGTCGGGCGCGTACACCGCCACCGGGTGCCAGTCGTGGTCGGTCGGCAACGGCTGGCGCGGGCCGGCGCGCAGGCTGTAGCTGACGCCTTCGTAGTCGACCAGATCATCGACCTGCGCCCACTGTTCGCGCGCGAACGCGGATTCACTCTTCAACAGGATCACCTGGTACATCGGCACCTCCACCTCGGTTGGATCAGGAAAACACGGCGCTGGCGGCAGGATACCGCCACGCCGATGACAACGTGCACTCCGCCGGGGCGACGGAACGTTCTGGACACGGCCATCGCCCCGGCTTCACCCGCCCATGGCAAGGCCATCGGCATCGTGGAGGCCCACCCCTGCCACCACGCCGATGACCGACCACCCACCGCTGAAGACCGTCGCCGACCTCAAGCTGCCCCGCTACCTGGGCACCTGGTACGAGATCGCGCGCCTGCCGATGCGCCACGAGCCGGAAGGCTGCACCGACGTGTCGGCGCACTACACCCTGCTCGACAACGGCAACGTCGGCGTCACCAACCGCTGCCGCATGGACGGCGAGATCGAGGAAGCCAGCGGCGAGGCCTGTGCCGTCGACAACGACAGCGCGCGCCTGGAAGTGAGCTTCCTGCCCAAGGGCCTGCGCTGGCTGCCGTTCGCCAAGGGCGACTACTGGGTGATCCAGATCGCGCCGGACTACAGCGTGTCGCTGGTCGGCAGCCCGGATCGCAAGTACTTGTGGCTGCTGGCGCGCGAGCCGCGGCTGGACGCGACCGTGCAGGACCATTATCTGGCGGCGGCTCGCCTGCAGGGCTTCGATCTGTCCGAACTGATCCAGACCCCGCACACCGGCCACCCCACTGCCTGAGCTTCGTCGCGCATGGACCTGAAAAGTGGCTACCCGTGGTGGGCGGTACGCAACGGCCTGATCCACGCCTTCCCGCCGTTGCAGCAGGACCTGCGCTGCGACGTGCTGGTGGTCGGCGGCGGCATTACCGGCGCGCTGATTGCCGACGAGCTGTCCCACCATGGCCACGATGTGGCGGTGATCGAACAGCGCGACATCGGCTGGGGCAGCACCGCCGCCAGTACCGCGCTGCTGCAGTACGAGATCGATACCCACCTGCTGGAACTGACCGAACGCTACGGGCATGACGCCGCCGCACGGGCCTACCTCGCCTGTGCCGAGGCAATCCCGGCGCTGGGCGAGGTGGCCCGCGGCCTGAAGGACGTGGACTTCCAGCGCATGGACAGCCTGTACCTGGCCAGCCGCCATCGCGACGTGCCACGCCTGATGGCCGAGGGTGCCGCGCGGCGGGGCATCGGCCTGGATGCGCGCTGGCTGGGCCCGGAGGCGCTGCGGGAACGCTTCGACGTGGACGCCGGTGGTGCGCTGCTGACCCGCCAGGCGGCACGGGTCGACCCTTACCGGCTGACCTATGCGCTGCTGCAGCGCGTGCGCCGGCGTGGCGGCCACGTGCATGACCGTACCGTGCTGCACACGCTCACGCCGGGCCCGCGAGGCGTGCGTGCGCTGACCGAGGCCGGCGCCACCGTCCACGCCCGCCACGTGGTGCTGGCCATGGGCTATGCCAACCAGCGCTGGCTTGAACAGCGGGTCGCACGCAACCGCAGCAGCTACGCCTTCATCACCGATCCGATCGATGCCGACGTGCTGGGCCGGCTGCGCAACACGATGGTGTGGGAGAGCGCCCGCCCCTATCTGTACCTGCGCGCCACTGGCGACCGCCGCCTGCTGGTGGGCGGGCTGGACGATGCCATCGACATCCCCGCCCGCCGCGACCGGCGCGTAGAGCGCAAGGCCGACAAGCTGATGAAACAGCTGCTGCACTGGTTCCCGCGGCTGGACCCGGTGCCTGCCTTCTCCTGGGCCGGCACCTTCGCTGAAACGGCCGATGGCCTGCCGTTCTTCGGCCCGCACGCGCAGTGGGGCCCCCGGGTTCATTTCGCCATGGCCTACGGTGGCAACGGCATCACCTACTCGATGATCGGCGCCCAGCTGCTGCGGGCCCGGATCGAGCGGCGGAAGCATGCGCTGGAAGGGCTGTTCGGGTTCGGGCGGTTGTGACCTGCAGCCAGGCATGGCCTGGCTCTACCCCAATCCGGCGCCGACAGGCATCATTCAAGCAACCCCTGCTAGCGTCGGCCTGTACCGCCGCGTGTTGCGTGGCCACCTGTCCGCTGGAGCGCCGTCATGATCCGCCCCCTGACCCTGCTGCTGTGCCTGGCCCTGCCGGGAACCGTGCTGGCCCAGTCCGCTGCCGGCGCCACCGCGCCGCAGGCGGCCGGCCTGGACCTGTCGCTGCCGCAGGCGCCGATGCGCTACCTCAATGACCCGGCCCTGCAGCAGGACCCGCCCGGCACCTACTACGGCGACAAGAGCGGCCCGCGCGTGCACGACGACGCCAGGATCGCCGACGTGACCGACGACAAGGTCAAGGTGTCCGGCAGCTTCACCACCGGTATCGGCTATTCCAAGAACGGTGGCAACAGCCACTACAACGCCGCCACGCTGAACCTCAGCAAGAACTACACCACCGATGAAGGCAAGACCCACGGGGTCAACGTCAACATCCACGTGAGCGAAGGCAAGGGCCCGGGCTTCTTCGGCCCGTACGGCGGCTACTACGGCCGCGGCCCGGGCTGGGATTACCCGCCGCCGTACGGCTGGTAACGCCGACCCTCTAGAGCCGAGCCCATGCTCGGCTGGTAGTCGCACGGTAGCGCCGGCCGCTGGCCGGCGACTCGCGGGGTTGGAAACGATCATGGGTTGCCGGCCAGCGGCCGGCACTACCAGCAGGTCAATCCAGCCAGCCATCGCGCTCGCTGTGCAGGATGCGGCCGTCATATCCGCTCAGGCGCACCTCCACCTTCTGGTTGCGGGCATTGCGCGCTTCCAGCGACCAGGTCGCGCCGTCACGTTCCAGCGAATGGATCTCGCGCAGGCCATGCGCCTGCGCCCGTGCCAGTACCTGCTCGGTGGTCAACAGCGCGCGGCTGCTGTGCTCATCGAAGATCTCGCCGGTCTTCGGGTCCACGTAGACCTCGCTGAAGCGGCCATCGGCACGGCTCACGTCGGCTTCCCACAGGCCGTCATCGCGCTCGATCTCGTGGATCTGGCTGTAGCCGGCCTTGCGCAGGGTCTGTTCGACCTGGGCCATGCCCAGCGGTGCGGCCTGCGCGGCCGGTGCGATGGCCAGCGCAGCGACGGTGGCGAGAGTGAGCGACTTCAACATGGGGGTTCTCCTGTTCGTGGCCGGATCATCCCGGCACCGCCACGATGCATGCCCCGGTTAACAGCGCCTTAGCCGCGGCTGCTAGGCAACGGTTAGTCGCCATCGGCATACTCGCGCCGGTTCCCCTTCCCGGCGCAGTCACCATGCTCCCCACCCTCGCCCTGCTGCTGGCCCTGGCCGGCGCCCCGAACGCTGCCGCTCCGACCCAGGACCCGGCGCAGCAGGTTGCACGCCGTGCCGTGCAGCAGGGCCGCTATGTGCCGCTGGAAGGCGTGGTGCGTGATGCGCTCCGGCGCTATCCGGGCCAGCTGCTGGAAGTGGAGCTGGACGACGGTGTCTACGAGGTGGAGATCCTGCGCACCGACGGCGTGGTGGTGGAGCTGGATTATGATGCGCGCAATGGAAAGCTGTTGAAGACGGAGCTGGACGACTGATGCGTATCCTGCTGGCCGAAGACGATGCGGCGCTGGTTCAACGGCTGGTGCCGTTGCTGGAACAGGCCGGCTACGTCGTGCACACGGTGGCCGACGGGCGCCAGGCCGAGGAGATCGGGCAGGTCGAGGACCTGCAGGCCGCGATCGTCGATCTGGGCCTGCCCGGCCTGGACGGGCTGAGCGTGATCGAGCGCTGGCGTGGCAATGGCCGCAGCTTCCCGGTGCTGGTGCTGACCGCACGCGGGCGCTGGCACGACAAACTGGCCGGCTTCGATGCCGGCGCCGACGACTACCTCACCAAGCCCTTCCAGGCCGACGAACTGGTGCTGCGCCTGCGGGCGCTGATCCGCCGCAGCCATGGCCATGCCAGCCCGCGCCTGCAGTGCGGCCCGTTGCAGCTGGACGTCAACGCAGGCCGCTTCGAGCTGGATGGGCAGGCGCTGGCGCTGAGTCCGCAGGAGTTCCGCGTGTTGAGCTACTTCATCCACCACAGCGGCAGCGTGATCAGCCGCGACCGCCTCGGCGAGCAGGTCTTCGAAGGCGGCTACGATCCCGATTCCAACGCGCTGGACGTCCTGCTCGGGCGGGTGCGCCGCAAGCTGGGCACCGACCTCATCCATACCGTGCGTGGCCAGGGTTGGCGGCTGGCCGAGGCATGAGCGCGCGCCAGCCTTCGCTGCGCCGCCGGCTGCTGCTGGTCGCGGGCATCGGTCTGGTGCTGGTCTCGGTACTGGCCAGCGTCCTGCTGGGCGAGCTGTTCAAGCGCAGCGCGCGTGACCGCCTCGACCACGAGCTGCAGCAGGACATGCTGACCCTGCTGGCGCAGGCCGAAGTGGACCCGGAAGGGCAGCTGCGCCTGCGCCAGGAACCGAACGACGCCCGCTTCCAGCGGGTGTTCTCCGGTGCGTACTGGCAGATCGCGGACCAGCAGGGCAAGGTGCTGCTGCAGTCGCGCTCGCTGTGGGACCAGACCCTGGCCGCCACCGCCGACGGCCCGACCCAGCGCAACCTGCCCGGGCCGATGCAGCAATCACTGCGCGCCCGCGTGCAGCAGGTGCGCCTGCCCCGTGCGGCACAGGCCTATGTCGCCGTGGTGGCCAACGACCGCAGCGCACTGGATGCCGATGTTGCCGCGTTCCGCCAACGCACCGCGATTGCGCTGGCGGTGCTGGTGGCCGCGTGGCTGGCGGTGCTGGCCAGCCAGGTCCATTTCGGGCTGCGCCCGCTGCGCGGATTGCGCCAGCAGCTTGAGCGCATCCGGCGTGGCGAAGCCGAACGTATCGACCGCCGCCAGCTCGATCTGGAAATCGCACCGCTGGCCGATGAACTGGACGCCCTGCTCGACCACCACCAGCGCATGGTGGCGCGTGCGCGCAGCAGTGCGGAAGATCTCGCCCATGCACTGAAGACGCCCCTGAGCGTGCTGGCCGCCGAGACACAGGGCGACGGCCGCGACTGGCGGCGTACGCTGCACGAACAGGGTGCGCGCATGCGCGCCAGCATCGACCGCTATCTGGCCGCCGGCCTGGCGGTGGACCACCGGCAGCGCAGCGAGGTGGCCCCCGCCGCCGAAGCGCTGTGCCGGCTGATGACCCGCGTGCACGCCGGCCGTGGCATCCACTTCCGGGTGGACGTGGCCCCCGGGCTGGCCTTCGCCGGTGCCGTGACCGATCTGGAAGAAATGCTGGGCAACCTGCTGGACAACGCCGGCAAGTGGGCCCGCCACGATGTGCGGCTGCGCGCCCTGGCCCAGCAGGACCGGCTGCACATTGAAGTGCGCGACGACGGCCCCGGCCTGGACGAGGCCAAGCTGGAGAGCGTGTTGCAGCGTGGCGTACGCCTGGACGAACGGGTGGAAGGCAGCGGCCTGGGGCTGGCCATCGCAGCCGACATCGCCGCCAGCCACGGCGGCTCACTGCGCCTGTCGAACGAAAACCCCGGATTGCGCGCGCGGCTGGAACTGCCGCTGGCGCCGGCTGACTAGGTCGAGGCGGGACGGACCCAGGCGCAGCCGAGCGTGGGCTCGGCTCAGCACGTCACTCATCAGCGGTGATGCATCCACCAGCAATCGATCGCGTCCAGCACGATATGGATCATCAACCCTATGCCAAACAACCGCGTCTTCTTCGGCACGCACAGACCGGCATAGACCGCAATGGCCGGCGCGGTGTGCAACGGGTGGAAGCCGATGCTGCAGCGGTTCGGCGCGTAGATCGGATCGGCCAGCAGGTGGTCCAGATCGATGATCCAGCCCAGCAGCATCAGCAGCCACGCCGAAGCGAAACGCTTGCGCCAGAACAGCCATGCCAGCAGGGCTGGCACGGCGGCATGCAGGAACAGATGGAAGATCGCGCGTGCGCTCATCAGGGCCGGCAGCGCCGGGCCATGCCCGGCGTTTCCTTCGACGTCAGACCAGCGGTTCGTCGGACAGGTAGGTGTAACCGGTCAGGCCGGCTTCCAGCGCGTCCGACAGTTCCTGCGCACGTTCCGGCGACAGCTGGGCCTCGGCCACGCGCTGTGCGTAGGTGGCACGCAGTTCGTCCAGGCGGTAGCCCACGTAGTCCAGCATCACGTCGGTGGTATCGCCACGGCGCTGCTGGGTGATGGCATAGCCATCGGCATCGGCCAGCACTTCCACCGCGTCGGTGTCGCCGAACAGGTTGTGGATGTCGCCCAGGATTTCCTGGTAGGCGCCGACCATGAAGAAACCGATGCGATAGCTCTCGCCCGGCTTCATCTTGTGCAGCGGCAGCGAGCTGTCCAGGCTCTCGTTCTCGACGTAGGTTTCCACCATGCCGTCCGAGTCGCAGGTCATGTCGGCGATGATGCCGCGACGGTCCGGGGTTTCGTCCAGGCGCTCGATCGGCACGATCGGGAACACCTGGTCGATCGCCCACACGTCCGGGATCGATTCGAACACGCTGAAGTTGACGAAGTACTTGTCGACCAGCCGCTCGTTCAACTCATCCAGCACCGGGCGGTGGCTCTTCTCGTCATAGCTCAGGCGCGCACGCACGCCGTGCGCGATGGCGTAGAACAGATCGTCGATGCGCGCACGCTGCGGCAGGTCGATCTGGCCCAGCGCGTAGCTGGCCAGGCCTTCGGCGTGGAAGTGCTGTGCTTCCTGGAACAGTTCCACCGCCGGGCGCACGTCCAGCTCGTCGTGGATCTCGCGCAGGTGGCGGATCGCCGCCGGCTCGTCGTCGTGCTGGTCCGGCACGCGGCCTTCCTGCGCCTCTTCCACTTCCGACACGTTGGCGATCAGCACCGCGTGGTGCGCGGTCATCGCGCGGCCGCACTCGGTGACGATGCGCGGCGGGGTCAGGCCGAACTCTTCGCAGGCATTGGCCAGCGGCTGCACGATGTTGCTGGCGTAGGAATGCAGGCCGTAGTTGATCGAGCAGAAGCTGCGCGAACGGGTGCCTTCGTAATCCACGCCCAGGCCACCGCCCACGTCTACGTGGGTGATCTTCGCGCCCAGGCGCGACAGCTCCACGAAGTAGCGGGTGGCTTCGCGCATGCCGTTGGCGATGTCGCGCACGTTGGAGATCTGCGAGCCCATGTGGAAGTGCAGCAGGTTCAGGCAGTCGGCGTACTCGGTGTCACGCAGCGACTTCCACAGGTCCAGCAGCTGGCGCGGCGACAGGCCGAACTTGGCCTTGTCGCCACCGCTGTTCTGCCACTTGCCGGCGCCCAGCGAGGCCAGCCGCATGCGCACGCCCAGGCCCGGCTTCACGTCCAGCGCCTTGGACTCTTCCAGCACCAGCTTCAGCTCGGACGGCTTCTCGATGACGATGAAGGTCTGCAGGCCCAGCTTGCGGCCGATCAGGGCCAGGCGGATGTACTCGCGGTCCTTGTAGCCGTTGCAGACGATCAGGCCACCCGGGCGCGACAGCGCCAGCACGGCCATCAGCTCGGGCTTGCTGCCCGCTTCCAGGCCGAAGCCCTCGCCGTGGTGGCTGGCCAGGGTGCCGGCCACGCCACGGGTCTGGTTGACCTTGATCGGGTATACGGCGGTGTAGCCGCCACTGTATTCCCAGTCCTGCTGGGCCTGGCCGAAGGCCGCCTGCAGCTTGCCCAGGCGCTGGCCGAGGATGTCCGGGAAGCGCACCAGCAGCGGCAGCTTGGCCCCCCCCGCGCGCGCCGCATCGACCACCTTGGGCAGCGACACCACCGGGCCGTCCGCCCCGGTCGGTCTCACCACCATGTGCCCGGCCTGATCCACGTCGAAGTAACCGTCCGCCCAATGCGGGATCGAGTAGGTCTTGCGGGCTTGGTCGAGGGACCAATCGGTCATTTCAGTCGGCCTTGTTGGCAATAAAAGGGGGGGCATGATAACGCCTATATGCCCACAGGTTCGTTATCATGCGCGCCCGCGCCCGTGACAGGTTCCAACCTGAACGGGCCGATCCGTCCGGATGTGGCATCTGTGCCACGCGGCCCCGCCCGCCAGCCCGGCTTCACCCCTCCGAACAGGACTGTTTTCCAATGACTGACAGCAACAACTGGTACATCGAACACTTCGAGCGCACCGGCTCGGCCATCGGCTATCGCATCACCGGCAAGCTGGACGAGGTGCAGTCGCCGTTCCAGAAGATCGAGATCTTCCAGACCACCGACTGGGGCAACCTGATGACCATCGACGGGGCCATCATGCTGACCAGCAAGGACAACTTCTTCTACCACGAGATGATCAGCCACCCGGTGCTGTTCACCCACGCCGCGCCCAAGCGCGTGGTGATCATCGGTGGCGGCGACTGCGGCACCCTGCGCGAAGTGCTCAAGCACAAGGGCGTGGAGAGCGTGACCCAGTGCGATATCGACGAGCAGGTCACGGTGATGGCGCGCAAGCACTTCCCGGAACTGTGCGATTCCAACGACGACGCCCGCGCCGAGCTGCTGTTCGACGACGGCGTGGCCTACATGGCCAACTGCCCGGCCGGCAGCGTGGACGTGGTGATCGTGGACTCGACCGACCCGGTCGGCCCGGGTGAGGGCCTGTTCAACAAGGCCTTCTACGAGAGCTGCTTCAAGGCCCTGAAGGATGACGGCATCCTGGTGCAGCAGTCCGAGTCGCCGCTGATGCAGCTGGACCTGATCAACGAAATGCGCACCGAGATGGGCAAGGCCGGCTTCGGTTCGTTCAAGACCCTGCCGTTCCCGCAGCCGTGCTACCCCACCGGCTGGTGGAGCGTGACCATGGCGCGCAAGGGCGACAGCAGCTTCGACTTCCGCCAGGCCGACTCGGCCGCCAAGACCTTCAACACCCTGTACTACACCGCCGCGCTGCACACCGGCGTGCTGGTGACCCCGCCGTTCGTGCAGGCGGCATTGAAGGGTTGATCCAACAAAAAACCCGCGCTGGCAACAGCGCGGGTTTCTGCCTTCTGTAGAGTCGAGCCATGCTCGACTGCTCTTCTGCGGGGCTACTGCAATCTGACTGAAATGCAGTCGAGCATGGCTCGACTCTACAATTCAGAGCGCCCAGATACCGGCAATCACCGCCACCACCAGGCCCCACTTGATCAGCTGGTAGGCCACCACGCTGCGCTCGCGCAGCGCCTTGGCCTTCAGCCGCACCTTGTACACGCTGCCGAACGCCTTGTTGACGCCGCCGGTCGGGTCACCCGGCAGGTTCGGCGAAGCGCCACCGGCCAGCAGCGTGGCTGCCACCGCACGGTTGAACAGGCCGGGCAGGCCGAAGTGCAGCGGACGGGCGATGTCGCAGAACAGGATCACGCGGTCATCCGGCGTCTCGTTGTGCGCATGGTGGATGTAGGTCTCGTCGAACATCATCCATTCGCCATCGCGCCAGCTCTTCTTGATGCCGTCCACTTCGATGTAGCAACCATCGTTGTTGGGCGTGGCCAGGCCCAGGTGCAGGCGCAGCGAACCGGCGAACGGATCGCGGTGCGGGCGCAGTTCACTGCCCGACGGCAGCTGCGCGAACATCGCCGCGCGCACGTCCGGCAGCGACTCCAGCAACGCCGTGGTCTTCGGGCACATCGCCTTCGCCGACGGGTGCGACGGGCCGTACCACTTCAGGTAGAAGCGCTTCCAGCCACGACGGAAGAACGAGTTGAAGCCAGCGTCGTTGAACGTGCTGGAGGCGGCGATCTTCTGCGCATCGCGCAGCGCCAATGCCTCGTCGCGGATCATCTGCCAGTTCTGGCGCAGCGGCTCCAGCTGCGGGAACTCCTTGGCCGGGTCCAGGAACGGCGTGGTCGGCACCTTCGAGAACATGTACATGACCACGTTGATGGGGGCCATGAAACTGGAGTGGTCCAGCAACTGGCGCGACCAGCGCGCGCGGACCTTGCCACGGAAGTGGATGTACAGCACGCAGGCCACGAACAGCGCTGCAATGACGATTTTGATGATCAAAGCACTTTCCTCCAGCCGCGGCCGGAACGGGAAACGGGGCGATGCACGGCCTGGCGGCCAGCACCGGTGGGAAGCGCGGCAGGGGACGGGGACGTGCCGGAGGGGGCGGCCGCCGATGTCGCGGGTTAACAGCTTATGGTCGGCAGGCCGTGCGCCGGGGTCAAGCCGAGCGTGTGCGGCGTTCAGCTGAACGCGGCGAAATGGCCCGAAAGCGCGCCCAACCTGTTGATGCATAAAGAACATCATCAGAAATGAGACAGAAATGTCCGATTTCATGTGACGAACTGTTCCAGCCACGACCCCGACATTTCTCCGACAAATCGTCGATTAGCGAACTGGCGAGTACTAAAATTAACGAAAGCTTAGTAACTTCCTGTAACACCGGTTCGCTTGACGCTTTGCGCCACCCACCGGGTCGACCGAGACCCCGACATGTATCTCCCTGCACTGCCCCCCTCCTCCTGCGGCGATGACGCCGCGGCACCGCTGCTGCTCAAGCGCGGCAAACGCTTCCTCGCCCCCGACGTCTACCGCAGCTGCCTGGACGGGCGCGAAGCGGTCATCAAGGACTACTCCCGCTACCGCGGCACCCCGGTTTCACTGATCGCCCGGCTGATGGTTCGCCGTGAAGCGCGCATGCTGCAGCGCCTCGGCGGCTGGAAACACGCACCGGCCCTGCTTGGCACCCTCGGTGGCCTGGCACTGGGCATGGAATTCATTCCCGGCCAGACCCTCAGCACCGCCCAGGCCGTCGGCAACGACGTGTTCGAGCAGCTGCAGCACGCGCTCAGCCGCCTGCACGCGGCCGGCATCACCCACAACGACCTGCATGGCACCAACGTGGTGGTCAGCGGCGGCGTGCCCGTGCTGCTGGACTTCACCTCGGCCTGGAGCGTACCCCGCTGGCTGCGCCGCGGCCCGCTGAGCCGGCAGATGCGCCGCAGCGACATGAAGAACCTGCTGAAGATCCGCCAGCGCGTGACCGGCCAGGCGCCGAGTGCCGCGCAGGCCGCGCTGGTGGCCGACCCGGGCTGGGTAGCGGCGGTGCGTCAGGGCTGGAAGCGGTTCTACAGGTGGGCCAAACGCCGCTGAATGCTTTTCTTTGGTAGGGGTCGAGCTTGCTCGACCGCTCTACCGCTCTTTGTAGAGTCGAGCTTGCTCGACTGCTCTGCGCTTCAGTCGAGCAAGCTCGACTCTACAAAAGCCGCTTTACAGCCCGAATACGCACAAAAACCGGGTTACAACGCGTCCGCGTCCAACTCACCGGTACGAATACGCACCACGCTGCCCAGGTCGTAGACGAACACCTTGCCGTCACCAATCTTGCCGGTGCCCGCAGCTTTCACGATGGCCTCAACCACCGCCTCCACCTGGTCATCGGTCACCGCCACTTCCAGCTTCACCTTCGGCAGGAAGTCGACCACGTACTCCGCACCACGGTACAGCTCGGTATGGCCCTTCTGGCGACCAAAGCCCTTCACTTCCGTCACCGTGATCCCGGTGACCCCACGCTCGGCCAGCGCTTCGCGCACGTCGTCGAGCTTGAACGGCTTGATCACCGCCATGACCATCTTCATCGTCTATCTCCTGTCTTCCGGCGTGGAGGATAGCGCCTGAACGCGGCCCGTGCGAAGCCGCTGCGGCCTGTCCGGGCAGCGGGTGCCGGCAGTATCCTTGTGCCGATTGGCCTGCCCGCGCCGGATGCACGGGCCCACCCCCACGGAGCCCCCCATGATCGACCTGAACCACATCGATGACCTCGCCCGTCGCCTCAGCGACCTGGTGCCGCCGGGCCTGCGCGAATCGCGCGAGGAACTGCAGGCCACCTTCAAGAGCGCGCTGCAGGCCGGCCTGGCCAAGCTCGACCTGGTCACCCGCGAGGAGTTCGAAGTGCAGCGCGCGGTGCTGCTGAAGACCCGCGAGAAGCTGGATGCGCTGGAAACGGCCGTGCGCGAGCTGGAAGGGCGCAGCGCCGCAGAATGAAAAAAGGAGGCGCACTGCGCCTCCCACTACAGAGTATTTCGCGGATGGGGCCTTGCCGCAAGGCCCACCGTGCGCCCTAGACTCGCCGGCCTGTCGATCCGGCAGGACACGCAGGGGCAGTGCTGATGGCACAGGACACCGAATGGACACCCGTTTCGCATGACACCTGCGACCAGGTCGCCGGGCCGTTCTATCACGGCACCCGCGCTGACCTCGCGGTGGGCGAGCTGCTGAGCGCGGGCTTCCGCTCCAACTATCGCGACAGTGTGGTGATGAACCACATCTACTTCACCACGATTGCCAAGGGCGCCGGGTTGGCTGCGGAGATGGCCCGCGGCGAAGGGCGGCCGCGCGTGTATGTGGTGGAGCCGACCGGGCCGTTTGAGGACGACCCGAACGTGACCAACAAGAAGTTTCCCGGGAACCCGACGCGTTCGTATCGCAGTGCGCAGCCGTTGCGGATTGTGGGGGAGATTACGGAATGGGAGCTCTACGACGCGGAGTTCGTTCGGCAGTTGAGGGCGTTTGTTGCTTCGGGGAGTGGGGAGATCATCAATTGATGAAAGGAGAGACCTGTGCTTTGGCTGACGGAAGGTCAATGCAGAAGGTCGTCGAACGATGTCCGCTTTCGGCCAGTAGCGGACATGCGTAAACGTCATGAGATGAACCGCAAAGTGGCCTTAGATCGAGAGAACGCCCAAGCTCAACCAGTAAGCGTCCCCCTCGTGCGAGACAGCCTTGCTGTGCCAGTGTTTGCCCCCCCTCAAGGCTTCGTAGCGCCCAATTTCCGCGCTGGACAAGGGGCGCCAGCTGTTTCCGCGGCGAAAGCCGTTTGCAACCTGGACGCCAAGAGGGAGCCTGGAAACAGCATTCTGCTGGGCTTGCGTCAGAGACTCGCCGTTGGCTCCGCCGGCGGATGTTGGGTTGGCAAGCTGCACTCCGTCATCCTCCCAGTCGCAGATCGGACATATGGCAAATGATCCGTAGCAGTCCTCCAGGGTCAGGAAGCCACATGATGGACAAGGCAGATCGATCATTGAGACCCAAGAACACCAGGTAGTTGAACCACTGGACCTTCGGGTGTCGCCCATGTCTGAAGGAGGCGAACGTCCGCTTCGGTTCGAGAGCGGACTCTAGCATTCTTGATTGCGTTGTCTGGCGCCGGCAGGTCCGCTTCCGGCCAGAAGCAGACGCCGCCTTCAGACCGATCAGTCCTTCTTCATCCGGCGTAGGTGAGGGCATAACCGCTACCGATGCGCTGGATGCGAGCAAACCCCAGCTCCCCCAAAGCGCATGCCGGCCACGATCAACCGATCTGCACTGACCATATGGCGTTGGTGGGCGCGACGACTTGCGACAGATGTTGAATCTGCGTGATCGAACCCGCGGCCAGCCGAGCATCGATGCCGCCACGAGAGCTTCCCTCGCCGACTCCGGCCGACACGCGTCGTCACTGCAACCTTGCCATCACGCGGCCTAGCTTGACGCATCTGCAAAGCAACACAGGACTTTGCCGACCTTGGCACATCGATTATTCGACGAACTTTTACACTCGCCGAGCTGTCCGAGTCGCACCTTCAGAAGGACCGAAGGCCCGAGCTCGCAGGGAGCCGCCAATCTCAACACCGGCTAGCCATCGCTCCCCCGGGCATTCAACCAACCTTTGAGATACAAACATGCGTCCGCTTAGCAAGGAAGAAGAAGCAAGCGTTTCCGGAGGTCGTACCTACAAAACTCCGGCAGGCAACACAGTCAAGTTCAATGCCAGCCTTTCCGACGCTCAGGCAGCGACACTGGGACAGATCGTGGACTATGGGAAAGCGCACAACATGCTGGCTCCAGAGATTCGAATGGCAGTCAACCAGGCGTTTTATGAAAGTTCCCTAGGTTCGATGACCAGCAATCCTACCAACTCCAACGTTCAAGGCCTGTACCAGTACGACGCTAGTACTTGGGACTATCTGGGTCATGGAGCGCTCGATCGATCGAGCACGAACGATCAGATCGCAGCAATGTACGACGACATTCGCAACTTCGAATCTCGATGGGCTGCGGGCCGCCAAGCCGGAACGATTCCGACTACCCTTCTGATCGACGACTACGTGGAGATCAAGCACCATCTCGGGCCCAACAGCACGCAATGGTCGTCTCCGGTTGTTTCCGACTACAACGGCAAGGTTACGGTGCTCGGCTTCACCAGCGTTTCCGCCGGAACAACGGCACCGCCTGATGGAAGTACGGGGGGCGCCGGCAGTGGTGGCCACTCTGGAGGAGGTGGCGGGGGTTCAAGCGGCGGCACCGGCGGTACGGTCATCGTTGGCCCTCCGCAGCGTCAGCCTTGAGCCCACTCAGAAGTCACAGGAGAAATTCCATGAAAGCCAAGCTAGCCACTTGCGTACTCGCAGGGGTGCTGATGTCGACCGGCGCCTCAGCTGCGGAGTGTGGAAGCGCGGTAGCGGAGTACGTTTACTCCAGCAACCCTGCACTGCACGCTCGAATCCAGCCGCTAGCAATGCCTGGAACAGGGAACACACTTGGAGTCACTCTGGAAGACCGATCCCGGGGCTTCAAGGCTTGGTTCATCGCCGACAAGGGCAGCGGTTCGTACTCGTCCCTTATCTACGTAGATGACTTTACGCAGCCGTCATGGCACCAGCCCGATCCGGATGCTCCCCGGGCCATTCGGGACATGCCCATCTTCGGTTGGGATCAGTCCCTGCATGTGAATGAAGATCTAAGGAACCTCAAGAGTGCCCCGCAGTTTCTATTTGTTCCGGACCTCGCGGAAGTCGTGTCACATGGCATTGAGCAGCCGTTCCCCCTGACTCAAGGCATCTTCAATCGAATCAGCTGTCGCTAGGCTTTAAGGGAGGGGGGCGACCTCCCTCCCTCTAACCGGCACTGCCATCACGCCCAGCAGAACTGATCAATGGAACTGTTTCGCAAGGAAGCCGAGACTGCTCATGCAGACCAGTTTGGCGCCATCATCGTTTCAACGCCAAAGGCTCACTTCGCAGCTGGTGTTAGCGCCACTGCACTGTGCTTGGCCGCACTCGTTCTCTCATTCCATGCCCACTATGCTCGCCGGGAACAGGTATCTGGTCATCTAGTTACTGATACGGGCGAGAGCCGGATTCTAGCGCGTCGATCTGCAACCGTCTCAGAGGTGTACGTCAGAGAGCACCAACACGTTCGAAAGGGAGATCCGATCCTGCGGCTATCCAGCGAAATGCACACCCGCGGGGGTGCCGTGCATGCCAGAGTCGAGGAGAACATTGAGAATCAAATCACCTCGGTCCACGCGAGCGTCGCAGCTACCGAGGCAGCGCTGATCAGTGAGCAGCATCAGTTGAGGGAGCGTGTCAAATCTCTTCTCGCCCAGGCATCGGATCTTCGTCAGCAGATTGGCTATCAGCAGCAGGCCGCTGAGCAGAAGCAGCGGACACTGACGAAGCTGCGTCCGCTTTTGAAGGATGGATTTGTGGCTGAGTATCAAGTCCAGGACCTCGAAAGTGCGCTTCTGGATACCCGGGCGCAGACATCAGGCCTGCATCGGCAGCTTGAAGATATCTCTCAACAGCAACGCGAAACAAGCCGCAAGTTGACGAGTCTGGAGATCGATTCGGAACTCAAGTTGAACGATCTTCGGCGAGAGCAAGCGAGATTACGCACCAGCCTCGCCCAGGATCAGAGCGAGCTTGAGCTGGTGGTGAGGGCTCAATCAGACGCGCTAGTCAGCTCCGTTCTTGTTCAGCCAGAGAACTATGTTGAGCCTGGGCAACCTATTGCCTCTCTCATTCCGACACCTACGACGCTGAAAGCGGAAATTTTCATTCCCAGCACGGCAATCGGCTTTGTTCATCGAGGCACCAAGGTTGCCATGCACTATGCGGCATTCCCCTATCAGAAATATGGGGTTCAATACGGGGTTGTCGAACAGGTTTCCGAAACCCCGACTCAACCTGCACAGCTGTCAGCCCTGCTTGGCCAGCAGCCGCCAGCCCAGCCAATGTACAGAGCCATCGCGTCGTTGGAAAGGCAGCAGATCGTGACTGATGGCCAGCAGCGAGCGCTGGTTCCCGGGATGCAGCTGGAAGCTGCGCTTCTGTTGGAGGATCGCTCAATCATCGCTTGGCTACTTGAGCCGATCACCGCATTTCGAGCGTCTATACAGGACTGATCATGCAAGTCGCCAACTCCACAGCAGTCAGCCCAAAACCCGGCGATCTATTGCGTCAATGGATGAAGCGTCCGGTCAAGATCTTCTACCAGAGTGAAGCCAACGAGTGCGGTCTGGCCTGCTTGGCCATGATACTTGATCACCATGGCCATCGGCTTTCTCTGGAACAGCTCAGGGCATTCGCCGGATCCTATCCGCAAGGAATGTCGGTATCTGATATCAGCGATGTTGCGGAGCGGAAAGGCCTTGTGGCGCGCCCTCTTCGGGCTGAGCCAGATGAACTGGATCAGCTCGTACTGCCCGCAGTTCTGCATTGGAACATGGACCACTTCGTTGTCCTGGAAAAGGTGAAGGCGAGGAAAGTCGTGATTCTGGATCCATCCCAAGGCCGCGTGGAGATCTCTTGGGCGGCGCTTGGCCGGCACTTCACAGGGGTGGCAATCGAGCTCTTGAAGGGACCCGATCTCAGGAAGGCCCAAGCGCGCAGTAGTCTTCGTCTGAGGTCACTCATTGGGCCGATCTCTGGTCTCCGACCAGCGCTGGTCAACCTGGGGCTTCTTTCAGTTGCGTTGGAACTCATGGCGCTCGCTTCACCCCAAGGCTTCCAGATAGTCATCGACCGTGTACTCGCCGATGGGGACCGTGCCCTTCTTCCGGTTGTCATAGTGGGACTGAGCCTTCTCGCCCTTCTTCAGCTGCTGCTGGGTTGGCTGCGGTCCTGGGCAATTGTTTGGCTGAGCAGCCAGATCAATATTGGATGGAGCTCGGGCGTGTTCGCTAGGCTGCTGCGCCTACCTACCCAGTACTTCCAAAGTCGCAGCCTGGGTGACATAACATCGCGATTCACGTCACTAAACACAATACAGCAGGCCATAAGCACGCAGTTGGTCGCTGGGATACTAGATGGTGTCATGGCCCTTGCAACAGGAGCCATGCTGTTTGTCTACAGCCCACTTCTAGGCGCATTTACAAGCCTCACAGCGCTGGCTTATGTAGGCGTCAGGGCCATCTACGTGAAGCGACTGCAACACGCAACGGTTTCCTCCTTGACCGAGGACGCGCGCCGGCAGTCCATGCTGCTTGAATCCATCCGCGGTGCGCAGACTTTGAAGCTTTTCGGGAAGACTGGCTGGCAATCGTCCCGCTTTGCGAACCGAAGCGCAGCAGCAATCGCAGCATCCATTGCCGTTCAGCGTACGAGCTTGTCCTACGCATCCTGGGGTGGCGTCCTGCTGTCTGTAGGTAGGCTTGGTGCTCTCGCAATCGGCGCATCACTGGTGATGGAGGGACGGTTCACTGCCGGGATGCTGATTGCGTACGCCTCGTACTCAGAGCAGTTCATCTCGCGTCTGAGTGCGCTTTCCGAGTACGCAATCCAACTCGCGTTGCTCGGTTCACATGCGGAAAGAGTTGCTGACATTGCTCTTGCACCCGTTGAGAAGGAGCCCGCTGCACCTTTGAGCGCGCGCGTTCAACCCGTTGAGGTTGAGCTCCGCAACGTCTGCTTCAGATATGCAGACAATCAGCCATGGGTGTTGAACAACGCCAGCGCCATTATCCCAGCGGGCCAGATGACTGCTATCACCGGTGCGTCGGGTACAGGCAAGAGCACGATCGCCAAGCTCCTTGTCGGACTGCTGACCGTCAACAGTGGGGAAATCCTATTGAATGGCATCCCTTTGAGCCATCTTGGTCCGACCCGGGCCCGGCGCATGTTTGGATGCGTCATGCAGGATGACGCGCTTTTCCACGGGAGTCTGGCTGAGAACATCGCCCTGTTCCAGGAAGGGGCTCCGCAGCAGCAGATCGAGCACTCAGCCCAAGCCGCTTGCATTCACGATGACATTTCAAGAATGCCGATGGGCTATCGAACATCGGTTGGTGACATGGGATCGACCTTGTCAGGAGGACAGCGCCAGCGAATCATGCTGGCCCGGGCGCTCTACCAACAGCCCCAAGCCCTCCTTCTAGACGAAGCGACCAGCCATCTGGATGCAGAAACTGAGCAGAGTATCAATGCTCATCTCAAGCAGATGTCACTCACTGTCATTCAGATTGCACATCGATTCGAGACAATAGATGCTGCGGATTGTCTGCTGCGTGTGCATCCAGATGGGTCCGTCAGCCGAAGGGGAAGGGCTGCCGCCTACTGAGATTCGGGGCTGGTACTCGTGCGTACACAGTCGCGGTACAGTGTGGCAATCCCTCTAGCCCTACGTTCGCTTCGGCCAAGAGCTGACATCCGCCCTTCTCTGTCAACGAGAAGGATCAGCGGACCATCGCTGGATTCGGCGCCGCCGAGAGCGAATGGCTGGGTGCTCCACTCACGCCTAGAAGTGAAGCGGACAACAGCCTCGGCCGGCTCGCGGCCCGGCCTGCGCTTCTCTCCGCCGAAGCGGTACAGTTGGCCAGACCCATGCTCAGATTTGCCATGTCCGTAATCGACCCGAATGACATTGTCGGTGCGCAGCACGAAGTGCAACGGCTTATCGGTCGTTGCATTCTTCGACTTCAACAGTGCGAGCAACTGATGAAGTCCATGCTGGCCTTTCAGAAGTTGTCCGGCACACCGGAAACGCTCCCAAAGAGTTTGAACAACCGCAGGACTGAGATCAGCGGTAGCACCATGGGCGCTTTGGTGGGTCGCCTGACTACCGAATGCATGCTGAAGGAAGGCGGCGAAGTTCCCGACGTCCCATCAGGTCTCGACCATGATTCAAGCCTTTTTGGCCTGCACATGGCGATCAATCTGCCAGGGGAATCCCATGCGGCCCTGCAAACGGATCTGCGCGCACTGGTTAACCTCAGGAACACGCTCGTTCACCACTTCTTCGAGCAGTACGACATCCGGACTATCGATGAATGCGTCAAGGCCCAGGATGCGCTCAGGCACGCTTGCACCGAGATCGATCGACAGTTTGAACAACTGCGCACGCTTGCCGCAGGTATGGCGCAGGGCATGACAGCCTTTGCTGAACTGGTGCAGAGCCCAGAGTTCCATGACTTTCTGGTCAACGGCATCGCGCCTGATGGGCAGATCCATTGGCCGTTCGCCGGCATTGTCAGTGCGCTCAGACAGGCTTTCCGAGAACGGGCGATCGACGGTTGGGTGAATCTGGACACAGCCGCTCTGTGGATGGCAGAGCACCATCCCGAGCAAACCCCCAGGAAGTATGGCTGCGCCCGATGGCGCCACGTCATCCATGAATCCCGTCAGTTCGAGCTGCGCAACTTCGCGCACAACGGCCAACGTGGAGCGTGGTTTCGTGAGCGGCCTGAGTCGACAGGCTGACCAGTTCTGCTGGCGGTGGCCGCCATACGCTGTCGCCCACCAAGCGCTGTCGCATTTGCCGCGCCTTGCGTCTCTGGCCGAAGGATCTGACGACTCCGTCCCAGAAGTGCCGTTCCGCCTGACGCGCCAAGGCTCTTGCCCCTTTCCACGCTATGCGACAATGCCGATAGCGTCTCGGGTTTTGGCGGCATTGGCCCCCACCCCTTGGCAATCCTCCCAACAGCAGGTAATCGTTACCCCGCCACCGTGCATCGGTGGTCGGGCCTCGAAAACCCGTCGTTGGGAAGTAGTTTGCGCTTGCCAGCCGGCATCACCCTGCGTGGTGCCGGCTGGCAATCCGTCTGCCAGCTATGGCGGGCGGGGCGTGGGGGTCTTGTACCCGCCGGTTCCCAACATCCGGTTTTCGAGCCATGCCCCGTCCGCCACCCTTATCGGTGGCGGCTTCTGCCTACATGCACGGAGCCTGACATGACCAAGCCGCACTCCCCTCCCCCGCGCCCCATCCAGCAGCCGCCATCACCCGGCCCTGCCCTGGACCCCACCAGCCTCATCGCCGTCCTGCACGCCATCGGTGCCGGCGCTGCCGCCGACGGCCAACCCTGGCCCGAACGCCACCTGCTGCGCAGCCGGCAGATTTCCCTGTCCGACGCCGATTGCGCACTCACGGGCCAGCGCATCGTGCAGGAGATCCTGCTGGCGGCCGAGCGCACGCGCCAGAACGGCGAGCCCGAGCAGTACGTGGGCGACCGGGTGATGGAGGGGCTGGTGATGGCCGATATTGCACTTACTGCTTTCATCCACGAGCGGATGCGGCCCAGGGATTGAAGGCGCGGCGGATCGAGCGCCCAACTGTCAGGCCTCGTCCATCTGTTTGGGCGAGGCATGCCGCGGAACAGCAAGTGCCGACCTGGCCGCCGGCACTTGCGCCTTCCACGTCCCGCACGCTCACTAGAGCGGACGCCCGATGCCGTTGCAGACCGCCGGGTTGTTCAGGCCAGCCGCATTGCCAGCCAGTGCGAAGCGCGTGCGAATCGCATTTCGCCAACTGTTGGGCAACGGGTAGAAGCCGTGGCTTCGAACGGCAGCATCGTTTCGACCCTGCTCAACCCCTCCGACCTGGGCACTTCCATAGTGCGTGAGCAGGAAACTGCGCAGGCTGTTGCCGACCATCCGGTTCTGGTAGCACTGGCCGATGATCAGGTTCGTGAGCCCAACGATGGGATAACCCGCCGAGGGGTTGCCGAACACAGGCACCCAGTTGGCTGGATCATTGGCGGCCGCTCCGGTCGGCGGCGAGACGGTTTCGATGGTCGCCTGCAGGCTGACTTCGGCAGGCGAGTATCCCTTCACGGTTGCAACCTTGGTCGCATCGCTGAGGTTTGCAACGACATCCGGCCCGGTGTAGCCAATCCGACCATCTCCAACCAGGACGGCATTGTAGAGCGCAACGTCCCCCGGCCCTGGCGCAGCCATGAAGTTGGACGGTACCGTGTTGCCAACGAACAGGTTGGCGAACGTGGGCTGCACCGAGAACGAGGGCACCAGACCCCAGCCACTGGATTTCAGCGTTGTGCCCGAGACGTCGCTCGTTTGGCAGGCGGCGGTGAGGAAACGGGTGAGGATCTCGCTGCTGCCGCTGCTCTCCGCCCGGTAGACGACAGTGATCTGCCCCGTCCGACCTCCAGCCGGCAGTTGATCCCAGCGGGTGATCCTGCCGGAGAACACTCCGCAGAGCTGGGAAACCGTCAGGTCCAGCACGCCACCAGGCTTGTTGAACGGAACAATGATCGGGGCCAGCGCAACGGGGATCTGTATCAGCGGCCCATAGGCGTTGCCGGACCCGTAGGAATTGTAGGTGCTGTTGTACGCCGCCAGTTCGGTACTGGTCAGCACCGCGTCACTGCCTGCGTAATGGACCGTTCCGGTCGTCTGCAGCAGCGCGGGCTCATTGTTGAGGAACGCACGCTTCCCATTGCCGGAACCCAGCACGACATAGCTGAATTCTGTCGGCAAGATATTGTCCGTCGCTCCCTTGTACAGGGACGCGGGCATTGAGGCGCCTCCTCCCTGCACCAGGGCCTGCGCAGATGCCGAATCAACAGGGGCGAGTGCGGCGGCCACGATCAAGGCCACCAGAGTCTTTGGCACGTACATGTGCATCTCCTGAGAGGTTTGCTTCGTCAATGAAGGGCAAACGAGGCACCGGCCGATTGCTCGCGATCGCCAGGAGCCTCCTTCCATGGCGCCAGCTAGATCCTGGTCTGAAAGAATGACAGAGGCTTTAATAAACCTGTGGAGGAACCGGGCAGAGACGCCAGTTCCTGCAAGCGATGCTGCAACGAATCCGGAGATCGCGCGAATCTCTGTGGTGCTATCAGGGCATGGCGAGCGGCCACTCTCGAAAGCCGGCTGCCGGAATCCTCCTAGCCGCTTCGCCAGCATTCCCCGATAGCAGCCTGCGAAGTGCCTGCCACACCATCGAGCGTCCCCTCCGCAGGAAACCACACATGAGCCTGGCGCTGGTCCATAGCCGCGCCCGCGCCGGGGTCGATGCCCCGCTGGTGCGGGTGGAAGTGCATCTCTCTGGTGGCCTGCCTGCCACCCAGATTGTCGGCCTGGCCGAAACCAGCGTGCGCGAATCACGCGAACGCGTGCGCGCGGCGCTGCTCTGTGCGCGCTTCGATTTTCCACAACGGCGCATCACCTTGAACCTGGCGCCCGCCGATCTGCCCAAGGAGGGGGGCCGCTACGATCTGGCGATTGCGCTGGGCATTCTTGCGGCCAGCGGCCAGGTCGATCCGCAGGCGCTGCTTCAGTACGAGTTCCTGGGCGAGCTGGGCCTGACCGGTGAGCTACGGCCGGTGGCCGGTGCGCTGCCCGCGGCGATTGCGGCCGCTGAAGCCGGGCGCATTCTGGTGGTACCGCCGGGCAATGCCGCCGAGGCTGCGTTGGCCGAGCACGCCGATGTGCGTGTGGCGCGCACGCTGCTGGAGTGCTGCGCCGGGTTGGGCAATCCGCGCCTGTTGCCGCCCGTGGAGCGCGTGGACACCACGCCATTGCCGCTGCCGGATCTGGCCGACGTGCGCGGGCAGGCGCATGCGCGGCGTGCATTGGAGGTCGCCGCTGCGGGTGGGCACCATATGTTGCTGATCGGTAGCCCTGGCTGCGGCAAGACGCTGTTGGCCTCGCGCCTGCCCAGTCTGTTGCCTGACACCGAAGAGACTGAAGCACTGCAGCTGGCCGCGATTGCCTCGGTGAGCGGTGAAGGGCTGGACCCGCGCCGCTGGCGACAGCGGCCGTTCCGGGCACCGCACCACAGTGCGAGTGCAGCGGCGCTGGTAGGGGGTGGCAACCCACCCTGCCCCGGCGAGATTTCGCTGGCGCACCACGGGGTGCTGTTCCTGGACGAACTGCCGGAATGGAACCGCAGCGCACTGGAGACGCTACGTGAGCCGTTGGAATCAGGGCATATCCGTATCGCGCGCGCGGCGCGTAGCGTGCAGTACCCCGCACGCTTTCAGCTGGTGGCCGCGATGAACCCCTGCCCGTGTGGCTGGGCCGGTGACCGCAGCAACCGCTGCCTGTGCACGGATGAGCGCATCACCCGCTATCGCGCGCGGGTGTCAGGGCCGCTGCTGGACCGCATCGACCTGCATATCAGTGTGGCCAGGATGGACGCTGTAGAGCTGCGGGAGAGCACGCCGCTGGGGGAACCCAGCGCATCGGTGCGTGAGCGGGTGGAAGCCGCGCATGCCCGGCAACAGGCGCGTGGCGGGCTGAATGCCCATCTGCCACCGGCGGCACTGCGGGCGTGCACGAGACTGAGCGAAGCCGATCAGGATGTGCTGGAGCAGGCCATCGAGCGCCTGCAGCTTTCGGCACGGGCGATGCATCGAATCCTGCGGGTGGCGCGCACGATTGCAGATCTGGCGGGTTGTGAAGCGATCCAGACCGCGCATCTTTCTGAAGCGATCGGGTACCGGCAGTTGGACCGGGGAAAGCCCTAGAAGCACCGTTCGGAGTGGTCGTTGGTAGAGTCGACTGCTGATCGACTCGCGCGCGAAGCGCGATCTTCTGCCGGGTAAATGCGAAGAGCAGTCGACTAACAGTCGACTCTACCAAGAGCGGATCATGGCAGCTCGGCGGGTGTTGGGGGGGGTCAGATCCCTTTGCGGTGCAAAGGGATCTGACCCCCACACTCCTTGTTGCCTCAGAACGTCATCGAGGTACTGAACATCAGCTGCCGGGGCGCGCTGCGCTGCAGGGTCTGGTAATCCCCCGAGAACGACGAGCCGGCGATGGTGGCGGTACCGATGTTGTGGCGGTTGAACAGGTTGCTCACGTCCAGCCGCAGCTCCAGTCCAGGCACCACGCTGTCCGCACCGAAGCGGTAGGCGGCGTAGGTGTTGACCTGCCAGAAGGTCGGCACGCGGATGTCGTTCTCGTAGGTGAAAGGCTGGCGCAGGTACGAGGTGCTGGTGGCACCGAAACGCCAGTCGCCGAAGTGTGCGGAAAGATCGCTCACCAGCGAAATCTGTGGGTAGCCCGGCTGCGCGTTGCCCTTGATCGGGTACACCGTGTCGCCCACCACGAAATCGCTGTCGTAGTACGAACGGGCCACGGCCACGCCCTGGTAGAACTGCAGGTGGTCGGTCAGGTCGGCGGTGATGCCGAGGTCGGCGCCGATCACGTGCATCTTCGGCATCAGCCGCACGGTGTTGATCTGCGCGAACTGGGTGCCGATGGCGGCCGACAGCAGGCGGTTACGGATGTCGTTGTAGAACACATCGCCGGTAATCGTCAGCCGGTCGAAACGATGCGAGGCACCGAGGGTCAGGTTCCAGTTCTTCTCCGGGCGCAGCGTGCCCGCTACGCGGTCGAACTCTTCCTGGTCGGTGATCGTCCACGCCGAGGCGGTGTAGCCGATGTTGCCGCGCTGGGCCACGCGGTAGCCGTTCATGGTGTTGGCCAGATCGATGAAGGCATCGGTGGATTCGGTCGGGCTCCAGAACAGCGAGACATGCGGCAGGAAGTTGCTCTTCGCGCGCAGCGTGCCGTTCACCGGCCGGTCCTTGGCATCACCCAGGCCGCCACCGCTGGTGCGAAAGTCCACGGCCTTGAAGCCGACACCCAGCTTCAGCGTGTCGTTCAACACGATGTCGTCCTGCAGGTAAAACTGGCGCGAGCGGGTCACCCAGCTCGATGCATTGTCGGTCTTGAACGCGGGGCCATACACATCGAACGGACCGGTGGCCTTCAGCGGCGGGCCCTCGCCCAGCAGCGGCTGCTGGTACCACTCGGTCTTGGCCGCGGCCTTGCTCTTCTCCTGCCAGACGCCGGCGGTGAAGGTATGCGCGCCGGTCTCGAACTGCAGGTTGAGCATGCCGCCCAGCCGATTCACGCGCGGCGTCTGCACCTGCTCGGAGAACGGTGCACCGTTGGGCGATGGCACGGTCGGGTCGGTGAGCGTGGCCTGGGTATGGCTGTTGGCGTTGTACAGCTGCACGTTGCCACTCAGCGCCGGGGTGATCTGGAACCGGTGGTTGATCGAGGACACGCGGTCGCGGGTGGTCTGGCCGGTGTCGTACGGGATCAGTTCGGACAGCTCACCGCAGGTGTAGGCGCCACAGGATTTGTTTGCGTTTTCCGGCGAAGCCACGTACCACGCCCACGCATAATCTGGATAGAAGATATCGGCCTTCCAGCCCAGCTTGCGGATCATGTCGAAGGAGATGTTGTTGTAGCCCCAGACCTTGGCCTTGCTGTCGGACAGGAACACGGTGAAGTCACCCCAGGCCACGTCCTGCCGCAGCTTCAGATCGCCGCGCAGGAAGTTCTGGGTGCCCTCGCCCTGGTACTTGTCGGCCGACACGCGCTGCAGGTCGACCAGCACCTTCGGGCCGTGCTCGCCGAGCTGGCCGCTCTGCCCGGACACGGTGGTGACCAGCGTGCTGTTGCTGCCCACGCCCTGCTTCACACGCAGGCTGGGCGTGTCCTGCAGCTCGCGCAGGCGGTATTCCAGGCTGCCGCCGTTGACGCTGCTGGAGAACACACTGACCGGTGCGCCACCGGGGCTGACCGTGATCGCGCCGATGCCATCGGGTACGCCCACATTCACCACGCTGGTGCCGGTGAGCGAGAGGAAGCCGTTGTCGTTCAGCGGCACGCCCTCGAACGTGATGCCCATTTCATTCATGCGGAAGCCGCGCACGAACAGGCTGGTGGCCGAGATATCCAGGCCCAGGCCGTCGGTGGCGGTGTAGCTGGCGCCGGGTACCTGCTTGAGCATGGCCAGGCCGTTGTTGCCGGTGACCATGGCGTCGAGGTCTTCGGCCTTGATGATGTAGCGGTTGGGGCCGACCACCTGGGTTGGCGCGACGGCGGCGCCACGCGGCGTGGCGATCACCTGCAGCGCGTTCAAGGTGGTGGGCGTGTCGTGCGCGGTGTCGGACGATTCGGCGGCGTAGGCGGGTGTGGCGATGACGGTGATGATGGCCAGTGCGAGGCGCGTCGTGGGTGGAGTGTTCATGGGCAGATCCAGGTGCAGGGAGAGAGCGGCGCAGGCGCACGCCCAGCGCGTTGCAGCACCGGTATCGGCGCCCTGGCTGGCGATGCGATTGCGTTGAGGGGATGACCGCGCGGTGCGCGCCGATCAGCAGACGAAAGCGATCATCTGCCGCGGGATTCGGTGGGGTGATTTCGACGTGCGAAATTCTTGCATCGCGCTGCCGCATCCGCCATTGCGCCTTGGTACAGCGGCAATGGCGGTGGGGATGGGTGGGTTATACGTGGGTATAGGTCGGTGCATGCCCTTCATGTGTGCCAACCAAGGTTGGCACCTACCAGGGCATGGGGACGTGCGGTTACTGCAGAACGAAGCGCTCGATCGCGCGCGCCACGCCTTCGTCGGCATTGCTGGTGGTTTCAAACCGCGCCACGGCCTTCACCGCATCGATGGCGTTGCCCATCGCCACGCTGGTGCCGGCGTACTGCAGCATGGTCAGGTCGTTCTCCTGGTCACCTATGGCCATCACGTTGGCGCGGTCGATGCCCAGGTGCTCGGCCAGCTTCTGCAGGCTTGGCCCCTTGCCGGCGCGATGGTCGAACACCTCCAGGAAGAACGGAGCGCTCTTCAGCACCGCGAAGCGCTCGGTCAGTTCGGCGGGCAGGCGTGCGATGGCGGCATCCAGCACGTCCGGCGCGTCGATCATCATCAGCTTGATGAAGGACATCGACGGGTCCATGTCCTGCACGCGGCGATACGACAGCGGCATCCGCGAAAGATGCGAGTCGGCCACGGTGTAGTAGCTGATGTCCTGGTTGGGCGTGTACATGCGCTGGCTGTCCAGCGCCTGGAAGTGCACGCCCAGGTCGCGGGCCACCTGCTCGCAGAACAGGAAGTCGTCGAAGCTGAGCGGATACTCGACCACGGTTTCGCGCGTGCCGATGCGCTGCACCAGGCCGCCGTTGCAGGCGATGCAGTAGTCGTCGTCACCGGTGATGCCCAGCTCGTGCAGGAACGGTGCCAGGCCGGGAACCGGGCGGCCGCTGGTCAGCACGATGTGCACGCCCAGCGCGCGCGCCTGCGCGATGGCCTGCCTGGCCCGGGCGGTGAGCTGGTGGGCTGGATCCAGCAGGGTGCCATCCATGTCGATGGCGACCAGTTCGATGGTCGATTGCCTGCGGCCCATGTCCATTGCGTTCAACTCGTGCGGGGCACGCCAGTTTACCCCCTCATGCCCGGTTCACCTCTTTGCCCACGTTGGCCGGGATACTGCAGGACCCTGTGCGTCCCCCACCGCAGGACGGCCCGCTGACCGCCCTTCCCTGGAGAACCTTGCGACGCATGACCTACCGTGCCCCCGAAACCAAAGACAGCGCGCCGCTGGCCCAGCAGATCGAGCAGATGATCGACGAGCTGCCCGGCGAACAGGTCAGCGTCGGCACCCTGCTCAGCGCGCTGGGCGATGAGGGCCTGCTGCTGATCGTGATCCTGCTCTCGGCCATCTTCATCATTCCAGTGTCGATTCCCGGGCTGAGTACGGTGTTTGGCGCCTCGATCCTGCTGATCGGCCTGAGCCGGGTGCGCAACCGCCCGTTGTGGGTGGCGCAGAAGCTGGCGCGCCGCGAGATCGCCACCGACAAGCTGAAGGCCAACCTGGGCCGTGCGCTGAAGTGGGTGCACCGCATGGAGCGGTTGTCGCGGCCGATGCGGCTGGCGGTGATGGTGCGCTCGAAGAAGATGATGCGCCTGAACAACCTGATGCTGGTGTTCGCGACCCTGCTGCTGATGGCGCCGGCCGGGCCGATTCCCTTCAGCAACACGCTGCCGGCGCTGGCGCTGATGTCGTTTGCGATCGGCTTCATCCAGCGCGATGGCGCGGCGGTGGCGGCCGGCTACGGATTCGTGGTGGCCACGGTGGTGTATTTCGGCGTGCTGCTGGGTGGCGTGGGGTTTGCTGCCGAATCGGTGTTCAGCGGGCTGCGCAGCGGGCCGTCGGAACTGTAGAGCCGAGCCCATGCTCGGCTGATTCCGGCTTTTTGTAGAGTCGAGCCATGCTCGACTGCACCTTCCAACAGCAGTCGAGCAAGCTCGACTCTACAAGGGCCAGATCCAAAGCAGTCGAGCAAGCTCGACTCTACAAGGCTACTTGGCTGACACCCGCCACACCACGTCGCCCACGTCGTCGGCCACCAGCAGTGCGCCCTCGGCATCCATCGCCATGCCCACCGGTGCGCCCATCAGCGTCTTCTCGTCTTTGGAAGTGAAGCCACCGACCACGGTCTGCGGCCGCCCGGTTGGCTTGCCGTCCTTGAACGGCACGTACACCACTTCATAGCCGCTCAGCGGTGAACGATCCCAGCTGCCGTGCTCGCCGATGAAAGCGCCACCGTGGTACTGCGCCGGCAACGCCTGCCCGGTGTAGAACAGCAACCCCAGCGGTGCCACGTGCGAGCCGATGGCGTAGTCGGGCACGATCGCCTTGGCCACCAGGTCCGGCCGCTGCGGCTGCACGCGCTCATCCACATGCTGGCCGTAGTAGCTGTAGGGCCAGCCGTAGAAGCCATCTTCCTTCACCGAGGTCAGGTAATCGGGCACCAGGTCGGCGCCGATCTCGTCGCGCTCGTTGGCCACCGCCCACAGCTTGCCGGTACTCGGCTCCCAGTCCAGACCGGTCGGGTTGCGGATGCCCGATGCAAAGATGCGGCTGCCACGGGTGGCCACGTCCACTTCCAGCACCACGGCGCGGCGGTACTCCACCGCCAGGCCGTTCTCGGTGATGTTGCTGTTGGAGCCCACGCCCACGTACAACTTGCTGCCATCGCGGCTGGCCAGCAGTTCCTTGGTCCAGTGGTGGTTGATGGTGCTGGGCAGGTCGGTGAACTCGCGGCCCTTGTCGGACATGCGGGTTTCGCCCGGCACATAGTGGTACTGCATGATGTTGCCGGTGTTGGCCACGTACAGCGTGTCACCGATCAGCTGGATGCCGAACGGCGAATGCAGGCCCTCGATGTAGACGTGCTGGGTCCAGGTGGTGGTGCCGGGCGTGCGGCGCAGCAGGGTGACCCGGTTGCCGCCCTTGCCGGCCTTGCCCGAACGGGCCTTCACCTTGCCGGCGATCCACTGCTTGGGCGTGGTGACCGGCTCTTCACCGGGGCCGTTGCCTTCCACCACCAGCACGTCGCCATTGGGCAGGGTCAGCAGGCGCCGCGGGTGCATCAGGTTGGCGGCGATGCGCTCGATCTTCAGGCCGTCGGCCACCGTCGGTGACTGGCCTTCGGCCCAGCCGACGCCCTTGGGCACCTGCATCGGTGGCATCAGGAAGTTCTTCGGCGCCGGCAGCGGCGGCTTCGTGCCGGACTGGTCGGCGGGGTGGTACTCGGCCTTGCCTGCACAGGCCGACAGGGTGACGGCCAGTGCCAGGGCGGCCACGGTGGGCAGGATGTGCTTAGCCATGACGGCCTCCCTGCAGCACCGGCGGCTGCAACGACAGCAGGATCAGGCCCAGTGCGATCAGGGCCACGGTCAGCGCCGACAGGATCGTGCCCGGCACCGCGACGGCATAGGCATCACGGCTGTGCACGAAGGCGTTCCAGATCGCCAGCAGCACGGCCACCAGGTTGAGGAAGAAGTCGATGCGGTCGATGCGGGTGGCCGTGCCGTTGCGGCGCCAGACCGCGAACAGGTTGATCAGCCGCGGCACGATGGCGATCAGCAGGCCGAAGGTGATCAGCCAGGCCGCGGCCTTGCCCCACATCACCTCGGCGCTGTTGAGGTAGATCGCGTCGAAGATCAGCGCGCCGACGAAGAAGCCGAACGGTATCGGGTTCAACAGGCTGAACAGCGTAGTGCCTGGGCCACGATGGGCCTGGGCCAGGGGGTTGACCATCTGGGTGCTCCGGTACGGAAGTGTGCGAGGGCCGTAGTAGCACAGGCGGATGTGAGGGCGCGCGATGACGCCGGGTAGATCCTCGCCATGCGTGGGTGCGGGTGCCAGCAAGGGTTGGCATCCCCCAGATGCGAGCCAACGCCGTCGTCATTACCCCACGGCATAAGTGTTTGTGACGGAATTGGCACATCCGCAGATTGCTGCTGTGAAGAGGTAGGGGGTTCTTCGTTGTCTCGCGTTTGGCTCGTTGCGATGGGGCAGTTCCGCCCCGCCGTCCTGCCATGCCGATTCACAACAGAAGGATTCGTGTATGAAGCGACACACGCAACGCTCCGCGCCACCGCGCTCCGCGCGGCTGGCCCTTGCCACTGCCCTGGTGCTGGGCAGCCTGGCCGTCACCGCACAGGCCCAGCAGGCCGATCCGCTGGCGGGCATCCAGTGGCACCTGCGCAATACCGGGCAGACGGTACCGGCCGACACGCTGCCGGTAGCCGGCAACGATCTGAACGTGGATGGCCTGTACCGCAACGGCATCCGCGGCCAGGGCGTCACCATCGCCATCGTCGATGACGGCCTGCAGATCGCGCATCCGGACCTGGCCGCCAACGTGGCGGCCGTGGCCGGCAAGAACTTCGCCAATGGTTCGAACAATCCCAGCCCGTCCAATCCGGACGCCGACAACCACGGCACCATGGTCGGCGGCATCGCCGGCGCGGTGGGCGCCAACAACCTGGGCGTGCGTGGTGTGGCTCCGGCGGCAACGCTGAAGGGCTTCAACCCCATTTCGCGCTCCGCCCAGGGCAACCAGCAGAGCAACATCGAGTACGCCTGGTGGGATGGCGCGGAATCGGCCGACGTGCAGGTGTTCAACAACAGCTGGGGCGCCGGCCCGGGCAATCCGAACCTGCCGTTGGCGTACAGCGAGAACACGATACGTTCGTATGAGCAGGCGCTGTCGGGTACGCGCGGTGGCCGCGGCGGCATCTACGTGAAGTCGGCCGGCAACAACTTCAACAACGGGTACTGGCAGGACAACCTCGGCAACACCTTCGATGTCTGCACCAATGACACCAAGAACCGCAACACCGGCTGCGTGCCGGCTGGCCGCGATCCGCGCAACAACCTGTTCAACGTGATCACCGTTGCCGCCGTGCGCGCCGATGGCGTGCGCTCGTCGTACTCCTCCACCGGCTCGGCCCTGTGGGTCTCGGCCTTTGGCGGTGAGTACGGCCTACAGGCCCAGTACGCACCGGGCCTGGTGGCACGCGCGTACGACCCGGCCATCGTCACCACCGACGTGACCGGGTGCGCGCAGGGCAGCAACAAGAACACCAACCGCGAGAACACGCTGGACAGCAACCAGTCGGCCATCGACAGCACCTGCAACTACACCGCCAAGATGAACGGCACGTCAGCGTCGGCACCGATGGTATCGGGCGTGGCTGCGCTGGTGCTGGAAGCCAATCCGAACCTGTCCTATCGCGATGTGAAGTACATCCTGGCCACCACCGCCACCCGCAACCACCCGAACCAGCCGGCGGTGACACTGGCCGACGGGCGCACGCTGGTGCCGGGCTGGACGGTGAACGCTGCCAACCGTGCCTACAGCAACTGGTATGGCTTCGGCGTGGTCAATGCTGCGCGTGCAGTAGAGGTCGCCGAGAACTTCCAGTCGCTGGGACCGCTGGTCGACAGCGGCTGGCGCACCACCACGCGCACCGTGGTCATCGGCAACACCTCGGCTGCCGCGGCACGCCTGACCTTCCAGCTGGCCAACGGCGCGCGCAACATCGAAAGCGTGCAGCTCGGCTTCCGGGTAAACCACCGCAATACGCGCCAGCTGCAGTTCGTGCTGGTTTCGCCCAGCGGCACCCGCAGCGTGGTGCAACCGGCGTTCACCGCGATCGGTTCGGGCACGGGGAACGCGCAGAGCAATTTCACCAGCTGGGACCTGCTGTCCAGCAATGCCTTCCTGGATGAGAATGCCACCGGCACCTGGACGCTGGAAGTGACCGACATGGGGCAGGCCGCGACTGCTGCATCGCGTGGCAACCTCGAATCCTTCAAGATCCGCGTTCTGGGGCACTGATGATGAAAAAGACCATTCTGTTGAGCACGCTCGCCTTCGCGGCGATGACCTCCCCTGCCTGGGCACAGAGCTCGGGGCAGACACCTCCGGCCAGGACCCCGTCAACCGTGGATGCGCAGGAACTGAAGGCGTCCGCTACCGGCCGCTCGTTCGATGTGGGTGGCACACGTTTCCAGCTGTCTCCCACGACCACGGTGAAGCAGGTCAGCGGCGGTCGGTTCACGATCACCTCGCAGGCGGCGGCCACCAGCACGCGTACCAAGCGTTCGCTGGACGGCGCAGCGGCCGCGCCTGCCGATGCCGGCGCCGGCAAGTTCGCCGCGGCGGTATCCCACGACGGAGCGCCGGTGGTGGCGACGTCGCGGGTCAAGGTGTTCTTCACCGATGCAGCCGCTGCCCAGCGCGCAGCAAGCGCCACGGGCGGCAGCGTGGTGAAGGTGTCGAAGGCGTCGGGCCAGGCCATCGTGGAGTACCCGTCGGTGAACGCGGCGCTGGATGCGACCACCAAGCTGCTGTCCACCGCCGGCATCCGCGCCACCGAGCCGGACGTGGTGCAGTGGGAAGAAACCAAGTAAGGCGTTGAGTGGTGCCCCCGGCCGGTTGGCTCTCCTGGCCGGCCGGGGGATCAGGAGTGTGCCAACCAAGGTTGGCACCCACCAGCGTCAGCGGGCGGCGAGTGTGCCGTTGTGGGTCAGGCTGCAGCTGGCCAGCGGGTCGCTGCCGGCCGCCGGGTGGGCCGGCTCGAGCAGCAGGCGCTGCACGTCGGAGAACAGCTTCTCCACCGGCATGCCATACGGGGCGAACAGCCGCAGCCGGCCCTGGCGATCGAACACGTAGCCACCGGCAATGTGGCTCATCGTGTAGGTCTGCGGAATCGGGCCGGGTTCCTTTTCATAGAACGCCTTGAAGTCGCTGGCCATGGCGGCCAACTGTGCCTCGTTGCCGACCAGCGCCACCGCCTTGCGGTCGAACGCTTCCACATAGGTGCGGGCGACCTCGGGCGTATCACGTGCCGGATCGACGCTGACGAACACCACCTGCAGCTGGTCGGCGTCCTTGCCCATCAGGTGCTTGACCTGGCTCAGCTCGACCATCGTGGTCGGGCACACGTCCGGGCAGCTGGTGAAGCCGAAGAACAGGTAGGTCACCTGCCCCTGCAGATCCGCCGGGCCACGCACGGTGCCGTGGCTGTCGGGCATCGACCAGTGCTGGCCGAGTTCTTCGCAGGCGATGTCCTTGGAATAGAAGTCCATGCGCGACTGCGCACTGCAGCCGGCCAGCAGTCCGAGCAGCAGGCCTGCGGCCAGGCGCAGGCCACGATGGGGGAACGCAATGCCTTTCACGGTTCGCAGGCTCAGTTGATCATCATGTGGTAGTGCATGCTCCAGATGATCCAGACCGACAGTGCGACGACGATGAACAGGATCACCAGGGTGAACACGAAGCTGGCCAGGTTCCAGCCGCCTTCGGACTTGCGGTCCATGTGCAGGAAAAAGACCAGCTGCACCAGGATCTGCGCCACCGCGAAGCCGACCAGCAGGAACAGCGTTAGCGGCCGCGACAGCACCGGGTTCATCACCAGTGCGAACGGCACCACGGTCAGCAGCGCACACAGCACGAAGCCGATCAGGTAGGACTTGGTGGAGCCGTGCGCATTGCCGGCGCGCGAGGTTTCGACGTGGGCCATGTCAGAAGGCTCCGATCAGGTAGACGAAGGTGAAGACGCAGATCCACACCAGGTCCAGGAAGTGCCAGAACAGGCTCAGGCACGAAACGCGGGTGATGTTGGTCGGGGTCAGGCCACGGCGGTAGACCTGGTGCATCACCACTGCCATCCAGATCAGGCCACTGGCCACGTGCAGGCCGTGGGTGGCCACCAGCGCGAAGAACGCCGACAGGTAGGCACTGGTGCTGGGGCCCGCGCCTTCGTGGATCAGGTGCGAGAACTCGTAGATCTCCATGCCGATGAACGAGGCGCCGAGCACGAAGGTCACGCCCAGCCAGCGCAGCACTGCCGAAGCGTCATGGCGGTGCATTGCCAGCACGGCCTGGCCGTAGGTGATGCTGGAGACCAGCAGCAGGAAGGTTTCGGCCATCACGAACGGCAGCGAGAACAGGTCCTTGCCGGTGGGGCCGCCTGCGTAGGCGGTGCTGAGCACCGCGTACGAGGCGAACAGCGAACCGAACAGCACCAGGTCGGACATGAGGTAGACCCACATGCCGAACACCTTCATGCCGCCCTGCTCATGGCTGTGGTCGTGTGCGTGGTGGTCCTCGTGCGCCTGCGTATCGCTGGCCAGCTCCGGGCGGGTCAACAGGTTCATGCGCGTACCTCCTTCAGCTTGGCCAGGTTGGCCGCCTCGGTGCGCGCCACCTCTTCGGAACTGACGTAGTAGTCCACGTCCTCGTCGTAGGAGCGCACGATCAGGGTCACGATCATGGCGATGAAGCTGGCGGCGGCCATCCACCAGATGTGCCAGACCAGCGCGAAGCACAGCACCAGGATCCAGATGTTGAGGATCAGCGGCACGCCGGTGTTCTTCGGCATGTGGATCGGCGCGTACTTCTTCGGCGGCGGCGGCAGGCCGCGCTTCTTCGCTTCGTGGAAGGCGTCCAGCTCATCGGCCTTGGGCACCACGGCAAAGTTGTAGAACGGCGGCGGCGACGGCGTGGCCCATTCCAGCGTGCGTGCATTCCACGGGTCGCCGGTCAGGTCCAGGTTGCGCTTGCGGTCGCGCACGCTCACGTAGATCTGCACCAGCATCAGGATGATGCCGGCGAACACGAACAGCGCACCGATGAAGGCAGCAATCAGGTACGGCGTCCAGGCCGGGTTGTCGTACTGGTTCATGCGCCGGGTCATGCCCATGAAGCCGAGCATGTACAGCGGCATGAAGGCCAGGTAGAAGCCGATCACCCAGCAGGCGAACGACCACTTGCCCAGGCGCTCGTTGAGGGTGAAGCCGAACACCTTCGGGAACCAGTAGGCAAATCCGGCCAGGTAGCCGAACAGCGCGCCGCCGATGATGGTGTTGTGGAAGTGGGCGACCAGGAACAGGCTGTTGTGCAGCAGGAAGTCCGCGCCCGGAATGGCCAGCAGCACGCCGGTCATGCCACCGATGGTGAAGGTGACCAGGAACGCGATGGTCCACAGCATTGGCACGCTGAACTCGACGCGGCCGCCATACATGGTGAACAGCCAGGTGAAGATCTTCACGCCGGTAGGAATGGCGATGATCATCGTCATGATGCCGAAGAAGGCATTGACGCTGGCACCGGAGCCCATGGTGAAGAAGTGGTGCAGCCAGACGATGAACGACAGGATGCCGATCGCCAGCGTGGCGCCCACCATCGACTTGTAGCCGAACAGCTTCTTGCGCGCGAACGTGGCGGTCACTTCGGAGAAGATGCCGAACGCCGGCAGCACCAGGATGTACACCTCCGGATGGCCCCAGGCCCACACCAGGTTCACGTACATCATCGGGTTGCCACCCAACGTGTTGGTGTAGAAGTTGAAGTCCAGGTAGCGGTCCAGGGTGAGCGCGCCCAGCGCCACGGTCAGGATCGGGAACGCGGCGATGATGATCACGCTGGTGACCAGCACGGTCCAGGTGAACACCGGCATCTTCATCAGGGTCATGCCCGGCGCACGCATGCGCAGGATGGTGATGAACAGGTTGACGCCGGTCAGCAATGTTCCGATACCGGAGGCCTGCAACGCCCAGATGTAGTAGTCGACACCCACCCCTGGACTGAACTCGATACCCGACAGCGGCGGATAGGCGACCCAGCCGGTCATGGCGAATTCGCCAACACCCAGCGAGATCATCATCAGCGCGGCGCCGACCACGAAGATCCAGAAGCTGAAGGCGTTGAGGAACGGGAACGCCATGTCGCGCGCGCCGATCTGCAGCGGCACGATGATGTTCATCAGGCCGACCACGAACGGGGTGGCCACGAAGAAGATCATGATCACGCCGTGCGCGGTGAAGATCTGGTCGTAGTGTTCCGGTGGCAGGAAGCCGTCACTGCCCGGGCCGGCCGCGGCCAGCTGCGCGCGCATCATCAGCGCATCGGCGAAGCCACGCACCAGCATGACCAGCGCCACCACCACGTACATGATGCCGATCTTCTTGTGGTCCACGGTGGTGAACCAGTCACGCCACAGCGGGCCCCACAGCTTGAAGTACGTCACCGCGCCGAGCAGCGCGAGGCCACCCAGCACCATGGCCGCCAATGTGACCACCACGATCGGCTCGTGCAGCGGCACGGCCTCCCACGTCAATTTGCCCAACATGTTCGTTACTCCTGGGAAACCTGGGCACCACCGGCAGCGCCCGCCGGGGTGGCGGCAGCGGTGTTCTCACCCACGCCGATGAACTGGTCGATGACCTTCTTGAACAGCAGCGGCTCGACACTGGAGAAGTGCTGTACCGGTGCATTCTTCGACGGCGCGGCCAGCGCCTTGAACTGGTTGAAATCCAGTGCCTGCGGCGCGCTGCGCACCTCGGCCACCCAGCGCTCGAAGTCTTCGTTGCTGCTGGCGGTGGCGATGAACTTCATGTTCGAGAAGCCATGCCCGCTGTAGTTGCCGGACATGCCGCGGAACTGGCCCGGCTCGTTGGCGATCAGGTGCAGCTGCGTGCGCATGCCGGCCATCGCATAGATCTGCCCACCCAGCTGCGGGATGAAGAAGGTGTTCATCGTCGAGTTGGAGGTGATGCTGAACGCCAGCGGGCGGTTGGCCGGGAAGTTGAGCTGGTTGACCGTGGCGATGCCCAGGTCCGGGTATACGAACACCCACTTCCAGTCGGTGGCGATCACGTCCACGTGCAGCGGTTCACCGGCCACGTCCAGCGGCTTGTACGGGTCCAGTTCGTGGGTGGACTGCCAGACGATCACCGCCAACACCGCGATGATGACCAGCGGCACGCCCCAGACCACGATCTCCACCTTGGTGGAGTGCGACCAGTCCGGCGTGTATTTCGCCTTGGTGTTGCCGGCGCGGAAACGCCAGGCGAACACAAAGGTCAGCACGATGGCCGGTATCACCACGATCAGCATCAGGCCGATGCAGATCAGGATCAGGTCGCGCTGGGCGAGCCCGACCATGCCCTTCGAATCCAGCAGCACCCAGTCACAGCCCGACAGGCCGACGCAGGCCAGGGCGACCAGCGCCAGGCGGATGCGGTTCCAGCAGATATTCATTGGAGGTCAACCCTGTTGAAGAAGCGCGCTTGACCGGCTCGCCTGCGCGCAGCGCCCGGGCGTGGAGCGGCTACACTGTGGGTACGAGGTCGCCTACAAAAAGGCGATCCACTCCAATCAAGCCCATACAAGATACATGATTGTATGGACTTGTGCATCTGCACGTATGGAAAAATCTGACCGATGACGCCTCCTGCCGCCGGCCGCCGCCTGAAACATCCCAACCGCACCTGGGTTCGCCCCTTCCGCGAGGGCGCCGGACCGCTGTATCTGCAGATTGCCCAGCAGGTGCGCGAGGCGGTGGATGACGGCGTGCTGCGCCCCGGCGACCGCCTGCCGCCGCAGCGCGACCTGGCCCAACAGGTGGGCGTGGACCTGACCACCGTCACCCGCGCCTTTGCCGAACTTCGCCAGGCCGGCCTGCTCGATGCGCAGGGCGCTGGCGGCACCTTCATTGCACTGTCGGCCGGCAACCGCAGCACCTCGGTCGACCTGAGCATGAACATCCCGCCGCTGCTGGGCAGCGCCCCGTTCGCGCAGGGCATGGAAGCCGGCTTCCAGCACGTGGGCCAGCAGCTGGGCCAGGGCGAGCTGATGAGTTACCACGTCGGTGCCGGCACCCGTGAGGACCGCGCCGCCGCCGTGCAGTGGCTGGCGCCCATGCTGGGCACCGTGGGGGCCGACCAGGTGGTGATCTGCCCCGGTGCGCAGACCGCGCTATGTGCACTGATCCTGGCCCGTACCCAGCCGGGCGAGCTGATCGCCGCCGAACAGCTGACCTACCCCGGCCTGCTGGCCGCCGCGCGCGTGCTGCAGCGGGGCGTGGTGCCGGTGGCGATGGACGCCGAAGGCATGCTGCCGGACGCGCTGGAAGAAGCCTGCCAGCTGCGCCGCCCGCGCCTGCTGTACCTGGTGCCGACCATCCAGAACCCGACCACGGCGACGATGTCGGCACAGCGCCGGCAGGCGCTGCTGGCGGTGGCAAAGCGCCACGATCTGACCGTGATCGAAGACGATCCCTACTGGTTGCTGGCCGGGGACGCCGCGCCGCCGCTGGCCGCCCACCGCGACGTCGGCTGCCCGGTCTATTACATCTCCACCCTGTCCAAGTGCCTGGCGCCGGGCCTGCGCACCGCCTATCTGGTGGTGCCGGCCGGCGAGCCGATGGAACCGGTGCTGGATGCGCTGCGCGCGATCGCGCTGATGCCGACCCAGTCGATGGTGGCCGTGGCCTCGCAATGGATCCGCAGCGGCCAGGCCCAGGACATGGTGCAGCGCTTCCAGCAGGAACTGCGCGAACGCCAGGCGATTGCCGCGCAGTACCTGCCTTCGCGTGCCCGCGCCCATCCGGCCGGCCTGCATGTCTGGTTGCCGCTGCCGCCACGGCTGGACCAGTACCGGCTGATCCAGGCCGCGCAGGAACAAGGCCTGGGCATTGCCAGCTCAGACGCCTTCAGTGTGGAGGAACCGCCACCGGGCAACGCGATCCGCCTGTCGCTGGGCGGCGCGGTTGACCAGGGTGCGCTGGCCGGGGCGCTGGCCAAGCTGAACGAGATCCTGTCCGAAGCCCCCGAAGCGCGGCACAGCGCCATCGTCTGAAGCGTGCGCATGGCGCGCCATCCATACAAGATGATATTTTGTATGCAATGTATGGATGAAGGGACGAGCGTCGATGCGCGTCGAGAAACTGAAGTTCCACCTGGTGATGGCCGGGTGCGGTGGCTTTGTGGTGCTGATGCTGGCCGCGCTGGCCTGGGTCTGCCTGCAGCCGCAGACCGTGGATGTGCAGGCCGCCGAGCGCCACGCCATCGAGCAGTGCGTGCAGCGCAGCGAGGATCCGGCGCGTAGCGAGATCCAGCGCCGCGCGCAGGCCGACTCCTGCCGCGAGATGCGCAAGCAGTACGTGCACAAGTTCGGCGGAGACGCGTCCTGATGGGCGCAGCCGCGCCGCGCGCGCGCCGCTGGCTGCTGCCGACGATGATCGCCCTCGCCTGCCTGTTCATGGCCGGCGTGGCGGCGGCGTTGTGGCAGTACTTCGGCTACGGCGCGCAATCCACCTTCACCGAACAGGCCATCGTCTTCGACGACTCGCAGCTGCGCCTGCCGGCCAATCTGGCCGGCGATACCGGCCGCATCCGCGTGGTGCATTTCTGGGACCCGGCCTGCGCGGTCTGCAACCGCGAAACCGGCGCACACCTGAGCTACCTGATCAGCATGTACCGCCGCGCCGGCATCGACTTCTATGCGATCCGCCGCCCCGGTACCGAGGGCGAACTGCCCGAGCCGCTGCGCAGCAAGGTGATCCAGCTGCCGACCATCGACGGCATCGAACACATTCCGGCCAGCCCTGCGGTGGCGATCTGGGACCGGCAGGGCCACCTGGCGTATGCCGGCCCGTACAGCATCGGCATGGTCTGCAACTCGGCCAACAGCTTCGTCGAACCGCTGCTGGACAAACTGGTGCGCGGCGAAACCGTACGCCCGAAAGGACTGCTTGCCGTGGGCTGTTACTGCCCCTGGCACGCCCCGCGCTGAGGACGCGCAATGACTTCACCGAGACTGGCCGGCGCGACCGCCGTAAACAACAACGGCGGTCACCTGCCCGAACCGACCGATGGTTATGGACAGGCTCCCGCCGTTGGAAGCAACGATACGCCCCGACATGCTCCCTACATGCCGCGACCGGATGTCGCAGCCCGCGAATGGGTACAGGACGTGCTCGCGCACACTGGGCCAATCTACCTGCGCATCGTCAATTCGCTGGAACGCACGGTGCGTCGCGGCGGCCTTGCACCAGGACAACGCCTGCCTTCGCAGCGCGCACTGGCGCTGCAGCTCGGCGTCGACCTGACCACGGTCACCCGTGCCTTCGATGAAGCACGCAAGCGTGGCCTGATCGAGGCGCGCGGTCCGCAGGGCAGTTTCATCGCACCGCCCAAGGCCGGCTTCGAGCAGGTGGTGGACCTGAGCATGAACGTGCCGCCGGTGCCCGATGCCGATGCACTGGCCGAGACGCTGCGCCGTGGCGCCGCCGCCGTACTTGCGCGCAGCAACGCGCCCAACCTGATGACCTACCACCTGGGCGGCGGCAACCCGACCGATCGCCATGCGGCGGCGCGCTGGCTGCGGCCGATGCTGGGCACCGTGGACGACGCCTGCCTGCTGCTGACCGAAGGCGCCCAGGTCGCGCTGGCGGCGATCCTGCTCAGCCAGAGCCGCGATGGCGATGCGATCCTGTGCGACACGCTGGTCTACCCGGGGTTGCTGCAGGCAGCGGCCGCACTGGGCCGGCGCCTGCTGCCAGTGGACAGCGACGAACACGGCATGTGCCCCGAGGCACTGGCCCGGCAGGCTCGCGAAAGCGGCGCGCGGCTGGTCTATCTCAATCCGACCTGCCAGAACCCGACGGCGCTGACCCTGCCACTGCAGCGGCGCGAAGCGTTGGCGCGCGTACTGGAAAGCGAAGGCCTGCTGGCGATCGAAGACGATCCGTACTGGCACCTCGCCGAGGACGCGCCGACAGCGCTGGCAACCCTGGCCCCACGCCACGTGTTCTACGTGGCCACGCTGTCGAAAGTGATCAGCCCAGGCTTGCGCACGGCCTTCGTGCAATGCCCGGATGCGGCGCATGCCGAGTCGATGACGGCCGCGCTGCGGGCGACCCGCTTGATGGGTCATCCGCTGGTGTCGGCGCTGGCCAGCCAGTTGCTGCTGGATGGCTCGGCGCAATCGTTGCTGGCGCAGGTACGCAGCGAGGCGCGCGAGCGCATGCGCATGGCGCGCTATCTGCTGGCACCGTCGCTGCTGCAGCGCGCCGAAGGCCTGCATGCCTGGTGCCGGGTTCCGGCGCCGTGGACCGATGCCACCTTGGTACGCACCGCGCAGCTGCAGGGGCTGGCCATTGCGCCCTCATCGGCGTTCTGCCCGCCCGGGGTGCTGCATCAGAACGGCGTGCGGCTGTCACTGGGGCTGGCGGCGGACCGCCGGCAACTGGAAAGTGCGCTGCGGCGGATTGACCGGTTGTTGTTGTCCGATGCGTTGCCGGCGATCGAGCGGTAGGCCTGGTAGTGCCGGCCGCTGGCCGGCAACGGCGTGCACGGATCATGAGGTTGCCGGCCAGCGGCCGGCACTACCCCAATGCCGCCAAAGCCTTCACCAATGCATCCATCTGCTCCGGCCGGGTGAACACTGACGGCGTCACCCGTACGCAGGCGCCGGAATCAAGCCCGTCGCGGTGCGTGGTGAACACCCGATGCTCATCCAGCAGGCGCTTCTGCAGCGCGATGTTGTCGGCCGTGCTGGTGCGCCCGCGCAGGCGGAAGCTGGCCAGCGCACTGGCCAGCGCCGGGTCCGGCGAGGACAGCACTTCGATATGCGCCATCTGCCGTGCCGGCTCTGTCCAGCGCTCGCGCAGGTAGCGCAGGCGCGCCTGCTTGTTGGCCGCACCGATGCGCTGGTGCAATGCGATCGCTTCCGGCAGTGCCAGGTAGGCGGCGAAGTTGACCGTGCCGGTGTGCACCCGGCTGCCCACGCGGCCATCGTCGGTCTCGCCCATGTACGGGTCCAGATCCGCCACGCGGCCCTTGCGCACGTACATCGCGCCAACGCCGACCGGTGCACCGATCCATTTGTGCAGGTTGATGCTAACGAAGTCGGCTTTCAGGTCTGGCACCGCATAGTCGATCTGGCCGAAGCCGTGCGCCGCATCGACGATCACATCGATGCCGCGCGCCCGCGCACGCTCGGCGATTTCCGCCACCGGCAGCACCAGCCCGTGGCGGTGGCTGACCTGGGTCAGCAGCATCAGCCTCAGCCGCGGCAGGCGCGCGAACGCGGCCTCGTAGGCCTGCAGGATCTGCGCGTGGTCTGGCACTGCCGGCAGTGCGATGCGCTCCACCTGCGCGCCGCGACGCTGCTGCAGCCAGCGCATCGCGCCGATCATGCTGTCGTAGTCGATGTCGGCGTACAGCACCTGGTCACCGGGCTGCAGGCGGTTGTAGCCGCCGATCAGGGCCAGCATCGCCTCGGTGGCGCCGCGGGTCAGCGCGATCTCGTCGGCCGCCACGCCCAGCATTTCGGCCACCTGCCGCTGCACCGCCATGTACTGCGCCGGGAATTCACGGCGGCCATACCACGCATTGCCACGGTTCACCTCGGCGGTGTGGCGCTGGTAGCTGGCCAGCGTCTCGCGCCCCATCGCACCCCAGTAGCCGTTCTCCAGGTGGTTCACTTCGTCGGTGATGTCGAAGTGACTGGCCACCGCGGACCAGTAGGTTTCATCGTGGGCCAGCTCTTCCGGTGCCACGGTCTTCGCAGGAATCTCCATCGGCCCAGCGTAGCGCGCGGCCGCTTGGGCAGGCAGTGAAGGCAGCACGGCGGCGGCCGGCAGCAAGGTGCCGGCACGCAGCAGGGAACGACGGGTACGGTCCATCAGAAGCTCAACCGGTACTGTGCGTAGAGGTTGGCGCCATCGGTGTCGTACGGCGCGTTGCGCGAATAGACCAGGCCACGGCTGGCCTGGAAGGTGGCCTCATCCGGGTAGCGGTCGAACACGTTGTCGGCGCCCACGCGCAGGCTGTGGTGTTCGTTGATGCGGTAGCCCACGGCCAGGTCAAGGAAGCTCATCGCGCCGAAACGCTGGTAGATGTCGCCCACGGCGTTGCCGCTGGAGTCGGTCCAGGCGCCGTAGTAGCGCATGCGCGCCATCAGCGACCAGGCGCCGATGTCCCAGCTGCCGGTCAGGCTGCCCTTGTGCTCGGGCAGGCGGTCTTCGAACAGCACGCGCTGGGTCTCGTTGGTGGCCACCGAGGTGCTGCCGTTGTCCACGCGTGTGCGGTTGTAGTTGTAGGCCAGGGTCAGCGTCATGCGGCCCGCGCCGAGGTCGCGCAGGTAGTTGCCGACCACGTCCACGCCGGTGGTGGTGGTGTCGAAGTCGTTGGTGAAGTAGTTCACCGAGGTGTAGCCCAGCGGGTTGGGCGTGCCGGCCGGAATGGCGAAGCTGGCCGACTGGCTGAAGCGGTCGGTGAGCTTGATCTGGTACACATCCACCGAGCCGGACAGGCCCAGGTCGGTGCGCCAGGTCAGGCCCAGCGAGGCGGTACGCGATTCCTCCGGCTTCAACGGCTTGGCACCGAGCAGCTGGGCCAGCGGATCATTCGGCGACAGGCGGCCGCTGGTGAAGATCTGCAGCGTGCGCGTGTCCAGGCCCTGCGTGGTGCTGGTGGTGTTGAGCTGCGCCGGGGTCGGTGCACGGAAGCCGGTGGACACGGTACCGCGCAGGGCCACGTCCGGGGTGATTGCAAAGCGCGCCGAGAGCTTGCCGTCCAGCGTACTGCCGAAGCTGGAGAAGTCTTCATAGCGGCTGGCCGCGCCGATGCTCCAGCGCTCGCCCAGCGGCACCTCCATATCCACATAGGCCGCCTTGCTGCGCTGGCTCCACTGCCCGGCCTGGCTGGCCGAGAAGCCCGGTGCGCCATTGGAATTGGCTTCCAGGCCCGCTGCTGCGCCCGGACCCACCGCATACGAGGCGGGGTCACCGGCACGCACCTGGTAGGTCTCCTGGCGGAACTCGCCACCGAAGGCGACGTTGATCGGCTTGGCCAGCGCGGCCACGTCCCACTCGTAGTTGAAGTCGGCGTTGGCGTTCTTCTCGGTCTGGGTCAGGCGGCCGAGATCGAACGCGGTCGGGCTGGCCGGACCGAGCGAGGCATTGATCGAGTTCTTCAGGCTGTAGTCGATGGCGTTGCGGCCATACGACGCGCTGACATCCCAACGCAGTTTGGGCGTGATCTCGCCACGCAGGCCACCCACCAGCTGCAGGTCGTTCTGGACGTTGCCGTACTGCGGGCTGAAGCCCACCGGATAGATCGAGCGCAGGTTCCAGCCGGGGAAGATCGTGGTCGTACGGTAGGCGCCGGTGGTGGTATCGGGGTTGCGCCAGTTGAAATCGCTGACGCCGTCGCTGTGGCTGTACAGGCCGAAGGCATAGAGCTCCAGCGTGTCGCTGGCGTTGGCCTTCACGTTGAAGCCGACGCGGCGGCTTTCAAGGTCCGGTTGGCCCCAGCGCTGCACCGGGTTGGGTACGTCCAGGTCCGGATGTGCGGCCTGGAAAGCGATGGCATCCGGGCGCTGGCGGGTGCGCGAGGTGGCATCGGAATTGGACGATTCGGCGAACAGCACCAGGCTGCCGTAGTCACCCAGCGACCAGCCGGTGCGCGCACTGAAGTCGCGCGAGGCACCGTCGCCCTGCGCATACTGCGAATAGCCGGCGGTGATCTCGGTGCCGGGGCCATCCTCGAGAATGATGTTGATGACGCCGGCGATGGCGTCCGAGCCGTACTGCGCCGAGGCACCATCGCGCAGCACTTCGATGCGCTTGATCGCGCTGGTCGGAATCTGCGCCAGATCGGCCGCCTGCGCACCGCGGTTGCCCAGCAACGCGCTGCGGTGGAAACGGCGGCCGTTGACCAGCACCAGCGTCTGGTCCGGCGACAGGCCACGCAGGGTAGCCGGGCGCACGAACACCTGGCCGTCGGCCATCGGCAGGCGCTGCACCACGAACGACGGCACCAGCTGGGCCAGCACGTCCTTCAGGTCGGTGGATTCAACCGACTTGATGTCTTCCTTGGTGAATACATCCACCGGCGCCAGCGTTTCGAACTGGGTGCGGTTGGAGGCGCGGGTGCCGGTGACCAGCATCGCATCGAGCTGGGTGGGCGTCGCGCGGCTGCCTGCCGAGGCATCGACCGCATCGGCCTCCGCTGCGATCGCGCCTCCTGCGCTGGCCATGGAAAGGGCAAGGAGGATGGAACGCGAAAGCTTCGAACGATGCACGGCAGGGCTCCGGAAAGACACGACAGGGCCAGCACCTGCGCAGGCACAACAGGGCTGGACAAGGCGCGCAGTCTCGGCGCGATCTGTGAAGGAGCCATGACGTGAGTACGACAGCTTGATGCGCCAACCCAGGTTGGCCCCTGCCACACCCCATTACCGCCCCACGCCCCATCCCCGCGTACAGGGGCTAGCCGTTGCCGTTGCCGTTGCCGTCGTCGCCAAAGCCGAAACGGGCCGGCCGCGCCGTTCGCAGCGGAACGAACATCAGGGCGGCGAACACCACCAGGGCGGGAGTGGACATGATCCAGACGCCGCGGTTGCGAATTCCGATGCCCATGACGTCGGCCTGCAGATCGCCGATCCACTGCAGCTGCGTCAGTATCATCACCAGCCCGCCGATGGTCGCGCACGGCAATCCACCGTGACCAGCCGCAAACAACGTCGGTGTCAGGCACGCGCCCAGCAACGCGAAGCCGGCGCGGTACACCCAGGGATTGCCGCGCCACCGTGGTGCGCCGAACAACATCAGCAGCAGCAGCGCCAGGGTCAGCAGACTGGGCAGTACCCAGAGCATGAGCAGCATCTGGATCATCTCGATCATCGGCCGGGCTCCACTGGCCGGGCATCCCACGCCGTCGTTCGCATCTTCCTGCTCCTGATCTCATCCATGAAGCGCGCATTGTGGCCGGTACGCAGGAAGCGGCAAAGCCCCGGCAGCGCAAGAACTGCTAAACGAAGCGCCACGCGATCCGCTACTGTGCCTGGCATCGGCTTCAGGAAACGGCGGATGAGCGCGGCAGGCAAGGCATTGTGGTACATCGAAACGCATGCGGATTCACCGCTGGCACTGGCCGATATCGCAGCGGCGGCCGGGCTTTCGCCGTTCCACCTGTCACGCCTGTTCCAGGCCCGCACCGGCACCTCGGTGGTGCGCTACCTGCGGGGGCGGCGCCTGAGCGCCGCCGCGCAGCGACTGGCCGAGGGTGCGGGTGACATCCTGCCGGTGGCACTGGCGGCGGGCTACACCACCCATGCCGCGTTCACCCGCGCCTTCTGCGAACAGTTCGGGCAGACGCCGGAGCGGGTGCGCGAGAATGGCATCGCTGGATTGGCACTGGTGCAGGCAATACGCGTGGATGAAGCGCCGGCCGCCTGCACGGAAGCTCCGCGCCTGCTCGACACCCCCGCCTTCCAGGTTGCCGGCATCGGCATGCGCCACACCCGTGACAGTGGCGGTGCGATTCCCGGGCAGTGGGCGCAGCTCAACCGCGAATGGCCAACGCCAGCGCCGATCAGCTTCGGCGTGTGCTGCAACAGCGATGACGACGGCGGCTTCGACTACATCGCGGCACTGCCGGCCAGCGCGCGATCGACTGTACCCGCGCATTGGCAACGGGTCACGGTGCCCGCACGTCGCTATCTGGTGGCCTGGCACGGCGGGCACATCTCCAGCATCCGCTCCACCTGGTTCTGGCTGCTGGACCACTACCTTCCCCACTCGGGCCTCAGCCTGGCCGATGCGCCGGACCTGGAACGCTACGACGCCCGCTTCGATGAGCACACCGGCAATGGCGGCGTGGAAATCTGGTTGCCGGTGGACCAACGCCCTCGCTGACATGGAGTTGAAGATGCGCATGAAGGCCACTGTGCTGGGAATGATCCTGATCGGCCTGGCGAGCGTCACCGCCGCCGACGAAACCGGGTTGGCCGGCGAGCGCCACGGCACCACGACGGTGGACAGCGCCGCGGTGCGCGATGTGCAGCACCGCGACGCGCTGCGCTACACGGTCTGGTATCCGGCACAGGCCGGCAGCCGCGAAACCGCGTTGACCATCGGCCCGCCCGATGCGCCCCTGTTTGACGTCGGACGTGCAGCGCTGGATGCACCGGTTGCGGGCACGCGCCTGCCCACCCTGCTGCTCTCGCATGGCAATGGCGGCAGCGCGCGCATTATGGGCTGGCTGGGCACGGCGCTGGCGCGCGCCGGGTATCTGGTGATCGCGGTCGATCATCCCGGCAACAACGGTGCCGATCCGATGACCCTGCCGGGCAGCGTGCTGAGCTGGTTGCGTGCCGATGATCTGCGCGCTGCGCTGGCGGCGGTACAGGCCGATCCGGTGCTCGGTGCACACGTCGATCGCAGTCGATTGGGGGTGGTCGGGTTCTCGGCCGGTGGCTACACCGCGCTGCTGGCCGCCGGTGCACGGCCCGACCTGCAACGGCTGCTGGCGTTCTGCCGTGCACATCCGGATGACGGCGTCTGCCGGCCCCAGCAGGAGGCCGCCACGCACACCATGGAAGCGCGCCTGGCCGCCGCGGCCTCCCCTGCACTGGCCCCCTGGATCTCCCACTCTGACGACGCGCGCGCCCTTCCCGGCGTGCGCGCGGTGTTCCTGCTGGCACCCGCGATCGTGCAGGCGTTCGCGCCCGGGCAGCTGTCCTCGTTGCAGCTGCCGGTGTCGATCGTGCTGGGCGATGCTGACAAGGTTGCCCCTCCGACGAGCAATGGCGAAGCCGCACAGGCATTGATTCCGGGTGCGACGTTGCTGCGCCTGGCGGGCGTCGGCCACTACGATTTCCTGTCCACCTGTACGGCTGCCGGCGTGCAGCGGCTACCGGACCTGTGCACCGCTGCGACGTCAACGGCGGGAACCCACCGGCGGACGGTGGATGCAGCGACGGGGTTCTTCGACGCTGCGCTGCGTGAGCCGCACGATAACGAACCGTTGCATCTACGGTGACACGTGCGCAATCCCCGCAGGATTAAACTCGGCGCATGCGCTCCACGGAGGATCGATCATGCGCCTGCTCCACCTGACCCTGCCAGTGTCCGACGTGGCCACCGTCGCCGCGTACTTCCACGACGTGCTGCAGCAGCGCGTGGTCGGCAACCACGTGCACGTCGGCTGGAGCACGATCGAACTGCAGCCCGCCGCTGATCATCCGGTCGGCGGCGTGCACCTGGCCTTCAACGTGCCCGACAACCGCTTCGGCGAGGCGATGGCCTGGCTGCGCGAGCGCACCCCCTTGCAACGCAATCCAGCCGGACTGGACTACTTCGCGCTGGAAAGCAGCTGGCAATCGCAGTCGGTGTACTTCACCGGTCCCGATGGCCTGATCCTGGAACTGATCGGTCGCCGCCGCCTGCCGGGCAGCACGCGCCAAGGCGCTTTCCACGGCGGCGAGCTGACCTGCCTCAGCGAAGTCGGCCTGCCCAGCCACGATGTCGACAGCGTGCGCGAGCAGGCCAGCCAGCGCTTCGGCCTGCAGCCGATCAGCCCGCCGTCGCCGCAGTTCGCGCCGATGGGCGACGACGAGGGCCTGCTGATCGTGGTGGCGGCCGATCGCCGCTGGTTCCCCGAGCAGAAGGATCTGCCCAACGCGCAGGGCCTGCAGCTGCAGGTCGGCGATGTAGGCGGCGCGGGTGTTGTGGAAGACGCTTCGCTGGGGTGGCGGGTGCAGGCTGCCTGAACTACCAGCTGCCCGACGCGCCACCGCCGCCGCTGCGCCCGCCGCCACCGGACCAATCGCTGGAACTGCTCGAGGATGAACGTGACGACGCACTGCTGGACGCGCTGCGAGAGCCACCGGATGAGCGCAGGCCGCCGCGTGCCCTGTCAGCCGGCAGCAGGGTGAAGATCCACACGAAGTACAGCACCAGCGTGCCCGCACTCCACCCGATCGTCGCCGCAAGGCGCGCCGCCGGCTCGGCCCGATCGATGGCCAGCAGTGCGAAGAGTGCGTAGCCGGCGCTCAGCAGCAACAACACCGTGAACCGTACCGCGAAGCTGCCGCGATCCTTGTGCCAGCGCGCGCGGCCGGCCTGTACGATGAAAAACACCAGCATCGCGGCAATACCCACGGCCAGGTCCAGCAACACGTGCAGGGCCAGGCTGGGCGGCAACTGGCCCCGCAGCAGCATCACCCCGAAGAACACCCCATTGGCCCCGAGCAGGCCCAGCAATACAACGCGCAGGCCCCGGCTGCGGCGCCAGCACCAGCCGAGCAGGCTCGCCACGGGTACGCACAGCGCCAGCACGAAGCAGAGCGCCGCCATTGCCTGGCGGGGTGCCCACAGCGCCGCCGCCAGCACACCGGCGGCGATCACCGCAGTCACCAGCACCGGGCGGCCCCAGGCCGGTAACCGCTTCGGTCGTGTCTGCGGCGTGGCGGCCGCACGCGATGTTCCGCGCCGGCGCTGGCGATACCTGCGCGCGAAGTCGTCCGGCGTCCTTGCCTCGGGCCGCGAGGGCGGCGACCGCCACAGCCCGGCGAGGAAGCCGGCCAGCAGCGACAGGGCAACCACCGAATCCGCGCTGCGCCAGTCCGGCGGCAGCACGTTGCGTGCCGACGGGTCTTCCCAGCCCGGCAACGCCTCGCCATCGATCAGCGCGACCACGACCTTCGTTCCATCCAGCAGCCCCTGGTCGAGGTCGCCCTCGCGGAAGCGCGGCACGATCGCCTTGTCGATGATGCGCGCGGCATAGGCATCGGGAATCGCACCCTCCAGGCCATAGCCGGTCTGGAGGCGCACGCGGCGGTCCTGCACGGCCACCAGCAGCAGCACGCCATCATCGACACCGGCGCGCCCCAGCTGCCATTGCTCGAACACCCGCTGTGCATAGGCTTCGATGCCCTCTTCGCCAACCCGGTCGACCACCAGCACCTGCAGCTGCGCGCCCGTACGCGCCTGCAGCTGTAGCGCCTGCGTGCGCAGCGCGTTGCGGGTGTCCGCCGACAGCGCATGGGCGGTGTCCACCACCGGATCATCCAGCGCCGGCACCGCCTCGGCGGCCATCGCCATCGCCATCATCGGCAACAGGCACAGCAGCAACAGCCCTACCGTGGCCCAGCTCCGCCTGACCGCGCGCAGCCGGCTCATGCCCCCTGCCCCTGCTCGATCCGCGCATGCAATGCCCGCAGCTGTGCGGCCAACTGGTTGAACACCTGCAGATCGGCATCCACCAGGGCCGGCCAATCCGGCGCCTGCCCCAGCAGCTGTGCCACCTGCTCGTTCGGCGCGCGATCAAAGCCTTCGCCCAGCACGGCCAGATAGCGCTGACGGAACCGCTCAGGGTCGCGCTGGTCCTGCACGTAGAGCTGCACGGCCAACAGCCCTGCATACAGGTAGTTCACCAGATAGTTCGGGTCGTCATACATCAGGCGCTTGCCGATCCAGCTGTTGCGCAGCTGCGGATAGTGCTCCGGATCCTGGCCGAAGCGCGCCAGCACCTGGCCGGTCAGCGCATCCAGGTCATCGGCGGTACCCAGCGTGTTGTCGGCCACGCCCCGGTAGATCGACTGCTCCAGCTGCGCCTCCTCGGACGAGGTGAACAGCTGCAGCACCATGTCGTCCAGCAGCGACTTCAGGTAGTAGGCCTTGGCCCGCGGGTCCTGCGCCTGCTGGTACAGCTGGTCGCGGAAGCGCAGTTCGTTGTAGATGGCGAACGCCTCGGTCAGCCATGGGCTGCCATTGCGCTGCAGCGGCGACGCATGGCCACGCTGCATCCACTCGCCATGCAGCGCGTGACCGGCTTCGTGCGCGATCTCGACATCGCTCTCCAGCTCGCCGCTGCGCACGCCGACGAACAGCATTGCCGGTGCGCCAGGTGCGCTCACCGGGAAGGCATCCAGGCTGCGGTCACCGCGCTCGGTGGCCAGGTCCATGCGCCGGTTGGCCGGATCGAGCAGCGCGCGCAGCTCGCCAACATACGCCGGGCCCAGGTGCTGCATGGCATCGGCGGCGGTGTCGCGCAGCTGCGGCAGCGCCAGCACCGGCGGGGTGTATCCGGCATCGGGCACCGTGGTATCCCAGAGCTGCGGCGCATCGATGCCCGAGCGCGCGGCGTGGCGCAGCAGCATGTTCTGGTAGCCACGCCGATCGCCAGCATGATGTTCGATTGCCAGCAACGTCGCATCCACCGCCGATGTATCCAGGCCCATGCGCTGGTAACCACGCGCCGGGGCCGAGCCATCGCCCTGCAGGCGTGCGGCGGCATCGTTCACCTGCACCAGCCCCAGCAGTACCGAGGCCATCGGCTCCCGGCGTGATTGAAGACCTTGCCAGTAGCCCTTCCAACCGGCCTCGCGCAGCGCGCGGTCCGGATGCCGGGCCAGCGCCTGCTTGTCGTGCCCGGTATCCCAGTGCCGTCCATCGCGCTCGATCTGCGGGTACTCGGCGCTGCGCAGGATCTGCCCACGCAGGCGCGCGAAGCTGTCCAGCGCCGGATCCGCCAGGGCGTCCACCGCCTCATCCAGCGCGGCATCGGCCGGGACGGCGGCTTCCTTCAGTGCACGCGCGCGCAGGAACGCATACGGTGCTGTCCACTCGGCGTCAACGGGCGCCTCACGCAGTGCAGCGCGAGCAGTTCGGGCGATGCGGCTGCACAGCCCCATCACCTGGTCCAGCGCCTGTGCCGGTCGGTGGTCGCGCGCGTTGCGGGCGGCCTGCAGGTGCAGGTAGGCATGATGGCGCAGGCACTGTGCCTGCATGGCCTCGGCCTGCTGGAAACGTTGCGCGGGCGCAATGCCGGCCGCATGCTGCAGGGCCTCCAGCTGCTTCTCCAGCGCATCACGCGCGCGCTGCTCGGCCGCCGCATCGGCGAAGTAGGCACGATCATCGGCCTGCAGCGATTCCGCCCGGATACCGGCAAGAGGGGCCATCGCCAGAATCACGGCAACGACTGCGGTAGTGCGCATCCTGCGAGCCTGCATCGGCGTCTCCCTGCCTGGACCAGGCCTTGAGCCTAGCAGCCGCTGCCGCCCCGCGCCTGTGCCGGATCAGGCGTCCTTCAGATCGACTCGTCCTCGCGCTTGACCAGCGTCCAGCACGGCGCCTGCGCGAAGGTGTAGGTCTGCTGGTCGCTGCTGTCCGGCGTGCGGATCTGCACCTGGCGCTGGCCATCGGCCAGCGCACTGACCTGCATCTCGCGCCCCTGCCCGGCCAGCGCGGCGGGATCAGGCATCACCGGCCATTCGACGTCGGCCAGTGCCAGGCGGCTTTCGACCTTGCGCGGTTCCGGCTCGGCCTCGGCATCGATGTAGCTGTCCAGCAATGGGTCGGCGGTGGCCTTTTCCTGCAGCGCGATCTCGTGGCCGAAGTGCTTCAGGAACGCATCGAACTGCGGATAAGGGCATTCAGCACTGGCCGGCGCCGGCGCAGGTTGAACTGCTGCGGCCGTGGATGCCGGCGCGAGCGCGGCCGGTGCGGTTTCCGTGGGCGTTGGCGGCGGCTCGGGCGTGCAGGCAACCAGCGCCACGCCACAGGCCAGCGCCAGCACTGCGGCAGAACGGTATCGACGCATGGGCTCATCCTGAATCCGGTTGGGTCGCCCCATGCTACCGCGCCCCCTACAATCGCTGCATTCTGCCTGTCCGAGAATTCCATGCATCGCTTCCTGCTCCTGATCGGCCTGCTACTACCCGCCCTGTGGCCGGCCGTGGCAATGGCCGTCGATGTCCGCGAAGGCGACCTGCTGTTCGTGACTGCCGGCCGCAGCGGCCTCAGCGCGGCCATCGACGATGCCACCGGCAAGCAGGGCGCACCCAGCTTCGATCACGTCGCGCTGGTCGCTTCCGCGCCGAAAGGGTGGGAGGTACTGCACGCCGACGAGAAGGGCTCGCGCCGGCAGTCGCTGTCCGCGTTCCGCCAGGACGCTCGTGCCAAGCATCGGCAGATCGTGGTCTATCGCCTGCGTGCGCCGCAGCAGGCGACCATCAAGGATGCGGTCGCCACCGCACGCACCATGCTCGGCAAGCCGTACAACACGTCATACGTGTTGAACGAGGACAGCTACTACTGCTCGGACTTCATCGAACGCGCCTTCCGCGCGCATCACGTGTTCGCGCTGCAGCCGATGAACTTCCGCAATCCGCAGACCGGGCAGATCGCCCAGCACTGGGTGGACCTGTACCACGGCATGGGCATGGAGGTTCCGCAGGATCAGCCCGGCACCAACCCCAACGACATGTCGGCCGCGCCGGTGCTGCAGCGTATCGGCGTGCTGGAATAAGCGAAGCCCCGCACGAGGCGGGGCTTCACCGGTCACGCCGCGTACCGCGCGTGGTCATTCTTCTTCGTCGTGGCCGCCCTGCTGCTGGTTGCGCTCTTTGCGCTGCTGATCCTGTTGCTGCTGTTGCTGCTGGTCACGACGGCCCTGCTGCTGATCCTGCTGGTTCTGCTGGCCCGGCTGCTTCTGGTTCGGGTTCTGGTTCTGCTGTGCCATGTCCGTTCTCCGAAAGCCACGCGCGAAATGCGGTGGACGGGGCCATCGTCTGCAGCGATTGGTTAATCACGCGTGCGTGGGCGGCTACACCTGTGTGTACGCGCGTGAATGAACACGCCAAGCCCCTTGCAGCACAAGCCCATGAAGGATTCATGCGGGTTCGGCATGTGCTCATGCCCGCGTCGGGGCAACGCGCATTCATGGCTGCCGCGGCCGGGAACGCGCGCTGAACGTGGCGGCTGTGCCCTGCTGCAGGAACACCTGCACTGGATTCAAGGCATCACCGGCGGCACATACGCCAGGGTCATGCCCAGCAGCCACAGCAGGCCCAGCACCAGCGGGATATGCACCAGCAGCTGGATGAAGGTGAAGCCGACGATGTCGCGTGCTTTCAGGCCGAGCACGCCCAGCAGCGGCAGCATCCAGAACGGATTGATCAGGTTCGGCAGCGCTTCGGCCGCGTTGTAGACCTGCACCGCCCAGCCCAGGTGCGCCTTCAGTTCGTTGGCGGCCTGCATCACGTACGGCGCCTCGATGATCCACTTGCCACCACCGGACGGCACGAAGAAGCCGAGCACCGCCGAGTAGACGCCCATCACCAGGGCGAAGGTATCGGTGCTGGCCACGTGCACGAACAGGCTCGACAACCGGTGCGCCAGCGTCTGCCCGTCACCGCCGGCAGCGTGGGTCAGGATCATGGCGATGCCGCCGTACAGCGGGAACTGGATCAGTACGCCGGTGGTACTTGGCACCGCCTTGGCCACCGCGTTGAGGAAGCTGCGCGGCCGCCAGTGCAGCAGCAGGCCCAGCGAGATGAACAGGAAGTTGTAGGTGTTGAGGTTGGCGATGGCGGTGACCACCGGCTTGTTGGCGAACTCGTTGAACAGCCAGCCGAACGCCAGCAGCGAGAGCAGCACGGTCAGCAGCGGGCTGTACTCCAGCCATTCGCCTGGGCGCGTGCGTCGCTGCAGCGGTTCCGGCTCGGCCTGCGCGGCACCAGGGAAATCCTCGGCGGTGCGGGCGCTGCTGCCGGCCGGCGCGGTCAACCAGGCGATCAGCAGCGAGACCAGGATCAGCACCGCGGTCAGCGCGATCGACTGCCACAGGAAGATGGTTTCGGTGAACGGCAATACGCCGGTGATCTCCACCAGCCCCGGCGGCATGCTGGCCGGGTTGGCCTGCAGCTGCGCGGCCGACGAACTCAGCCCCATCGCCCACACCGCCCCCAGGCCGAGATAGGCCGACGCACCGGCCGCGCGGTAGTCCATGCGCAGCTCGGTACGGCGCGCCAGCGCCCGCACCAGCAGGCCGCCGAACACCAGCGAGAAGCCCCAGCTGAGCAGCGAGGCCAGCATGCTGACCAGGCCCACGTACACCACCGCGCCACGGCCGGTGCGTGGCACCCGGGCGAGGAAGTCGATGAAGCGCGCGACCACCGGCGCAGTGGCCACGGCATAGCCACCGATGACCACGAAGGCCATCTGCATGGTGAAGGGAATCAGGCTCCAGAAGCCGTCACCGAAGGCGCTGGCGGTAGCCTGCGGGGTCGAGCCGAAGCCCATCGCGGCCAGCGCAACGATGACCACGCCCAGCACCGCGAACACATACGCATCGGGGAACCACTTTTCCGCCCAGGCGGCCGAGCGCAATGCAGCGCGCGCCATCCAGCCGTCCTGTACTGCTGCCGTCGAGGCCATCGCCTACCCTCCCAGGTTCGATGGACCGATTCTGGGCGGTGGGGTGCGGGCTGTCAGCCACCTATTGGTCGTAGGCGGGAGGCTGGTCGTGCCGGCCGCTGGCCGGCAACTTCGGGATCGTGCACGTGTGCAGCCGGCCAGCGGCCGGCTCTACCAAACCCAGGAATTGTCGTAGGTGGCGGAGGCTGGTCGTGCCGGCCGCTGGCCGGCAACCTCGCGATCGCACACGTGTGCAGCCGGCCAGCGGCCGGCTCTACCAAACCCAGGAATTGTCGTAGGTGGCGGAGGCTGGTCGTGCCGGCCGCTGGCCGGCAACCTGGGGATCGCTCACGTGTGCAGCCGGCCAGCGGCCGGCTCTACCCAGCCCTGGCGTCAGCGCAGCGCCAGGTCCACGGCGATGCCGGCAAACAGCGCCGCGCCCACCCAGTTGTTGTGCAGGAACGCCTTGAAGCACGGGCCGCGTTCGCGGTTGCGGCAGATCCAGAACTCGTACACCACCAGCACGGTGGCCACGGCCACGCCGGCCAGGTAGTACCCGCCCAGCCCGCCGCGCACGCCGACCAGCGCCATCGTGGCCAGGAACAGCGCATACAGCACGCCCTGGATGACCAGGTCGAGATCACCGAACAGGATTGCGGTGGAGTGCGAGCCCATCTTCAGGTCGTCCTCGCGGTCGACCATGGCGTACCAGGTGTCGTAGGCGGTGGACCACAGGATGTTGCCGGCGTACAGCAGCCAGCCCAGCATCGGCACCTCGCCCTGTACGGCGGCGAATGCCATCGGGATGCCCCAGCCGAACGACATGCCCAGGTAGACCTGCGGCAGATGGGTATAGCGCTTCAGGTAGGGGTAGCTGGCGGCCAGGAACACGCCGATGAAGCTCAGGCCGATGGTCAGGCCGTTCAGGGTCAGCACCAGGCCGAACGCCACCAGCATCAGCACCGCGAACAACACCAGCGCAGCGCGGCCACTGATCGCGCCGGTGGCCAGCGGACGCGCCTTGGTGCGTTCCACATGCGGGTCGAGCCAGCGGTCGGCGTAGTCGTTGATGACGCAACCGGCCGAGCGGGTCAGCCACACGCCCGCGGTGAACACGAACAGCGTCCACAACGGCGGCAGGCCGCCGGCGGCCAGCCACAGCGCCCACCAGGTGGGCCACAGCAGTAGCAGCGTGCCGATCGGACGATCAGCGCGCATCAGACTCCAGTAATGCCGCCAACGCGGCGTCGCCGGCGACTGCGGCGAAGTGAGGGGGGTATCAGCCATGCCGATAGGATACTCCTGCCCCTCTGGCAGGGCTTTGCCCGTGGGGGGAGATTTGTTCGGCGAAACTGGATAGAATGCCGGTCCCGCACCGCTTCATGGCGCTGCGATGCCCGCCCCGGCATTGGCCGACGGCGCGGCGGTTCTACAACGCGCCCGTAGCTCAGCCGGATAGAGTAGTGGCTTCCGAAGCCATTGGTCGGGGGTTCGAATCCCTCCGGGCGCGCCATCTTCCCCTTGTTGCCTGCACACCGCTCCCGGTGCTGGACGTTGCTGCGTGCTTCATCAACACTGCAGGCATGACGCCATCGGATCTGCTGCAGCTGGCGGCAGGCGCCGCGATTCTCGGCCTGGCCGCCTTGTCCACCGGAGTGAGCTTCGGCCGCGCCCGGCATGGCAGCCACCTGCTCACCACCTTCTTCGCCTGTTTCGCCGCCGCCAACCTGTTCGGACTGGTGCTGCTGGGTGGCCAGGCCTGGCTGTCGGCCGACGCCGTGCGCTGGCTGCGGGTCATCGAGGTGCCACTGGTCTTTCTGCTGGGTCCGCTGCTGTACCGCCATGCACGTGCGCTGCTGTCCCCTGCGCCGGACCACACTTCGTTGCTGCCGCTCGCGCATCTGCTGCCGGCCATGCTCGCGTTCGTCATTTCCCTGTTGAATGCTGCTGCGCCTTTCGAAGCCTCGCTGCTGGGCAAGGTGCTGTTCCAGCTCAGCTTCCATGGCTGGCTGCTGCAGGGCACGCCCTACCTGCTGGCCACGCTGTGGCTGTCACTGCGCACGCCTTCGGCTCCGCGCGGAACTGCCATCCAACGCAGCGGACTACGCGGGCTGGCAATCGTGATGGCGGGCTGCTGGCTGGCCAGCGCGATGAACCGGTGGCCGCCGGACGCCGCTCCGCTTCTGGCCAGTATCGGGCTCAGCCTGTTAACCACGGCAGGTATGTACCTGCTGGCGTGCCAGGTCGTACGCCAGCAGCTGCGTGCACGTGTGGTCACTTCGGCACCCGTCCTGATGGACATGCCCGCATCCACCGAGGACACGCCCCGCGCACGCTACGAACGCTCGGGCATCGATGCAACGCAGTGCGCGGCCATTGCCAGCGCGCTGACCGCATTGATGCAGGACGAACGCCTGCATGAAGCGCCCGGACTGGATCTCCAGTCCCTCAGCCAGCGCAGCGGCTGGTCATCCAACCAGGTCTCGCAGGCCCTCAACCAGGGCCTGGGCCAGAATTTTTCCGAGTTCGTGACCGGCTTCCGTGTGGCTGCAGCGAGAACGTGCCTGTCCGATCCGTCCGACCTCCGCAGCGTGCTGGACATCGGCCTTGCTGCCGGCTTCGGCAGCAAGTCCACCTTCAACAGCGCGTTCAAGCGCGCCACCGGGCAGACGCCCAGCGAGTACCGGCGCCGTCGCACCACGTCCGACTGAACGTCCAATCCTTCACGCCCGGTCGAATATCTCCCGTCCCTGCGCTGCCATCACCTTCTGACCCAATGAAGGAGGTGAAGCGATGCGTTTGCGACGGATGCTGTGTGGCCTGCTGTGGATGCTGGCGGTTCCTTTACACGCCGCAGCGGTGAATGCTGCCGATGTGCTGGCCAGGGCCCGCGCAGCCAGTGGCGGCGAGCGCTGGCAGGCTACACAGCACCTGCAGGCTGAGGGCGAGCAGTCGCTGGGTGGTCTGCATGGGCGGTGGGAGCTCAACCAGGATCTGCGCGCCGGGCGCTATGTCGAACAGGCGCAGCTGGGGGACTTCATCGTCGCGCAGGGGTTTGATGGGCGCCTGTCCTGGCGGCGCGACTACGGCGGCGAAGTCGGCCTGCTGGATGGCACCGTGCCACGCCGCACCGCGCGCACGCAGTCCTGGCTGACCACCCGCGGCTACTGGTCCAGCGCCTACCCGGCCTCACGCTTTGCAGGCCCGCGTGGCGGGATTCACAACGGACAGCGCTATGACGTGCTGTCAACCACGCCGGAGGGAGCGGACCCGATCGAGCTCTGGTTCGACACCCGCACTGGCCTGCTCGGCCGGGTGGTCATTGCCTCCGCGCGCACACCCACCGCCACCACGCTGGAAGACTACCGGGCCGTGGAAGGTCTGATGTTGCCCCACCGCATCATCACCGACACCCTCGATGCCCAGGGCCGTGCCGATCCACGATTGCGCAGCGACGTGCGGGTGCAGCGCTATCGGGTGAACAGCCCGATGCCGGACGCCCGGTATGCGCCACCGGCGATGGCCGCCGACAGCTACATCGAGGATGCCAGCGGCACCACCCGCGTTCCGTTCGACCTGATCAACAACCATGTCTATATCGAGGCCGAGGTGGATGGCCAGCCGGCGCGCTTCCTGGTCGACACCGGCGCCATCAACCTGCTGACCCCTACGGCGGCCAAGCGCCTGGGCCTGACCACAGCGGGCCGCCTGAGCGTGCATGGTGCCGGCGACAACGCCAGCGACCTGGGCCTGGCACAGGCCCGCCACCTGCGCATCGGTGGCGCGCACCTTGCAAACCCGGTGTTCCACATCATCGACCTCGGCCAGCAGATCAACTCGATGGGCGTGCCACACGATGGCTTCATCGGCTATGAGACCTTCCTGCGCTTTGTCACCACCTTCGACTATGGCGCGCGCGTGCTCAGCTTCACCCGGCCGGGCCACTACCAGCCGCCCGCCAACGCCGTGATGCTGCCGTTCGAACAGGACGATCGCGCACCGGTACTGAATGGCGAGCTGGACGGTATCCCGCTGCGTCTGTGGCTGGACACCGGGTCACGCAATTCGCTGAGCCTGAGCAGCCCGTTCGTGCGCACGCGTGGGCTGCTGGAGAAGTACCACGCCAGCGAGGAAGCAGTGCTTGGCTGGGGCCTCGGTGGCCCGGGGCGCGCGCGACCAGCACGGCTGGGTGTGCTGCGCATGGGCAGTGTCGAGGTCAATGGCCTGGTCGGTGATCTGTCCAGCACGGACAAGGGTGCGCTCGCCCTGGCCGACTATGGCGCGATTCTCGGTGGCGGCGTGCTGCGGCGCTTCTCCATGGGCATCGACTACGATGCCAAGCGCCTTTATCTGGTGCCCAACGCTGAAAGCACGCAGCCCGATGCCTTCGATCGCAGCGGGTTGTGGCTACAGGCCGAGGACGCTGCACTGCGTGTGGCCGATGTGGCACCAACCAGCGCCGGGGCGCGCGCCGGGCTGCGAAGGGATGACCGCATTGTCATGGTCGATGGCGAGCCGGTGGCCACGCGGAAGCTGGGCGACTGGCGCGCGCAGCTGCGCGAGCGCCCGGTGGGAACCGGCGTGGGCGTCCGTTATCTGCGCGATGGCCGGCAGATGGATACCCGGCTGGTGCTGGCCGATCGGGTAGCAGAGCGCTGGCCTGCGCAGTGAGGCAGGAAAAACAGCAACGCCGGGCAATGCCCGGCGTTGCTGTGACCGCATGGAAGGGGCAGAACTCAGTACTTGGCGTCGAACGCGAAGATCGGCTTGCGCTGCTTCCACGCGCCGGCAGTGAAGTCCGGGAACTCCAGCGTCTGGAAACTGTTGGCGATCGACTGCTCGCTCAACGGCGTGATCGCACTCCAGGTCACCGCGTCGTAGATGTCGATCGGCATCGGCGCCTTGGCCTTCAGCGCTTCCACGAAGGCATGGATGACGAACCAGTCCATGCCACCGTGGCCGGCGCTGGCGGCGGTGTCCGCGTTCTGCTTCCACAGCGGATGCTCGTACTCGTCCTGGTACTTCTTGAACTCTTCCCACTGGTGCGGCGGGCTGCGGCCTTCGATGTGGATCGAATGGTTGACATCCATCCACAGGCCCTTGGTGCCCTGCACGCGGAAGCCCATCGAGTACGGGCGCGGCAGCGAGGTGTCGTGCTGCAGCAGGATGGTTTCGCCGTTCTCGCAGGCCAGCGTGGTGGTCACGATGTCGCCCAGCTTGAACTTGACCCTGGTGCTGGGATGGGTGGTGCCGCCACTCTTGGCCACGGTGTATTCGTGCAGGCCGCGCGCCTTGGTCGCGAACGCATTGATGTGGGTGAAGCGGTTGCCGCGGTTGATGCCGGTGTACATCGCGCACGGGCCGATGCCGTGGCTGGGATACAGCTCACCGTTGCGCTCCACCGAATGCTCGGTGCGCCAGCGCGCTTCGCTCCAGCCCTTGGGGCCGAACTCCACGCCGCTGTCGTACGGCTGGTTCGGATCGCCGGAGTTGAACTTCACGCCGCGCAGGTCGTGCTGGTAGCCGGCCTGCAGATGCACCAGCTCGCCGAACAGGCCCTGGCGCACCATCTGCAGTGCGGCCATCACGTCACGGCGGTAGCAGACGTTCTCCAGCAGCATGTACGGGGTGCCGGTGCTCAGCTGGGTCTTCAGCACGTCCCAGTGGTCCTGCAGGGTGATGCCGGCCACCACTTCGCAGCCCACGGCCACGCCGGCCTGCATCGCGGCAATCGCCATCGGTGCGTGGTATTCCCACGGCGTGGCGATGATCACGCCATCGATGCCCTTCTGTTCCAGCAGGCGCTTCCAGGCGTTGGTGTCACGGTCCTGGCCATAGGTCTTGGGCGCCGGCTTGCCGGCCTTGCTGACCATGTCCACGGCGCGGCCGAGCATGATCGGCTCGATGTCGCACAGCGCGACCACTTCGACATCGTCGCGGCGCACCAGTTCCTTCAGCAGCACCAGGCCACGCATGCCGGTACCGATCATGGCCAGGCGCACCTTGCGCCCGCGTGCCCATGCCGGGGTCTGCGGCAGCAGGCTGCTGGCGGCGACAGCGGCGCTGGCCGCGATGAATTCCCTACGCTTCATGGCAAACATCTCTCCTCTAGGCAGCGTGCCGGCCGCAGCCGGCACGCCAGGTCACGCAAACGGAATTACTTGAACCGGTAGCCGATGGTCACACTGTAACCACGACCGAAGATGGTCGCGTAGTCACTGGAGTCACCCAGGAAGCTGTTCGGGTCGTAGAACGGCAGGCGGTTGAACAGGTTCTTGACGGTGAAGCTCAGGTTCCAGGCATCATCCGGGCGCCAGGTGACGCTCATGTTGGCGGTCCACCACGACGGTGCACCGTCACACTTGCTCTTCTGCAGTGCCAGGTAACCGCCGGTGCAGGTTTCCTTGTTGTTGCTCACTTCATCGACCTGGTCGGTGGCCCACTTGGTGCCGCCCACATAGTTGACGAACATGCTGGTGGTGACCTGCTTGTAGGTCCAGTCGGCATTGAGCGTGGCACGCAGGCGCGGGTTGTTGTAGTAACCCACCACATCGCCGTAGTACCAGCCGTTCTCCGCGTCCATGTAGAAGCGGTTGCGGTTGGCGATGGTGGCGGCCAGGCCGATGTTCAGGTTGCCCCAGTCACCCAGCGAGAAGCGGCTGCGCGCATCGATGTCGAAGCCGTCGATCAGGGTCTTGCCACGGTTCTTGTACTGGCCGACCACGCTGGCCACGTTGCCCGCCGAGTAGCCCGGCAGGTTCGCCGGGCAGCTCACGCCGCTGGCCGGATCGGCGCACATCGCCGCCAGCTGCGCCAGGTTGGCCCGGTCGCTGTCGGTGATCGGCGAGCGCGACATCGAGATGATGTCTTCCATGCGGCGGTAGTCCGGCGCAACGATCTCGTTGTTGCGGTAGATGAACCAGTAGTCGGCCGACACCGACAGCCAGCTCGCCGGCTCGTAGACGAAGCCAAGGGTGGCGATCTTCGCCTTCTCCGGCTTCAGGTCCTTGTTCGGCTGGGTCATGCGCGCCACGGTACGGTTGCAATCGACGTTCAGCAGGGTCTTGCCGAGGTCGACATCGCCCGGCCGCTGCGACTTCAGCAGCAGGTTGGCGATGGCGTTGGTCTCGTTGCAGCGCAGCTCGTCGCGGAAGCCGCCCAGCTGTGCGAACACGCCGCCGTTGCCGGACTCGGCCAGGCTCGGTGCGCGGAAGCCGGTGGAGTAGGTACCGCGCAGCATCAGCTGGTCGAAGGCCTGGTACTTGAAGCCGATCTTCGGTGCGATGTTGGCACTGAAGTTCGGGTACTTGTCCACGCGCACCGCCGCATCCAGCTCCAGCTTGTCGGTGATCGGCGCCACGGTCTCGGCGAACAGCGCATAGGTATTGCGCTTGCCGTCGAACCACGAGCCGCCCTGCTGGGTGATCAGGCCGTTGGCCGCATCGGCGTTGCCCGGGGTGTAGAAGGTTTCGCGGCTGGCGTTGAAGCCGAACGCTGCACGCATCTCGCCGGCCGGCAGCTGGAACAGCGGTCCTTCGATCTTGCCGTCCAGGGTATGCAGGCGCGTCCACGACTGGATGTCGAAGGTCGGGAAGGCTTCACGGATCAGCGCGGCGTTGGCTTCGCTGATCTCGCCGAACTTGTAGGCCGGATGATCGGAAATGATCACGCGGCCGGTGCCCGGATCGATCGTGTACGGGCCGAAGGCCTTCTCGAAGCCCTTGGTGTTGACGTTGATGGTCTGGTAGGTGGTGGAGTGGGTACCGGCGCTGGCGAACGCGGTCTCCCAGTTCCAGTCGCCCACGTTGCCGCGCGCGCCGGCCAGCACACGGTAGCTCTTGTCGGTGTTGCGCTGGCCGAAGTAGTTGGCGCCGGCATCCTGCAGCAGGTACTGCAGGCCGACCACGCCGCCCATCATCGCCTTCATTTCCGGGCTGGCGTGGTTGTACTCGTTGTTCGGGCCCAGGAACGGATACAGGAACTGATTGACGTTGTTGCCGGTATTGCGCGAGAACCAGCTGGTCGGGTTGCCGGTGGTGGTGCCGTAGGTGCGCGGGGTGCCACCGTTGGCGCGCAGGTCGATGTCGGTGTAGGTCGCCTCGGCGAAGATCTCGGTGCTGTCGCCCACCAGGAAGGTGCCGTTGAGGTAGGCGGTGTTGCGCTCGGACTTGGCGCCGGCATCGATCTCGTTGTTCATCCAGGTTTCCCAGACGCAACGCGGGCCGGCCGCTTCACTGGTCAGCACGTTCTTGCAGCCCGGTGCCGCCTCCTGCACGCGGCGGCCGGTGACCGGATCAAACGCGAAGTAGCTGCCCGGGTTGAACTCGCCCGGCTTGCTGCCCACGCCCAGGCGCAGGTTGTTGAGGTAGTTCGGGTTGTTGACGTAGTACTGGTCGGGCCGCTTGTCGTAGAAGTCGCTCAGTGGAATCGCGTCGCGGCGGTACATGTTCACCGCGCCGTAGATGTTGAAGCGGTTCTCGGCCAGGTCGCCGAAGCCGGCGGTGATGCTGGCCTGGCGTTCGCCGTAGGAGTCGATGCGCGAGGAGGTGTCGTTGGTGAAGCTGACTTCGGCACCCTGGAAGTTGCGCTTGGTGATCACGTTGATCACGCCGGCCACCGCGTCGGTGCCGTACACCGCCGAGGCGCCGTCGGTCAGCACTTCCATGCGCTCGATGGCCGCGGCCGGAATCGCATCGATGTTGACGAATTGGGTCTGGAAGCCGGCCGGTGCACCGTAGTACGAAAGGCGACGACCGTTCAGCAGCACCAGCGTGCCCTGTGCACCCAGCCCGCGCAGGTTGGCCTGCGAAGCACCGTCGGAACCGGTGAACAGCGAACGCGCGTCCTGCTGTGCCGGGCGAGCCGCCGGCAGGTTGTCCAGCACCTGCAGCAGCGTGCGCGCACCCATGTTCTGGATGTCCTGCTTGCTGATCACCTGCACCGGCGAGGCGGTTTCAACGTCGGTGCGGCGGATGTTGGAGCCGGTCACCTCGATGCGGGCCAGGTCGGTGGCCTTGTCCTTGCTCTCTTGTGCAACGGCAGGAACGGCGACCGAGAGCAGCACGCCGGCAATGGCCAGCGTCAGCGGAGCGATCGAGCGACAGGGGGGGCGGTGGTGGCGTGCGGGCAACATCGGGGTTCTCTCCTGGCAGGGGTGCGGCGCGAATGGTGGATCGGCGGGCAAAACGCTCCCGGGCCACGGCCAGCAGGGCCGTAGTCGGTATGGGCGGGGGGAGGAGCGGTGTTACGAGGGGGTCATGGGGCGACGATGCTGGCGGAGTCGCCCTCCTGGCCGATCAGCACGGCGTTGGCCCAGTTGGCACAGACCTGGGCGGGTTGGCTGCCCTGCGCACCCAGCGTGCGCAGGCTCAGGGTGGAAAGGCCACGGATGTCCAGCTCCGGCTTGACCACGCCGGGCGCCTTCACCAGGCCGCTGTCGTACAGCAGGCGGTTGTCGCCCCAGACCTGGAACTGCAGGCCACCGGCAGTGCGGCACGCGTCGTCGATGCCGAGGTCGGCGCGCAGCAGGCGCCAGCCGCCCTGCAGGCGCAGGTCGATGCGGCTGTTGGCGGCCACGCCCAGGCCACGGCGGAACTGCAGGCCGTTCATGCGCATGCCGGCATCGCCACGGAACGACTGGTCGGCGCGCACCTGGCTGGCCAGCGCGGCCGGCACCGGCAGCTCGGAGAGATAGCGCTGCCGGGCCGGTCGCTCCGGTTCCTGGTGCTCAAGGATGTGGAAGGTGGACAGCGCGATCGGGCCGACGTCGCGCGGCTGCAGCGCATCGAAGGCGCGGGCACTGCCCTGCGCTGCGGTGACCATCGGGTCGGTGCTGCTGGCGCCGTCGCCCTCCGGGTTCTGCACGCTCAGCACGCGGAACCGCAGCAGGCGGCCGGCATGCGCCGGGAAGTCGATGCGCTGCACGCCTTCCTTCAGCTGCAGGCGGCCACGGGCAATCGGCTCGCCCCACTCGCCATTGCTGTCGCCCAGGTACACCTCGTAATCGCGCACCTGGCCGTGCTTCCAGTTCTTGTCGTTGCGCGGGGCGATGTCGATGCCATCGATCATCCTGCGCTCGCCAAAGCCGATCACCCACTCGTGTGCCCCGGTGCGCACCGCCTGGTTGCGCACGCTGCGGAACCAGGTGCCGGGATCGTCGTCGAAGGCGTTTTCCAGCGCATGGCCGGGCTCTTCGGCCGGGCGGTTGACCACCAGCAGGCTGTCGGCCGGCAGTTCGCGGCCGAGCACGGGCGCGGCGGGGTAGGCATCATCGGCCACGGCAGCGGCCACCGCAAAGTCCAGCTGCAACTGCAGCGGCTGGCGGATGTCCTGCGCGGCGGTACGCACATGCAGGGTGCCGCGGCGCTCCTGGGCATCGAAGTACCAGCCTTCGGCCGCAGTGTTGAAGGCGGCGGCGTCAGCCAATGCAGGCAGCGCGCGGCCGCCGGCCTGCACCGCACGCGGCGCCTGCCGACTGAGTACGCGCAGGCCATAGCGACGCTGCGCCAGCTGGCCGTTGTACTGGCCCTGCACCGCATCGATCTGCACCTGCACCGGGCCACTACCCTGCGCCGGTGCCTGCACGCGGATCACCTGCGTGCTCGACTCGCCTTGCTGGTAACGGCGGGTGTTGCCATCGTCTTCGTACAGCGTGTACTGCGAATCACCCTGCGGGTACAGGTCGAACGTCACCTCATCCAGCGGCTTTTCACCGTCGAACAGCATCGACGGGTACATCGGCAGGATCGCACCGGCACGTACGAATACCGGCAGCGTGGCCAGGTCGACCTGGCGATCCAGCTGGCGTCCCTCGGCAGCGGCCTGCACGCGACGGCCATCCCAGTAGTCGATCCAGCCGCCGGCCGGCAGGTGGATGTCGCGGCGCCAGCCACGGCTGGCCGCCTGGCTGCGATACACCGGCGCCACCAGCAGGTCGCGGCCGAGCAGGAACTGGTACTTGTAGGTTTCATCCTGCGCGTGCGGATCGCGCGGGTTGTCCCACATCAGGCCACGCACCGGCGGCGCGCCGGTCTGCGCGGCCTCGTGCACCAGCCCGTACATGTACGGGGTCAGGCGCATCTTCAACTTCAGGTAATCGCGGTTGATGCTGCGGTAGGGCTCGTCGTACCACCACGGGTGCTTGCGCGCGTTCGACGACCAGCCGCTCATGCCCATCAGCACCGGGGTGAACGCCTTCCACTGCAGATCACGGGTGAAGGTTTCGGCGCTGCCGCCGAAAATCGCGTCGACGTCACCGCTGGCGTAGGCCATGCCGGACAGGCCCGAACCGACCAGGGTCGGCACGTGCCAGCGGATGTAGTCCCAACTGCTGCTCTGGTCGCCGGTCCAGGCCACTGCGTAGCGCTGGATGCCGGCCCAGCCCATCACCGTCCACAGGAACGGGCGCGAATCGGAATTGTCGAGGATGCCGTTGAACGCCTGGCGGTTGGCGTCCATCGCGAACTGGTAGCCCTTGCCGGTCCAGGCCACGTCCAGCTTCTGCACGCGGCTGCCGGCCTTGCCCACTTCCCAGGCGATCTTGTCGACGCCGTTCTCGGTCCACAGGCCGGTGCGGAAGCCGTAGCCGGCCAGGCCCTTCACCGTTTCCGGCAACTGCTTGTAACCGCAGCCATACCCATCGTTGGGCAGGATCCAGCCACCGGGCATGTCGTGCGCGCGGTACTGCTTGGCCACGCTGTCGATCACGTCGGGGGTGGTGCCGGTCGGGCCGTCGCTCCAGCCCTCGGGCACGGTACCCGGCTTCTTCGCATTGTCGCCGTCGTTGTAGCAATCGGCATCGCCATAGGACAGCGCCCAGCGCGCGACCATGTTCGGGCGGCCGGTCAGCTGGGTGTAGCGTTCGATCAGCTTCGGCAGGTCGGCGCCGACGAAGTAGTACGCATCAAACCGATCTTCGCGATGCAGCAGCGTGGCCTGGTCGGGCTGGCGCAGGTCGTAGCTGCCATCGCTCCAGGTGTTGCGCAGCATGCCCCAGCCGCGGCTGCTGAGCAGCATGGGTGCCGGGCTCGGGCGGTCGCCCTCTTCCCAGCCACCGGAATAGGACACCTCCAGCTCGCGGCCCTTGAACTGGTAACGGCCGTTCTGCTGGCCACCACCGAAGTAGCCTTCGTCAGCCTGCGAGGACAGCACCTGCACGCTCTGCGTGGCATCCAGGTCCAGCGGCTGCAGTTCCTGCCACAGCGCGGTGGGCTGGCCGTTGTCCAGGCGCTCCAGGCGCAGGCGCAACGGCTGCCGCTGCACATGCAGCACCAGCGCATCGGTACGCACGCGGATTTCCTGCGCGTCTTCTTCCAGCTGCGCCTTTACGTTCGCCTGCGGTTGCGGCAGTACGATCGGCGCGGCCTTGTCGCCCGCGCCGGTCAGCGTGCCATTGCGGCCGGCCTGCACGCGGATGATGTCGGTCGCCGGCAGTTCGATGCGGATGCGCGCGCCCTTGTCGGTCTGCAGGTCCCAGCCCTGCACGCCGTCGCGGCTGTCGCTGGCGGCCACCGAACGCAGGTTGCCGACCGGCTCTGCCCGGGCCGGCAGGGACGCCAGCATCAGCGCCGGCAACAGGGCCAGCATCAGCGGCGAGCGACGAACGCAGTTTTCCACGCGGACTCCCAACCCGTTCACCGGGCGTTTCGAAAGCGGTTGGGCCGACTCTAGGGCAGCGATTCGAAAGATGTCAACAAATTGAAAGGAAAAAGGAAGATATATTCCTTTGAAACGAAAGTTGCTGCGTCGCAATACTTTGTGTAAGCGCTTGCAGGCGCCTGTTAATCATTGTGCGATACGGCATCCAGCCTCTTCTTTCGTTTTCCCGCACGTCCAGCTCAAGGCAAACACGGCATCACATTTTCTTTCTTTTTGCTTTCGGTATTTGACATTTCGAAAGAAAACACAGATGGTGCGCTGGCCCAACTGGAACCTCCGAATGGACGTCACCCTGCTTTCCGATGTGTCCGCCTGGCAGCGCCTGGGCGGAGCCGATACCGCTACCGAAATCGCCCAGCAGCCTGCGCTGTGGGAAGCCCTTGCGCAGGATCTGTCGCGTGCCCGCGACCGCCTGCAGGCCTTCCTCGGCGACAGCCTCAACGATCCCCACCAGCGCGTGCTGTTCACCGGCGCCGGCAGCTCCGGCTTCATCGCCGAGATGGTGGCCGACGCGATCAACGCGCAGTGGCCGGCCGACGTGCGCGTGGTGCATACCACCAGCCTGCTGACCCACCCGGCGCTGTACCTGCAGCGCGACCGCCCGACCCTGCTGGTCTCGTTCGGCCGCAGTGGCTCCAGCCCGGAAAGCGTGGCGGCAGTGGACCGCGTGCGCGGCGACGTGGATGACGCACGCTTCCTCGACATCACCTGCAACGCCGATGGCGAGCTGGCCCGCCGCGGTGCCGGCCGTGCCGATACCTGCACCCTGCTGATGCCGTCGGCCAGCTGCGACCGCGCCTTCGCCATGACCAGCAGCCTGACCTGCATGCTGCTGGCCGCGCTGACCGTATTCGACCGCTCGCCGTGGGACGCGCGCATCGCGCGCCTGAAGCAGATCGCCGCGCTGGCCCGCGAAGGCCAGGCGCAGTGGGATGCGCCGGTCGCCGCGCTGGCGCAGCGCCCGTTCAACCGCATCATCTATCTCGGCAGCGGCCCGCTGGAAGCGCTGGCCCGCGAGTGCGCGCTGAAGGTGCTGGAGCTGACCGCCGGCCGCGTGCTGGCGCTGGCCAATACGCCACTGGGTTTCCGCCACGGCCCGAAGTCGACGCTGGACGGCAACACGCTGGTGGTGGTGCTGCGCAGCGTGCAGCCGCTGGCGCGCCGCTACGAGCAGGACCTGCTGGAAGAACTGCGCCGCGACGGCGTGGCCGGCCAGGTGCTGGCGATCGGCCCGCATTCGGATATCGGTGCCGAAGACGAATACACCCTCACCGTGCCGGCACTGGATGACCCGTGGCTGGCGCCGGTGTGGCTGGGCTTTGCGCAGCTGTTCGCGCTGCAACGCTCGGCCGCGTTGGGCCTGACCCCGGACAATCCGTTCCCGGACGGCACCGTCAACCGCGTCGTCAAGGGCGTCACCATCCACCATGGCTGAGCTGATCGCCCACGCCGGCTACGGCATCGACATCGGCGGCACCAAGATCGAGCTGGTGGCGTGCGATGCGGCGATGCAGGTCACCTGGCGCCGTCGCGTCAGCACGCCGCAGGGCGACTATGAAGGCTTCCTGCAGGCCATGCTGGGGCTGGTGGCCGATGCGGATGCTGCACTGGGCCGCAACGACGCCGCCATCGGCATCGCGCTGCCCGGCGTGCGTGATCGCCGCACGGGTCGCCAGCTCAGCGCGAACGTGCCGGCACTGACCGGCCACAGCGTGGCGTCGGATCTGCAGGCCCGCCTGCAGCGCCCGCTGCACTTCGGCAACGACCTGCAGTGCTTCGCCCTGTCGGAAGCACATGGCGGTGCCGCCGACGGCTACCCCAGCATGTTTGGCGCCATCCTCGGCACCGGTGCAGGCGGTGGTTTCTGCCTGCACGGCCGCCTGCTGTCCGGCTTCAACGGCCTGGCCGGCGAATGGGGCCACTGGAGCGTGCCCGGCCACCTGCTGCAGCGCCACGGCCTGCCGCTGATCGACTGCGCCTGCGGCCTGCAGGGCTGCGTCGAGCGTTACGTCTCCGGCAGTGGACTGGCGATGATCGAACGCCATCTGGGCGGCAGTGCCGCCGACGCCAGCGCGGTGATCGCACTCGCCGAAGCCGGCGATACCCGCGCGCGCAAGGCGCTGGACATCCACCGCGACCTGCTCGGCCACAGCCTGGCCGCACTGGTGCTGGCACTCGACCCGCACGTGATCGTGCTGGGCGGTGGCCTCTCGCAGTACGCGCCGCTGTACCAGCAGCTGCCAGCGGCCATCGCCGCCCATCTGTTCAACGGCGTGCAGGTACCGCCGATCGTGCCGCCCCGCTTCGGCGATGCCGGCGGCGCACGTGGTGCTGCCCTGCTCGCCTGCCACCCCTCGTTTTCCTGATGTCCGGAGCCTGACCATGTCCCCGTTGCAGACCCTGCTTGCCTCCCACCGCGCCGGTGCCAACGTCGGCCTGTACAGCGTCTGCTGCAGCAACGAGCAGGTGCTGCGCGCCGCCATGCACGTGGCGCTGGCGCACGGCACCGTGCTGCTGGTCGAGGCCACCTCCAACCAGGTCGACCAGTTCGGCGGCTACACCGGCATGACCCCGCCGCAGTACCGCGATTACGTCGGCACCCTGGCCGATGAGGAAGGCTTCCCGCGCGAGCGGCTGATCCTGGGCGGCGACCACCTCGGCCCGAATGCCTGGCAGAAGCGCCCGGCCGCCGAAGCGATGACCCACGCCCGCGTGCTGATCGAGGCCTACGTCGCCGCCGGCTTCCACAAGATCCATCTGGACTGCAGCATGTCCTGTGCCGACGACCCGGTGCCGTTGCCCGATGCCATCGTCGCCGCGCGCTCGGCCGAGCTGGCCGGGATCGCCGAGCGCACCGCCGCCGAGCATGGCCTGCCACCGCCGGTCTACGTGATCGGTACCGAAGTGCCGATTCCCGGAGGCGAAGCCTCGCTGGCCGAAGGCCTGCAGGTGACCACGCCCGCGGCCGCCGCGCAGACCCTGGCCATCCACCAGCAGGCATTCGATACGCCGCAGCTGCGCGATGCCTGGCAGCGCGTGATCGCGATGGTGGTGCAGCCGGGCGTGGACTTCGACCACAGCAGCGTGCACGAGTACGATGCCGCCGCCGCTGGCACGCTGGCCGATTTCCTCGAACAGCAGCCGCGCATCGTGTTCGAAGCGCACTCCACCGACTACCAGCGCGAAAGCGGCCTGCACACGCTGGTGCGCGACCACTTCGCCATCCTCAAGGTCGGCCCGGCCGCCACCTTCGCCTACCGTGAAGCGCTGTTCGCGCTGGCTGCGATCGAAGCGGAACTGCTGCCGGCCGCGCAATGCTCGCGCCTGCCGCAGGTGCTGGACGAGGTGATGGTGGCGCAGCCGAAGTACTGGCAGTCCTACTACCAGGGCGATGACGCCGCACTGCGCCTGCTGCGCAGCTACTCCTTCAGCGACCGCTGCCGCTACTACTGGGGCGAGCCGGCACTGGTGCAGGCGGTGCAGACCCTGTTCGCCAACCTGGAACAGCACGCACCGCCACTGGTGCTGCTCAGCCAGTACCTGCCGGAGCAGTACCGTGCCGTGCGCGAAGGCACTCTGGCCAACACCCCCACCGCACTGGTGCAGCACCGCATCGGCCTGTGCCTGGGCGAGTATGCCCGCGCCTGCAGTGCCAACCAGGCTGGCCCCCGCAAGCAGAACGAAAGTTCGGCTGCCTCCGTTCTTGCGAACGGCTAATCTCTACCTTTCCTGACGACACCGAGAGATGGCCATGCGCAACACCCGCTCCCGCCGGCAACAGATCCTGCAGCTGCTGATCGAGCATGGCTCGGTGCAGGTGGCCGATCTGGTCGAGCGCTTCGGCGTGTCGGCGGTGACCATCCGGGCCGACCTGACCCATTTCGAGTCGCAGGGCCTGGCCAACCGCACCCACGGCGGCGCCACCCTGGTGCGCACGCCGCCGCAGGAACAGGACATCCACGAGAAGGATGCGCTGAACCTGCCGCTGAAGGAGTCCATTGGCGCCTGCGCCGCACGCCTGGTGCGCCCCGGTGACAACATCATCATCGATTCCGGTTCGACCACGATGACCCTGGCCCGCCACCTGCGCACACAGCGCGACGTGACGGTGATGACCAACGGCCTGAACATCGCCTGGGAACTGGCCAATGCACCCGGCATCAACGTGCTGCTGACCGGCGGCCTGCTGCGCCAGCAGTCGCTGTCGCTGCAGGGCAGCCAGGCCGAAGCCAGCCTCAACTCGTACAGCTTCGACACCCTGTTCCTGGGCGTGGATGGCCTGGACCTGCAGTTCGGCCTGACCACCCACGACGAAGCCGAAGCCCGCCTCAACCACCGCATGGTCGAGCGCGCGCGCCGCATCGTGGTGCTGACCGACGCCTCCAAGTTCGGCCGCGTCAGCCTGCACCGCATCGCATTGCTGGATCAGATCCACACCATCATCACCGACGCCGGCATCGACGACGCCTCCCGCGAGGGACTGCAACGGCTGGGCATCGAAGTGATCATCGCCGAGCCCACCGCATGACCGACACCCGCTCCCTGCAGGGCCGCATCCTCACCCCATTGGGTTGGCGGCGCGGCCATGTCCACTTCGATTCGCACGTGCGCCAGCTGCAGGTGGACGACCACAGCGGCGCTGACGATCTGCAGCTGCCGGTGATCCTGCCCGGCTTCATCGACCTGCATGTGCATGGCGCAGCCGGCGTGGACCTGATGCAGGGCGGCGACGTGGCGCGCACCATTGCCCGCACCCATCTGCGCTTTGGTACCACCACGCTGCTGGCCACCACCATGACCGCTGGCCTGGACGAAATCGAGCAGGCGCTGCAGGGCGTGGCCGCTGCGATGGCGGCACCAGATGCAGAGGCCGCGAGCATTGTCGGCGTGCATCTGGAGGGCCCCTTCATCAGCCCGCAACGGCTGGGCGCGCAGCCCAACCGCACGATCGAAGCGACGCTGGCCCTGGTGCAGCAGCTGCACGCACTCGCCCCGATCCGGGTGATGACGCTGGCGCCGGAGATCGGCGAGCACACCGCGTTGATTCCCGCGCTTGCAGCGATGGGCATCCGTGTGCAGCTCGGCCACAGCGCCGGTACCTACGAGGAAGGCGTGGCCGCGCTACAGGCCGGTGCCTCCGGTTTCACCCACCTGTTCAACGGCATGACCGGCGTCGATCACTATCGCCCGGGCATTGCCGCGGCGGCGCTGGCGCATGCGCAGTACGCCGAGATCATTCCCGACCTGCAGCACATCCACCCCGGCGTGATCCGGCTGGCCGCGCGCGCGATCCCGCGCCTGTACGCAGTGACCGACGCCACTGCCGCCACCGGCATGCCCGATGGCGAATACGCCCTGGGCGAGCAACGCGTGCACAAGTGCGGCGGCTGCGTGCGACTGGCGACCGGTTCGCTGGCCGGCAGCGCGCTGACCATGGACCAGGCGTTGCGCAACCTGGTGCGGGTCGGGCTGGACCTGGCTGACGCCTCGCAACGCGTTTCCACCTTCCCTGCCGACTACCTTGGCCTGGGCGATCGCGGCCGCATCGCGCCCGACGCCCGCGCCGACCTGGTGGTGCTGGACGCCGAACTGCGCCTGCAGCAGGTGGTGGTCGGCGGGCACGTGGTTGATTTCAACGCTGCAAACGCCTGACGTGCCGCCCGTCCTGACGCCTGGAACACCTGACGTACCACCGCTCCTTGACGCCGGAAATGCCTGACGCACCGCCTTTGTAGAGTCGAGCTTGCTCGACTGCTCTGCCGCGCCCTGCGCGGTCAGTCGAGCAAGCTCGACTCTACGAAAGCAATCCGCACCGAAACGCCTCCTGGGAATATGCCGATGACTGCACCCACCGCCCCGCGCTGGCCCGTACGCTACCTGCTCTTCATCGGCGGCCTCGGCGGCCTGCTGTACGGCATCGACATCGGCATCATCGCTGGTGCCCTGCCCTATCTTGAAGCGACCGCCAGCCACGCCTGGCAGCTCAGCAGCCAGCAGCTCGGCTTCGTCGTGGCGGCGGTGCTGCTGGGCAGCGTGCTGTCCTCGCTGTTCGCCGGCATGGTCGCCGACCTGGTCGGCCGCCGCGGCGCGATGCTGCTGGCCGGCCTGCTGTTCACCGCGTCGATTCCGATCATGGCGCTGGCCTCGGGCTACACGCCGTTGCTGCTAGGCCGACTGCTGCAGGGCATCAGTGGCGGCCTGATCGGTGTGGTGATTCCGCTGTACCTGGCCGAAGTGCTCAGCCCCGAACGACGCGGGCGCGGTGCGGCCATGTTCCAGCTGCTGCTGACCATCGGCCTGGTACTGGCGGCGCTGATCGGCCTGTACCACGCACATGCAGTCGACGCCGCCGCTGAAGCCGTGCGCTCACTGCCGGTCGCGCAACAGGCGCAGGAACTGTTCACGGTGAAGGACCACGCCTGGCGCACCATCTTCTGGACCTGCCTGGCGCCGGGCCTGCTGTTCTGCGCCGGCATCTTCTGGCTGTCCGAGTCGCCGCGCTGGCTGGTGCGCCGCGGTCGCATCGATGATGCGCGCCGCAGCCTGCAGCGCGTACTGCCCGCTTCGGAGGTGGAGCCGACGCTTGCACAGATCCAGGCGCCGGAATCGAGCAGCCGCGACGGCAAGCGCGACCCGCTGCTCAGCCGCCGCTACGTGGTGCCGTTCCTGCTCGCCTGCGTGGTGCTGGCCTGCACCCAGGCCACCGGCATCAATTCGGTGCTGGCGTACGCGGTGAACATCCTCAACCAGGCCGGCCTGTCCGGCTCGGTGGCCAACAGCGCCGACGTGGCAATCAAGCTGCTCAATGCGGTGATGACCGTGGTCGCGCTGCTGCTGGTCGATCGCAAGGGCCGCAAGTTCCTGCTGATGCTCGGCAGCGGCGGTATCTGCGTGGCCCTGCTGGCCGCCGCGACCCTGTTCTTCCAGGCCGAGCGTGGCCGCGCAGACGTGCAATCGCAGCTGCAGGCCGCCGTCAGCGGCGATGGCCTGCAGCTGGTGCTGGATGAAACGCAGTGGCAGCGCCTGGGCGGAGGCATCGACAGCGAAGGCCGGCCACTGCAGCTGACCGTGTCGTACGCCTACGGCGATTTCACCAATGTGCGCGCCCTGCGCAGCGACAACCTGACCGATCGCGAGCTGCGCATCGAGCGTGCCGGCACCGTGCAGGCGGACAGCGTGATCGGCGCGTTCTTCCGCACGCTCCACCTGAACCCGTTCGCCGACCCGGCCAAGGCCGCGCAGGCACCGTTGCGCATCGAGCAGGCCCGCATCGGCCCGGTGCCGCCGCCGGCACACGGCTGGGCGGTGGCCGCCTGCATCCTGGTATTCGTCGCGTTCTTCGCGGTCGGCCCCGGCGTCTGCGTGTGGCTGGCGCTGTCCGAACTGATGCCCAACCGCATCCGTTCCAACGGCATGAGCATCGCGCTGCTGATCAACCAGTTCGTGTCCACCACCATCGCCGCGATCTTCCTGCCCACGGTGGGCCACTCCGGCTACGCCAGCATGTTCGTGTTCTGGGCGGCGTGCACCTTCGTGTTCTTCTTGGTGGCCGCGCTATGGCTGCCCGAGACCAAGGGCAAGTCGCTGGAAGAGATCGAAGCACGGTTTGCCGGCAAGCGGGGCTGATCGCGGCGTCGCGATTGCACAGCCCGTCTTCCGGAATCCTGTCGTGAACAGCCCGATTCGGGGCCAACAAGCGTGATGCATCCCGCAGGAATGGCGTAGCTCGCGGCAGCCGGCGGTGTCCTGCCCCAACAGTTCTCCCACTACAAAGGGAGATTCTGCATGGGCATGGATGCCGCTGGTGTCGCACTGGTCCGGGCAATCACGCTCGACGCCCGGCAACCACGCCTGCTGCACCTGCAGGGGCTGCATGAAACGTGGGTCGTCGAACGCTTCGAAGGCACCGAATCGGTCTGCGGCGACAACCGCCTGCAGATCGACTGCCTGGCCACCGACGCCTTCCTGGAACTGGAATCCTGGCTGGAGCAGCCGCTGACCCTGCAGCTGCACCAGGCCGACGGCTCGCTGCGGCAGTGGCATGGCCTGTGCACCGAGGCCGCGCAGCTGGGCAGCGATGGCGGCCTGGCCCGCTACCGCCTGATCCTTGAACCCTGGACGGCGCTGCTGCGGCTGCGCCGCAACGCGGTGATCTTCCAGGACCAGGACACCCGCGCCATCTGCGAGCAGATCTTCACCGACTACCCGCAGGCGGTGTTCCGCTTCGACGTGCAGGCCGAACTGCCGGTCCGTGCGATCACCACCCAGTACCGCGAGACCGACTGGGCCTTCGTCACCCGCCTGCTGGCCGAAGCCGGCCTGGCCTGGCGCATCGAGCAGGCACAGGGCGATGAGGCCGCACACACGCTGGTGGTGTTCGAGCCGGGGGCCGAGCTGCCTGACCGCGGCACGTTGCGCTTCCACCGCGCCGACATGGCCGAGGCCCGCGATGGCATCACCGCCTTCGCCGAGCGCCAGCAGCTGGTGCCCAACGCCAGCACCGTGGCCAGCTGGCACAGCGAGCAGGTCGGTGCCGTGGCCGCGCAGTCCAGTGCCGACGCCGGCAGCCTGCCGGCGCTGGAGGTCTATGTGCAGCCGCGCGCCGGCCGTTTCGCGCAGTCCGGCTGGGCCGATGCCGAAGCGCAGGCGCGGCTGGATGCGCTGCGCGTCGGCCAGGTGCTCTACAGCGGCAGCGGCAGCGAGCGCCAGCTGGCCGCCGGCAGCACCTTCAGCCTGGCCCAGCATCCGCAGCACGAAGGCCAGGCCTTCCAGCTGCTGGCGGTGCAGCACGTGGCCCTGAACAACCTGGACCAGGGCATTGCCGACCTGCTGGGCAGCCCGGCACTGGAGCGCGGTGCCTACCGCAACAGCTTCATCGCCACCGGCAGTGGCGTGCCGCTGCGTGCCCTGCCGCAGGACCGCCCCACCCTGCACGGCCCGCAGACCGCGCGCGTGGTCGGCATCGCCAACGCGGCGGTGACCCCCAACCGCGAGCACCAGGTGCGCATCCAGTTTGGCTGGCAACGCGGCAGTACGCCCAACCCCGGTGGCCTGACCGACACCGGCAGTGCCCAGCCCGGCCATGCCCCCGGCGACCACACCAGCGGCAGCTGGGTGGCCGTGGCCGAATGGGTGGCCGGCCCCAACTGGGGCACCAGCTTCCTGCCCCGCGTGGGCAGCGAGGTGCTGGTGGAATTCCTGCACGGCGACATCGACCAGCCGCGCATCACCGGCCAGCTGTACAACGGCGAGGTCGCCCCGCCCTTCGGTGGTGGCATCGACGAGAACGCGCGCCATCCCGGCGTGCTCAGTGGCCTGCATACCCAGGCCCACGACGGCAGCGGCACCCAGCAGTGGCTGATGGATGACACCCCCGGCCAGCTGCGCACCCGCCTGCACAGCTCGCTGGCCGACAGCCGGCTGGAACTGGGCTACCTGATCGCCCATCAGGACACCGCCCGCGGCGCGCTGCGCGGCGAAGGTTTCGAGCTGGCCACGCAGGGCTGGGGCAACGTGCATGCCAGCGAAGGCCTGCTGCTGTCGGCCAGCCTGCAGGAGCGCGCCGCATCCACGGTGATGGACAACGCCAGCGTGGTGGCGCAGCTCAAAGGCGCCGAACGCAGCCTGGAACAGATGCAGCAGACCCTGGCCGAGCAGCAGGTGCCGGGCCTGGCCGAGTACCAGCGCACCCAGCAGCTGCGCGAGCAGATCGACCCGAAGGCACAGGGCCGCTATACCGGCGACGTGAACGGGCAGAGCGCGATGAAGCCCGGCAGCGACGGCCGCAGCCCTGGCGAGCAGCCGGTGGAACGGCTGGGCACGCCGCTGCTGGTGGCCGAAGCGCCGCACCACGTGGCCTGGACCACCGCGGCCAGCGCCGTGGCCTATGCCGGGCAGAACCTGCAGATGACCGTGCAGCAGGACCTGCACGTCAGCGCCGGCGAGACCCTCGCCACCGTGTCCGGCGAGCACGTCTCGCTGTTCGCGCAGAGCGGCCCGCTGCGGGTGATCGCCGCACAGGGGCCGGTCAGCCTGCAGGCCAACGATGGCGAGCTGGAACTGCTGAGCGAGCAGGCGCTGACCATCACCGCCACCGACGAGCGCATCGACGTGCTGGCGCAGACCAAGGTGGTGCTGCAGGCCGGCAGCAGTGCGATCACGCTGGAGGGCGGCAACATCACCTTCAGCTGCCCCGGCGAGTTCAAGGTCAAGGCCGGCGAGCATCCGTTCATGGGCGGGGAGCACGCTGTCCCGTTCATCCCTCCGCTTCCTGGAGGGCTTCAGCGCATTCCCGACTGGATCGCGTTGGACTACCGCGATGTGGAAACACAACAGGCCATGGCAGGCACTCCTTACGAAATCCACTTCAGGAACGGCTCGGTCATCAAGGGAAAGCTGGATGTTGCCGGCAAGGCCCACCATGAGCCCATCCCGAAGCAGGAGGTAGAGAAGGTCGTCTATGAACCCCGCAGCGCTGATACGGAAGACAACTGGCCCGACCTCGAACTGATCGCCAACCCTCAACAGGGTGCGGGCCGTGGGTGATTCGCGCACCGATCTCCCCAATCAGGCAGCCCCCGTCACCCTGCAGCAGCTTCGCGAAGCGCTCGCCTTCATCAGCGAGCAGTACAGGAGTGCTGTCGACGGCGGCAAGAACGTCTTCGCATGGCTGTGGGAGTCGATCCAGGGGGACTTCAACCAGGAGCGCAGCACCGGGCAGGTCGTATTCGACACCGCCATTTCAATGATCCCCGGCGTGGACCAGGTCTGCGACGTCCGAGACATCATTGCCAACTGCAAGCAGATCAACGACGACAAGAGCAATTCCTGGGCCTGGATCGCGCTGGTCCTGACCCTGATCGGCCTGATCCCCACGCTGGGCTCGCTGCTGAAGGGTGTATTGAAGATCTTCTTCCTCTTCATCCGCCGCTTCGGCTTGAACCATCTTGTGCGCGCTGTGGATGAGGCCATGAGCTGGGTCATCACGCTCCTGCGCCGACGTGAGGTCGCCCAATACTGGAAAGCACTGCGCTGGGACCGCGTGTTCCATGAGCTGGCCAAGCAGACCCGCATCGTGCGTGCACGGGTGACCCAGGCACAGCTGTTGAAAGCCTTCGATCGCGCCGTGCTGCTGATGCGTAGCCTGCTGGGCAAGGTGGCCGACATCCCGATGGTGGGGCGCCGTGCCCAGGAGACCATCGACCTCGTCGTTGGCATCCGGAAGATCGCAGACAACTACATCGGAAAAGTACTGGCGCCCGTACAGCGCATCCTTGACACGATCATCAAGCGCCTTGAATTCGAAGACATGGTGCAGCGACGCGGCATCGTCAACGCCGGCAATTTCCATTTCACCGGAACGCTGCCCGAGGCACATGCCGTCACGTTGATGCGGCGGGTTGATCCGCCGCCTTCGTGGCTTGGTAAAGGAGAGCCAACCAAGAATATGCCGCTCGATCCGTCCGACTATCGTGCACGTGTCGACAAGATGGCGGACAAGGGCTTCCCGAAATTGACCGATGACCAGATCAAGAGTTTTGCCAAAGGCATGTGCGCCGATACGATCAAGGGACCTGCAAAGCTGTATCGCGTGGTCTCACCAGCGAACTTCAGTGCCGGTGCGGACTGGGTTACCGAAGAAGTCTTCAATACGATCATGAAGTCAGCCGACCCGAGGGCCACCTGGCGAAAGCACCTGGCCGTCTGGCCAGACTGGAACCCCAATGGACAGTTCGTCGTCTATGAGCTCAAGGCAGGAGAAGAACTGAAGGTGTGGCGCGGCCCGGCATCTGCGCAAATCAAGAAAGAGCTGAAGGATCACCACCTTGAAGGCGGCTACGAGCAGATCAAATTCGATGCGGCCTTTGAATATGACGCTTCCGGCATGCCGGGGAAGAGGACGTTGGCCGATAGTTCGGAGTACTACGCGGTCAATGAAACCACCGGCGCCATGACCAAGAGCAGCATGACCTATGACAAGTGGAAGCTGCTGCCTCCGCACGAGCAGGTAAAGTACGTAGGCCTCCGGACGGAGATCAACAATCCGCGCATTCTCGGCCCTCTTGACACAGGCTGGGGCACAACTGATTTTGGCACCCAGATGAACGATGTGAAGCTAGGGCTGCCAAACATCTCCGGCCAGAAACTCAATCGCTGAACATGAGCAACCAATACCTGGAACTCAATCCCTGGCACAAGCGCCAAGCCGCCCTCATCCATCATTTCACCTCGATGGATTATCTGAAGGGATTGTTGCCGCAGATCGACAGCCTGCTGGCGCTGACCGACCAGATGCTCAATGAGCGATCGCATCTGGATACGGCGGGCAGAGCCTTGGCAGGTTGGAGCTCCCAAAATACGGCATCACACTTCGCGACGTACGCTTTTCCGGCGCTCATGGAGTTTCGTGAAGGCATCGTCAAGGACATAGCACTGCGCTCAATCGAGCAATACAGTGTCGCAGGCGAGCACCAATGTGCTCGCATGCTGGAGGAGTACGCCTACCAGATGGCCTGGGCGACGCCGGAGCAGGAAAAGCTGTTCCGTGACACCACCGAAAGCGTCTTCAGATATGCACGGGAGCTCTCCGGCATAGTCGCACGCCCCCCCGTCAAGAATGACTTCTCATTCTGGCTGCTCTGGAACAAGGGCGTGATCGACTCACATCGAATCCCAAAATTCCGTGTCCGCACAGATTTTGTCGTGCGAACCAATCAGGTTCCTCCGCGCACTGGTATCTACGTTGCCAAAGATGACCCCATAGCTTCACTTCAGTTTGCATGGACTGGTGGGTACGGACACCTTTGCCCAGCCATGGCCCCCAATGATGTTGGACGAGCCGTACTGCGGCAGTTCGGTCGAGAGCGACTGTGGGGCGATGCAGAAGGCCTGTATCGCTTCCTCGATGCAAACCGGCATCTGGATCCCTATGGATGGTCAGACATTCAGGCCGATCTGGTGAAGGTGGCTCCGTCAGTGATCGCCGGTTCGGCCTTCGATCTGAAGGATTGCGACTGGTATTTTGTCGAACCCATCGCCGATGAATTCGAGGAAATCGACGGCAGCTACACCGGCACCGATCAGCCGGATCTCCGACCGGACCGAGTCGCCGCCGGCAAGCGGGTGCCTGTGGCCGGCTGGTGGTACACGCCCGCGCAAGGTGGTCGGCGCTTCTTCAAGCAAGGCGATGTGTTCCCCGCCATCAACAGCGACTGGGGTGACACCTTCTGGATCTGGGCGCCAGACCAGACGCCGCCGGCATTGGGTTGAAGAGCATTTCATGACCTGCCCTTTCCGGAGTTGCACCATCAGAAGCATGCCCGCCCCATGGAATTGACGCCCTGGCACAAGCGCCAAGCCGCCCTCATCCATCATTTCACCTCGATGGATTATCTGAAGGGATTGTTGCCGCAGATCGACAGCCTGCTAGCCATGACCGACCAGATACTTGATGAGCGCTCGCATCTGGATACAGCTGGCAGAGCCTTGGCGGGTTGGGAATCACAAGATACGGCATCGCATTTTTCGACGTATGCCTATCCTGCACTGATGGAGTTCCGGGAATGTGTGGTTGAAGACATAGCACTGCGCTCAATCGAGCGGTATCGAGGAGCAGGTGAACACCAATGTGCTCGCATGCTGGAGGAGTACGCCTACCAGATGACCTGGGCGACGCCGGAGCAGGAAAAGCTGTTCCGTGACACCACCGAAAGCGTCTTCAGATATGCACGGGAGCTCTCCGGCATAGTCGCACGCCCCCCCGTCAAGAATGACTTCTCATTCTGGCTGCTCTGGAACAAGGGCGTGATCGACTCACATCGAATCCCAAAATTCCGTGTCCGCACAGATTTTGTCGTGCGAACCAATCAGGTTCCTCCGCGCACTGGTATCTACGTTGCCAAAGATGACCCCATAGCTTCACTTCAGTTTGCATGGACTGGTGGGTACGGACACCTTTGCCCAGCCATGGCCCCCAATGATGTTGGACGAGCCGTACTGCGGCAGTTCGGTCGAGAGCGACTGTGGGGCGATGCAGAAGGCCTGTATCGCTTCCTCGATGCAAACCGGCATCTGGATCCCTATGGATGGTCAGACATTCAGGCCGATCTGGTGAAGGTGGCTCCGTCAGTGATCGCCGGTTCGGCCTTCGATCTGAAGGATTGCGACTGGTATTTTGTCGAACCCATTGCCGATGAATTCGAGGAAATCGACGGCAGCTACACCGGCACCGATCAGCCGGATCTCCGACCGGACCGAGTCGCCGCCGGCAAGCGGGTGCCTGTGGCCGGCTGGTGGTACACGCCCGCGCAAGGTGGTCGGCGCTTCTTCAAGCAAGGCGATGTGTTCCCCGCCATCAACAGCGACTGGGGTGACACCTTCTGGATCTGGGCTGCAGACCAGGCGCCGCCGCCAAAGCGCTGAGCCCATCACTGGTTGAGGGTTGTATCAATGGCGGCCCTTCCCCAAGGCAGCACGCTGTCCCACGCGCACGGCGCATGCACGCACCTACCCGCTGCTACGGCTTCACCGGCACAGACCCGGTGATGTGTTTCTCCAGTGCCTCGGCATCACTACCGGTCAACCCACTCAGGTTCATCGATTCAGCAAACGGTCCCTGCACCGTCGCCACCATCAGCACCCGGCCATCCACGCTGATCGCCATGCGCTGGCCGACCATCGCCGCTGTGCCATCGTGGATGCGCTGGTGCGCCTCGGGCCGATAGCGGATCTGCAGCGCCGTCTGGCCGTACTCATCCTGCACGGCGCGCACGTCAGCGATGTCCGCACTGCTGGCAAGTGGAGGCTCGCGCAGCGTCAGCTTCTCGTCCTGCCACTGTACCGGCACGCCCTTGCCGGCCGCATCGACCGCGCTCAGGCGCACATCCACGCCGGGCAGTGGCGGGCGGTCCGCTCCCACCCGCATGGCGGGCATCGCGCTGGGCATGCAGCCTGCCAGGGCCGTCGCCGCCCCCAACACCAGCGCAAGCAGAGCCCTCACTTCAGCTTCCGCAGCTTGAACGCCACCAGCACCTGCAGCAGCCCATACAGCAGGCTGCCGATGCCGATCCACAGCGTGGTCACCGCCACGCCCGCATAGGGGTTGGCCGCAAACAGCAGGCCCAGCACCACTGCCAGCACGCCACTAAGAATCAGCAGCCACTCGCCCTGAATCTGCTTGCGCACGCGGATCGCGAACACGATGCGATAGATGCCGGCCACCAGCAGCCACGCCGCCAGGAACAGCACCAGCACGCTGGCGGTGGCCAGCGGATTGATCACCGCCAGGATGCCGAAACCCAGCGAAGCGATGGCATACAGCGCCAGCCAGCCACGGGAAGCGCCACTGCCGCCGCTGATCAGTGCGAATAGACTGATGACGCCCTCAACGATGGCGACTACACCCAGCGTCCACGCCAGTGCCATCGCCGCCGACAGCGGCCAGCCGATGGCGACAATGCCGAAGCCCAGCGCGACCAGCCCATACAACAGCAGGATCCACCAGCTACGGCCGACCGCCGACAACAAGGGAGACAAGGGGGAATTCATGGCCACTCCTTCGATCCGGAACCTGACGCATCCTAGCCCCTGTCGATGAAGGGAGCGATCACGGCACCCGCGCGCATACCCACACGCGCACCTCCGCAGCGCCGACCAGGCGCAGCGTCTCGGCGACCTCCATCACCGTGCTGCCGGTGGTCATCACGTCATCGACCACGGTCAGCCGCGTGGGCACCGGACCACGGATAGCAAACGCATCGAACAGATTTTCCCTGCGTTGTTCGGCCGTGCGTTCGGACTGCGGTGCGGTGTGGCGGCGCCGGTACAGCCCTTGCCAGACCGGCATCGGCAGCAACCGGCATAGCTCGCCCGCCTGGTTGTAGCCGCGCTGGCGCAACCGGCGATTGTGCAACGGAACCGGCACCAGTGGCGGACACCACCAGGGCGGCGGCGCGCGCTGCATCAGTTGCGCGAGCAGGCGTCCGGCTGCGAGATCCTGATGAAATTTGTAGCGCACCAGCAGCTGATCCACAGGCGGCAGGTACAGCAGGCTGGCATGCGTGGCGGCCTGTGGCGGTACCTCCTCGCGGCAGGTTCCGCAGACGATCAACGCGTTGTCGGGCAGCGGCAATGCGCAGCGCAGGCAGGCGCGGCCGGACCACGGAAGTTCGGCCAGGCATGCAGCGCAGAGGTCCAGCCCATCGTGGCCCGGGTCACCGCAGACCAGGCAGCGGAGCGGTAGCAGCACACGAAGTGCAGCCTGCACGTGGCGGACTGGGTTGAAGAAGGCAGACATGCACTTCAGCATGTCGCCGCCGTCAGCGCGTTGCCATCGGGGGCGCCCTCAACGACCCGTAGGCATTTTCATCGTCCACATTCTGCCCCGATCACTTCACCGCGTTGGCGCAGGCTTCGCATCCACCCGAGTGCGATACACCATGTACGGCGTCTGCCGCCGATCCGCGCCGCCATTGAATCCGGCTTGCCGATGCAGCTGGTTGGCGGTGAAGTACAGATAGCCATCGGGCCCCATCGACAAGGTATCCGGCCACAGGATGCGCGGGTCGTGCACCACAGTCGTCCAGCGCCCCTGCGCATCGCGGGCATGGATGGCGTTGTGCTCGTAGTCGCTCGCATACAGCCGGCCGTTGGCGTCCATCTCCATACCATCGGACGCGCCCTTGTCGCCGAGGTCGACCACGGCCGCAGCCAGCGCCGCCTCACTTACCTTGGGGTCGCGCAGCAAGGCGGTGGGCACGCTGTACAGATGGCGACTGGACAACGGGGTATAGAACAGCGTCGCGCCATCCGGCGACAACGCAATGCCATCGGCAGCCACGGTGAACGGCTGCGTGGAACCATCCGCGTTGCGCAGCCGCATCTGCTGTCCTTCCACGATCGGTACGAATGCCTGATCGGCCGATGTGGACACATGGCCGATCAGGCGCTTGGACGCGGCGCCGGTAGCGAGGTCGATCACGATGATGCCGCCGATGCCGCTCAGCGACGAGTCGGTCACGTAGGCCACGCCCTCGCGACCGACACGGAAATCGAAGCGCACATCGTTGACGTAGGTGCGCGCGTCGATGACGTTGGCCGGGAACACCAGCGTTCTGGCCACGGTATTGGTGGCCAGATCGATCGCCACCAGCTTGGCGCCGCCGGCCTGAGGTGCAGAGAACCCGGGCGCGGCGGTGTCCAGCACCCACAACCGACCCTGGCCATCGGCCACCACACTCTGCACGCTGATGAAGTGGGCCGCCGGATCGGGACCGTCCTTGCGGTTGATGCGCGCATCCGGATAGGGCACGGCGCGGCCGTCGCGCCATTCGGCCACGCTGTAAGGCACCTCATCGCCCCAGCGCGGGAAGTTGACAAAGATCCTCCCGGTCTCGGACACCGCCACGCTGGTGGGCATGGCGCCCTCGAAACGCGCCACCGGCTCGATGATGCCGATGCTACGATCGCTGGGCAGCACAGGCGTTCCTGCCAGCGCCAGCGCGGGGGAACTGGCCAGGGCCAGCACGGCAGCCGCCAGGCGGCGGATACTGCAGTTGATCATGGTTGCTCTCGATGCAGGTCCGGGTGCAGCCCCGGCGTGGGTGCATCTTCAGCGGCGCACCTGGCATCGGGTAGACGGTGCAACGGGGAATCATCTTCACTGCAGGAGTGAAGATGAAAGGAAGATTGATCGCGTTGATCGAAGCAATGAATATCGTCTATCAGTTGCGTGCCTGCCTTGTGGCGAACCCGCTCAACACATCTCAATGGCTGCCAACGCGGTCTCGAACCTGTGCTGGCCTTCTTCACCCCACCAGGGAACGGTCATCACAGCACCCCGCTGCTGCAACTGGTGCAGAAGAAGCAGGAAGGCTTGTACCTCCCGCTCGCCCCACGACGGTCCCATGCGGTAGTCAAGCGTCAACCCATGGCGCATGACGAGCACACCCAGTTCTGGCAGAAGAACGCCGTCGCAGGCGATGTCTGCAAGACTGATATGGAAAGGCTCTACTTCGTCCTGGAGAACACGCCGCGCGTCGCCCGGCCCCATGAACGGCTGACCACGATCTTCCGCACCGAGCCAGAGCTGCACGCTTCCAGAAGCCGCGACGCGGGCACCGCAGGCAAACAGATAGGCGAACGCATCAGCCGTCCCGGCGGCTTCACAGCACGTGAGCTCCACTTCCGGGAGCGAACCATCATCGGTGACGAAGTAGCACCGTAACGGCGCCAACACCTCCTGCGGGAGGAACATTGCGACTCCTGGCTGCATTGCTCCTACTCATCTCCATTTTCACGCGAGTGGGAGGATCGCACAGCGGGCGCCTCGACAGCCACATCTCCAACCGTCTTCGGCACCATCAACAACTCCGCCAGCCCACGATAGATCGGCACCCGGCATACCAGCCCGGACACACCGCGGGCAATCAGCACCGTGGCCAGGATCGGCAACAGCAGATCACCGCTGTCGGTCAGCTCCAGCGAGATCACCGCCGAGGTCAGCGGCGCCTGGGTGACACCGGTCAGGTAGGCGCACATGCCCAGCAGCACGAACGCGCGCGGGTCCACGCCCGGCATCAGCACTGCCAGGTTGTGGCCCAGGCCGGCGCCGACCGCCAACGCGGGCGAGAACAGGCCACCGGGAATGCCCGCCACGTAGGACGCCAGATTGGCCAGCAGCTTCATCAGCCCGAATTCGTGGCCGACCATCGCCTGGCCCTGCACCAGGCTGCGCGCCTGCTCATAACCGGTACCGAACGCGCCTTCACCGAAGACCAGCGCCAGCAGCACCACCACCAGGCCGCATCCGGCGGCCAGCAGCACCGGATGCCGTTGCCGCAGCTGGCCCAGCCAACGCGGACGCCCCGCCGCACTGGCCAGCACCGCACGCGCGAACACTCCGCCCAGCAATCCGGCCACCACGCCGCACAGCAGGATCGCCAGCCAGCCCTGGCCCAGCGGCAGGCGTGCGCTCACATGACCGAAGTAGGTGTAATTGCCCAGCAGGCCAAGCGACACCACGCCACCGACGATCACCGCGGTCAGCAGGGTGCCGGAGAAGCGATGCTCGAAACGGCCGCTGAGCTCCTCGATGGCGAAAACGATACCGGCCAGCGGCGTGTTGAACGCCGCCGCGATGCCGGCAGCACCACCGGCCAGCAGGAAGTGCGAGAGCTCGCGTGGGTCCTTGAAGCCGAACCAGCGGCCGAACAGGTACATCAGGCTGGCACCCACATGCACCGTCGGGCCTTCACGGCCAACGGACGCGCCGCCGAGCAGCGACAACGAGGTCAGCAGTAGCTTGCCCGCCGAGACCGCGGGCGAAAGATTGGTCCTGCGGAACGACTCATCCGGCTTGTCCAACGCGGCAATGACCTGCGGAATGCCGCTGCCGCGCGTGGGCTTCAGCACGCCACTGGTCAGCCAGGCCAGCAACGCGAAGATGCCAGGCGTGAGCAGCAGGGCCCACCACGGCGAGTGCGAGGTGATGCGCTGGAACAGATGGAAGGCGGCGTCGCTGGCCTTGGCGAACAGGATCGCCACCAGTGCCACGGCCACGGCGCCGCCCCAGAGTGCGGCGCGGCGGCGCCAGGCCTCGCTGAGGACCAGCGCGGTGATACGGCCGCGGAGGCGGTAAAGATCAATCATGCAGGGCAGTCTGGACGCTGCGAAGGCTGGCGGACAGCGGCCACTGTGGCTGAAGGCCTTGCAGGATGCGGTGAAATGCACTGGTGCTGCGGAGAAACGCACCCGAAACCCGGACAGATGCAACAATCTGCAACGCCGATGTTCAGATCGCCAAACGATGCAGAACGTGGGTCAGCTCCAGCTGCGAACAGCCCCGGTCCGGCAGTACCCCATCCTCGCCGGGCGCACCCACCTCGAACCCTTCCTCGACGTCCTCGTAGTACAGCAACCCGTCAGGCAGTTGTGCGACCACCCACACCGACTCGATGGTGCCCAGCCTGTGCAGTGGCATTGCACGCAATGGCACACGCAGCGTTTCGAAGATGGCTCGGTGCCCCGGTGAGCAGTCCTGCAATTGCCGCGCGATCAGAGCTTCCAGCTCTTCGCGGGTGATCGGCAACCAGCTGTCGAGAGAGTCCATTGCAACGCGGCCCGATTGAATGTGCACGCCTGAGTGTATCGCCGGCGCAGCGCGCACCGCCTCCTTCCGGATCAGTTTCAACGCGTGTCCCAGCTGCGCGTACCGGCCACTGTAAACTATATTTAATACATTTCGGTTGACAGTCCCGGTGCGCCCACCCACACTGCCGCCCTCGCTCCACTCGTACCCAAGGTCCCGCCATGGCTGCTGCCATCCGCCACGACTGGCAACACGACGAACTGCAGGCGCTGTTCGATCTGCCGTTCCCTGAGCTGCTGTTCCGCGCCGCAGCGGTCCACAGCGACCATTTCGACCCATCGCAGGTACAGGTTTCCACGCTGCTGTCGGTGAAGACCGGCGGGTGCCCGGAGGACTGCGCGTACTGCCCGCAGGCGCAGCGCTACAGCACCGGGGTGAACGCACAGAAGTTGATGGACACCGACGCGGTGCTGGCCAAGGCACGCCAGGCCAAGGCCGCCGGTGCGTCGCGTTTCTGCATGGGCGCCGCATGGCGTTCGCCGAAGGACCGCGACATCCCGAAGGTGGCGGCGATGATCGCCGGGGTGAAGGCATTGGGCCTGGAGACCTGCGCCACGCTGGGCATGCTCAGTGGCGAACAGGCGCGTGCGCTGAAGGATGCCGGCCTGGACTACTACAACCACAACCTCGACACCGCGCCGGACTACTACGATTCGATCATCCACACACGCCAGTACCAGGACCGCCTGGATACGCTGGAGCACGTGCGCGACGCCGGCCTGAAAACCTGCTGCGGCGGCATCGTCGGCATGGGCGAGACGCGCGCGCAGCGGGTCGGCCTGCTGCTGGCGCTGGCCACGCTGCCGGCCCATCCCGATTCAGTGCCGATCAACAAGCTGGTGCAGGTGGCGGGTACACCGCTGCACGGCAGTGCCGAGCTGGACCCGTTCGAGTTCGTGCGCATGATCGCCGTGGCGCGCATCGCCATGCCGCGCTCGATGGTGCGGCTGTCGGCCGGGCGTGAGGCCATGAGCGACGAACTGCAGGCGCTGTGCTTCATTGCCGGTGCCAATTCGATCTTCTACGGCGACAAGCTGCTGACCACCGGCAACCCGGAGAGCGAGCGCGACCTGGCCCTGTTCGCGCGGCTGGGGCTGCAGCCGATGGCGGTGCAGGTGGATGCCGAGGGCCACGACCACGGTGGCACCGTGCACGCCGACATCAGCGCCGATGCTCCCGGCTGCGGCTGCGCTCACGCGGCCTGAGACGGGATGCAGGCAGGCGTCGCGGCAACGCGCTACCCTAGCCGCCCCGTCGCCGCATTCAGCCGCCATGGCCCGCCCCGACCTGACCGCTCGCCTTCATGCCCAGCGCGCCCTGCGCGATGCCCAGGGGCGTCGCCGCCCGCGACGCACGGTCAGCCGTCGTGATGGTGTGCGCCTGGAAGTGGACGGCCAGTGGCTGACCGGCTTCTGCAGCAACGACTACCTCGGCCTGGCCCAGCAGTTCAGCGTGGTCAACGCGCTGCAGGATGCCGCCGCGCGCGAGGGCGCTGGCGCCGGTGCCTCGCACCTGGTGTGCGGCCACCACGCAATGCACGATGCGCTGGAGCGCGAAGTGGCCGACTGGCTCGGCTACCCGCGTGCACTGCTGTTCGGCAGTGGCTTCGCCGCCAACCTGGCGGTGCAGCAGGCGCTGCTGAGCGAAGAGAACGATGTGTGCGTGCAGGACAGGCTCAACCATGCCAGCCTGCTGGATGCGACCCGGCTTGCCGGCGCGCGCCTGCGCCGCTATCCGCATCTGGATGCGGAAGGTGCGATGCGTCAGCTCAAGCATGCGCCCGATGGCGCGGCGATGCTGGCCACCGATGGTGTCTTCAGCATGGATGGCGACATCGCCCCATTGCGTGCACTGTCGCTGGTGGCACGACTGCAGCAGGCGCTGTTCTACGTCGATGACGCGCACGGCGTAGGCGTGGTCGGTGATGGCCGTGGCGCGGTCGCGGCGGCCGGACTGGGCGTGGACGATGTGCCGCTGCAGCTGGTCACGCTGGGCAAGGCGCTGGGTGGTTCCGGCGCCCTGGTGCTGGGCCGCGACGACCTGATCGAGCATCTGGCCGAAACCGCACGCCCCTATATCTACACCACCGCCGTACCACCGGCGATGGCGGCGGCGGCACTGGAAGCGGTGCGCCTGGCACGCCGCGACCACTGGCGCCGCTCCAAACTGGCTGATCTGATCGCGCTGTTCCGCAGCGAAGCGCGTCGCCACGGACTGGACCTGATGGCCTCGGAGACCCCGATCCAACCGTTGCTGTGTGGCGACGACCACTCGGCCGTGGCGATGTCGCGGGCGCTGGAACAGGCCGGCTGGCTGGTCGGCGCGATCCGACCGCCGACGGTACCGGAAGGCAAGGCGCGGCTGCGCGTCACCCTGTCCGCACTGCACTCGCCGGACCAGGTGCGCGGCCTGGTCGACGCCATCGCCAGCGCGCGCGACCACGTGACCCTGGCCGCACGTGAGAGCGCCCCGCCACCGCTGCCCGCCTTTGCCTGAGTTCCGCGTCGTTGCCCATGCATATTGAAGTGACCGGCCGTGGGCCGGACCTGGTTCTGATCCATGGCTGGGCCCTGCAGGGCGGTGTGTTCGCACCGCTGGTGCAGCGCCTGGCGGACCGGTTCACCCTGCATCGGGTCGATCTGCCCGGCCACGGCCATAGCCGCGACGACACCACGCCGCTGCGCCTGCCGTTCGTGGTCAACGCCATTGCCGCGGCCACGCCGCCGGCGGTGTGGTGCGGCTGGTCGCTGGGCGGGCTGTTCGCACTGCATGCGGCAGCGACGCTGCCGAAGGTGCGCGGGCTGGCGATGATCGCGGCCACGCCGCGTTTCGTGCGTGGCGAGGACTGGCCGCATGCGGTGGAACCGGCGGTGTTCGAGCAGTTCGGGCGTGAGCTGGCCACCGACTTCGGCGGCACCCTGGAACGCTTCCTGGCACTGGACGTGATGGGCTCGGCGCACGCCCGCGAGGAGCTGCGCACGCTGCGCCAGCGCCTGGTCGAGCGCGGTGCGCCCACCGAACGTGCGCTGCTGGAAGGCCTGCGCCTGCTGGAAAACACCGACCTGCGCGGCGCACTGCCGACCCTGGGCAAACCCAGCCTGTGGATCGCCGGCCAGCGCGACCGCCTGGTGTCGCCGGCCGCGATGCAGGCCGCTGCGGCGCTGGCCCCGCAGAGTCAGGCGTTGACCGTTGCCCATGGCGGCCATGCGCCGTTCCTCGGCCATGCCGACGAGGTCGCCGCTGCCCTGCAACACTTCGTTGCCGGCCTGTCACCGGCCGATGGCGGACAATGAGCGCCTTCCGAACCGCGCAGGACTGACGCATGGATCTGGGTATCAACGGCCACTGGGCACTGGTCTGCGGCGCAAGCAAGGGGTTGGGCCTGGGCTGCGCGCGTGCGCTGGTGCGCGAGGGCGTCAACGTGGTGATCGTGGCCCGTGGCGAGGCGGCGCTGCAGCACGCGGCCGAGGAGCTGCGCGCCCTGCCCGGCGCTGCGGATGTCCGCGCGGTCGCCGCCGATGTCACCACCGAGGCCGGTCGCGCTGCGGCACTGGCCGCGTGCCCGCAGGTGGACATCCTGGTCACCAATGCCGGTGGCCCGCCGCCCGGTGATTTCCGCAACTTCGAGCGCGATGACTGGATCGCCGCGCTGGACGCCAACATGCTGGCGCCGATCGCACTGATCCGCGCCACCGTGGACGCGATGATCGATCGCGGCTTCGGCCGCATCGTCAACATCACCTCCTCGGCGGTGAAGGCCCCGATCGACATCCTGGCGCTGTCCAACGGCGCGCGCAGTGGCCTGACCGGCTTCGTCGCCGGCCTGTCGCGCCGCACCGTGGCCCACAACGTCACCATCAACAACCTGCTGCCCGGCCAGTTCGACACCGACCGCCTGCGCGCCAACTTCGCCCACAGTGCGGGCAAGGATGGCGACGCCGGCGAAGTGGCCGAGCGCCGCCGCCAGCAGATTCCCGCCGGCCGCTTCGGCACGCCGGATGAATTCGGCGCCGCCTGCGCCTTCCTGTGCAGCGCACAGGCCGGTTACCTCACCGGGCAGAACCTGCTGATCGACGGCGGCGCCTACCCCGGTACGTTCTAAGAGACTTTCGCAATGCCGTCCCACTTCGATGCCCGCCACGTCCGCCGCGCGTTCGCCCGCGCTGCCAACAGCTACGACGCCGCCGCCGCCCTGCAGCGCGAGGTGCAGTCGCGGCTGATCGAGTCGCTGGACTACCTGGAGGCACGCAAGCCCGAGGTGGTGCTGGACATCGGCGCCGGTACCGGCCACGCCAGTGCACTGATGAAGAAGCGCTGGCCGAAGGCGCAGGTGATCGCGCTGGACGTGGCATTGCCGATGCTGGACCAGGCCAAGCGCCAGGCCGGCTGGTGGAAGCCGTTCCAGCGCCTGTGCGGCGATGCGGCCGCGCTGCCGCTGGCCGACAACAGCGTGGACGTGATCTTCAGCAACCTGTGCCTGCAGTGGGTGGACGACCTGCCCGCGGTGTTCGCCGGGTTCCGCCGCGTGCTCAAGCCCGGTGGCCTGCTGCTGTGCTCGACCTTCGGCCCGGAGACGCTGGTCGAACTCAATGAAGCCTTTGCCGCCGCCGATGATCGCCCGCACGTCAGCCGCTTCGCGCAGATTGCCCAGTTCGGCGATGCGCTGATGATGGCCGGCTTCCGCGACCCGGTGCTGGACCGCGACCTGTTCACCCTGACCTACGACGATTTGCCCTCGCTGATGCGCGAACTGCGCGCGATGGGTGCGACCAACGCGAGGACGGACCGCCGCCACACGCTGACCGGGCGTGGCCGTTTCGCTGCGGCCGCCGCCGCGTACGAGCCGATGCGCCGCGCCGACGGCAAGCTGCCGAGCAGCTGGGAAGTGATCTACGCCCACGCCTGGGCGCCGGACCCGGGTGCCCCGATCCGCGAAGGCGGGCATGACGTGGCTTCGGTACCGGTGTCGGCGATTCCGATCCGGCGCAAGCAGACCTGATCACGCGACCGCGAATCTGCTTTTGGTAGGTGCCAACCCTGGTTGGCACAACCCATCAGATCGCGGCGCCGCCGGCCGTGTGCCGACCAAGGTCGGCACCCACCAGAAGCAGGCAGCCGCTCAGGTATTGGCCGGCGAACTCAGCGGCGGGCGCACCAGGTCGCGGTGGAAGAAATAGATTTCCTGCACCAGGAAACGCCAGCTGGTATGGAAGCTGCGGAAGCGCGTGCTGGGCGTGGACGAGGCCAGTGCATCGATACCCAGCGCCTTGCTCAGGCGCAGCGCGCGCGCCATGTGCAGCGGGTCACTGACGATGATCACCCGGTGCAGGTTGCGCTGGTCCATCAACCGCTTGGCTTCGACCAGGTTCTGCACGGTGTTGCGCGAGGCGGTCTCGATCAGGATCGCGTCGTCCGGCACCCCGTGCTTGAGCGCATAACGCCGCGCCACCTGCGATTCGGAAAAGCGCGCGCCGGTGCCGCCATAGCCACCAGTGAAGATCAGCAGTGGCGCGTACTGGGCCTCATAGAGATCCAGGCCATGGCGGATGCGTTCTTCGAACACCGGCGACGGCTTGGCGTCATAGGCCGCTGCACCGAGCACGATGATGGCATCGGCCTTGGCCGCCTGGTCACGCTCACCCACCCAGACGATCCAGGCTGTCACACCCAGCAGCCAGATCACCAGCACCACGAACAGCCGCCACAACCAGCCCAGCAGGCCGGTGCGGTGCCGCTGCCGGTCACGGCTCAAGGCGTCCCCCAGCGCAGCGCTGGCAGGTCGACATTGCCACCGGACAACACCAGGCCCACGCGCAGCCCGGCAAACCGCTGCGGCTGCGCCAGCACCGCGGCCAGCACGGTCGCCGAGGAAGGCTCGACCACCTGCTTGAGCACGTCCCACAGCAGGCGCATCGCCGCCAGCGTGGCCGCGTCATCGACCACGATCACTTCCGCACCCGCCGCGCGCAGCAGCTCGAAGTTGGGCGCGCCGATCAGGGTGCGCAGGCCATCGCAGATCGTGTCCGGGGTGAAAGCCGCCTGGCGCTCGCCTGCGGCCAGCGAGCGTGCGGTGTCATCGGCGCCGGCCGGTTCGGCCAGCACCAGCCGGGTCTGCGGGCTGGCATGCTGCAGCGCCAGCGCGGTACCGCTGGCCAGGCCACCGCCGCCCACCGGTACCACCAGCACATCGAACGGGCCATCGCTGTGCAGCAGTTCCAGGGCCGCGGTGCCCTGCCCCGCCATCACTGCCGGATCTGCATAGGGGTGGACCAGGGTTGCGCCGGTATCGGCCTGCACCTTGGCGCAGGTGGCCTCACGGTCGGCGATGGTCGGCGGGCAGCGCCAGAGCGTGGCACCGTGCCGGGCGATGTTGGCCAGCTTGGCCGCCACCGCACCTTCGGGCACCACCACGTGGCAGGGAATGCCACGGGTGCGCGCGGCCAGGGCCAGCGCGGCGCCATGATTGCCGGAGGAATGGGTGACCACGCCGGCACGGGCGCGATCGGCATCGAGCGACCACACCGCGTTGCAGGCACCACGGAACTTGAATGCGCCGCCGCGCTGCAGGTGCTCGGCCTTGAACGCCAGCGGTGCGCCGGCCATCGCGTCAAGCGTGTGCGAGCGCAGCACCGGGGTCACGCTGGCATGCGGGGCGATCCTCGCGGCAGCAAGCAGGACATCGTCGGCGCGGGGCAACAGTGAATCGCTCATGACGCAAGATTAACGTATGCCCCCGCGCTGGCGACCGGGGCACACGTCATGCCAGCATGCAGCCCTTCACCTCCATTCATCCTGGCCAGCGGAATTAAGGGCCGATTCAATGCCCGCGCACGAAGCTGACTGCACACCCGTCCTCTGGGGGGACCCACCATGAAAATGCGCTTGATGCTTGCCGGTGGCCTGATGCTGGCCCTGACCGGCTGCGCCACCTACGACTATGTCGGCGGTGGCCGCGGCGGCGGCTACTACCACGGTGCGCCGTCGGTGGAGTACCGCTACCCGGCCGGCTATCCCTACAACTATGGTTACCCGTACTACGGCGGCTACGGCGGCTATTACGGCGGCTATGGCAATCCGTACTACTCGCGGCCGATCTACCGGCCGCCGCACAACCATCGGCCGCCGCCGCGCCCGCCTGGCAACGGTGGCGAGAACCGCCCGCCGCCGCCGTCGCGTCCGTCGTACAACGGTGGCTCGCCGTGGCGGAACATGGACTCGATGCGTCGCCCGCCGCAGTCCAGCGTGCAGCCATCGGCGCCCGCGCCGCAGGCCCGGCCAGCCCCGGCGCCGAGTGCGCCGAGGATGAACGGCTCCCCTTGGCGCAACATGGATCGTGCGACGCAGCGCACAGTTGAGCGCTGAACCATCTTGCATTTCACACGGTCCAAGCCGCACTCTACGCGGGCAGTGACGGCCCGCGTCACAATGTGACAAAAACGACACGGGCCGCCGCAAAAAGCTCTACGTCGATATCCGACAGGAACATCTGGATCCCCCCTGTTCCGGCCCTGTCGGATGTCGGCACCTCTGAAGGCAGACGGCCCCGCAATGCGGGGCCGTCTGTTTTGTTGGTCGCCAACCGGCGAGGGGCCCAGCGCCAGTAGATCCACGCCATGCGTGGATGGCGCCTTCCCGGCAGCCGCAAAAAAACAGGGCCGGACAGTCCCCCGACTGCCGGCCCCCTGCTTCCCCACCGTGCGCCTGTACCGGCCCCTGTTCCAATTCCGGTCACCGGCGCCTGCGGCGCCAGCCACGGTGGGTGCTATTGGGTTATCTGCAAAAATCCTGCCAACTTTAGGGCTGATTTCGACGCCGGCCGGCCGGCGCCGGCGCCGCGGCCCCGAATGGCGCTAAAATCGCCACCCCGGCGCCGCCCCGGCCGCGCCCGCCCCCAGCTGAACAGTCCCCATGAACCCGTCCTTCCATCGTTACGACGTCATCGTCATCGGCGGTGGCCACGCCGGCACCGAAGCCGCGCTGGCCGCGGCCCGTACCGGCGTGCGCACCCTGCTGCTGACCCACAACATCGAAACGGTGGGGGCGATGAGCTGCAACCCGGCCATCGGCGGCATCGGCAAGGGCCACCTGGTCAAGGAGATCGACGCCCTCGGCGGCGCGATGGCGCATGCCGCCGACCGCGCCGGCATCCAGTGGCGCACGCTCAACGCCTCCAAGGGTCCGGCCGTGCGCGCCACCCGCTGCCAGGCCGACCGTAACCTGTACCGCATGGCGATCCGCGCCATCGTCGAAGGCCAGGCCAACCTGACCGTGTTCCAGGCCGCCGTCGATGACCTGGTCATCGAAGGTGACGCCGTGCGCGGGGTCATCACCCAGACCGGCCTGCGCTTCGACGCCGAGGCCGTGGTGCTGACCGCCGGCACCTTCCTGGCCGGCAAGATCCATGTCGGCCCGACCCAGTACGCCGCCGGCCGCATGGGCGACCCGCCGGCCACCACGCTGGCCGCGCGCCTGCGCGAGCGCCCGTTCCAGGTGGACCGCCTGAAGACCGGCACGCCGCCACGCATCGACGGCCGCTCGCTGGACTACAGCGTGATGGACGAGCAGCCCGGCGACACGCCGCGCCCGGTGATGTCCTTCCTCGGCTCGGTGGACGAGCATCCGCAGCAGGTCAGCTGCTGGATCACCCACACCACCGAACAGACCCACCAGATCATCCGCGACGCGCTGCACCGCTCGCCGCTGTACAGCGGCCAGATCGAGGGCATCGGCCCGCGCTACTGCCCCTCCATCGAGGACAAGGTGGTGCGCTTTGCCGAGAAGGCCAGCCACCAGATCTTCGTCGAGCCCGAGGGCCTGGGCATCGTCGAGATCTACCCCAACGGTATCTCCACCTCGCTGCCGTTCGACGTGCAGCTGGAGATGGTGCGCAGCATCCGCGGCTTCAGCAACGCGCACATCACCCGCCCCGGCTACGCGATCGAGTACGACTTCTTCGATCCGCGCGGCCTGAAGGCCTCGCTGGAAACCAAGCTGGTGAACGGGCTGTTCTTCGCCGGCCAGATCAACGGCACCACCGGCTATGAAGAAGCCGCTGCACAGGGCCTGCTGGCCGGCCTCAACGCCGCACGCCAGGTGCGCGGGCTGGACGGCTGGTGCCCGCGCCGCGACGAGGCCTACCTGGGCGTGCTGGTGGATGACCTGATCACCCACGGCACCAACGAGCCGTACCGCATGTTCACCAGCCGCGCCGAGTACCGCCTGCAGCTGCGCGAGGACAACGCCGACCAGCGCCTGACGCCGGCCGGCCGCGAGATGGGGCTGGTCGACGACCGCCGCTGGAACGCGTTCGAGACCAAGCAGGCCGCGGTTGCCGCCGAGCGCGCACGCCTGGGCGCACTGTGGGCGACCCCGGCCAATGCGCTGGGCCGCGAAGTGCAGGACACGCTTGGCGTGGCGGTCAGCCGCGAAACCAACGTGCTGGACCTGATCAAGCGCCCGGAGCTGGACTACGCGCAGCTGATGCAGGTGCCGTCGCTGGGCCCGGCCGTGGCCGACGGCAAGGTGGCCGAGCAGGTGGAGATCGGCGTGAAGTACGCCGGCTACCTGGACCGCCAGCGCGAGGAGATCGAGCGCCAGCAGCGGCATGAAGCCACGCCGATTGCCGAAGCCTTCGATTACGCCACGGTGCGTGGGCTGTCGGCCGAAGCACTGCAGAAGCTGGAGCGCGTGCGGCCGCAGACCATCGGCCAGGCGCAGCGCATCCCGGGCATGACCCCAGCGGCGATCTCGCTGCTGCTGGTGCACCTGGAACGCGCCCGCCGCGGCCGTGTGGCGTAGGCAGCACCCTCCGCTTCTGGTGGGTGCCGACCTTGGTCGGCACATGACTCTGCCCTGGTGGGTGCCGACCTTGGTCGGCACGAATCATCTGATCGCGATGCTGCATGCCTTTGTGCCGACCAAGGTCGGCACCTACCAAGGCCTCCCGCCCCGGTAGATCCACGCCATGCGTGGATGAAGGCATTCGTGCCGACCAAGGTCGGCACCCACCGGAGCGGAAGACGCACACACCCGCGCTAGCGCGTTATCGCGCGTCGGCGCCCCCGCCCAGCACCTTGAACAACGTCACCCGGTTGCCCGCCTCCTGCTGCTGCAGGGCGATCAGGTCCTGCTGCGCGGCATACAGGCTGCGCTGCGCATCCAGCGCCTGCAGGTAGCCGTCCAACCCGGTGCGGTAGCGCGCATCGGCCAGCGTGTAGCTGCGCTGGCTGGCGGCCACCAGCGCGCGCTGCGCGTCCATCTGCGTGGCCAGGTGATCGCGCGTGGCCAGCGCATCGGCCACTTCGCTGAAGGCCTGCTGGATCGCCTTCTCGTACTGCGCGATGCCGATGTCCTTGCCGATCTTCGAGGCATCCAGCGAAGCCTTCAATGCACCCGCGTGGAAGATCGGTGCGGTGATGCTGGGTGCGAACGACCAGCCGCGGGTGCCGGCCGAGAACAGCGTCGACAACGCGGTGGAGCTGTGGCCGTAGTTGGCGGTCAGGGTCAGCGTCGGGAAGAACGCAGCGCGCGCCGCTCCGATATCAGCATTGGCCGCCTGCAGCGCGTGTTCGGCGGAAAGCACGTCCGGGCGCTGCAGCAGCACGCTCGACGGCAGATTGGCCGGCAACGGTGCCAGTGCCACGCTGCCATCCAGTACGTGCGCGCTGGGCAGCAGCGCGGCATCCAGCGGTGCCCCTACCAGCAACTGCAGCGCATCACGATCCTGCGCCTGCTGGGTCTGCAACCTGGCGAGTGCGCCGCGCGCAGCCTCCACGCTGGTCTGCACCTGCGACAGGTCCAGGCCCGAGGCCAGCCCCTGTGCATGACGGGCCTCGGTGCGCTGCAGGGTCTGCTGCTGGCTGTCCAGGGTCTGTTGCGTGAATGCCAGCGACTGCCCATCGGCGGCCAGTGCCAGCCACGCCGTCGCCACTTCGGCCACCAGGCTGGTGCGCGCCGCACGCTGGTTCTCTGCGCTGGCCAGCCAGTTCTGCAGCGCCTCGTTGTTCAAGCTGCGGATGCGCCCGAACAGGTCCAGCTCCCAGCTGCTGATGCCGACCTGCACGGCATCGGACTCGGTTATCTGGGTGGTCTCACTGTTGGCATCGCTCACGCGCGAGCGGGTGACGCTGCCACTGGCGTCCACCGACGGCAGCCATGCTGCACGCTGGATACGGTACTGCGCCCGTTCCTTTTCGACCTGCAGCACCGCCACGCGCAGGTCGCGGTTGTTCTGCAGCGCCAGTGCGATCACCTGCTGCAGGCGCGGCTCCACGAACACCTCGCGCCAGGCCGGCATCGCCAACGCCGGGGCGCTCTCATCCGTTGCGGCATTGCCGAACTGCGCCGCCACCGGTGCCTCGGGGCGCTGGTAGCGCGGCGCCATGCTCACGCAGCCGCCCAGCACGGTCGTCATGGTGGCGGCCGCCAGGGCGCGCAGCAGCATCGGCTTCATGGGCTTGCCTCCGGGGCAGTGGCTTCGGCCGGCGCGCGGCCCGGGAACAGGCGGCGCACCAGCAGGTAGAACAACGGCACGAAGAACATGCCCAGCACCATCGAGGCGACCGTACCGCCGGCCACGCCGGTACCCAGCGAACGGCGCGCGGCCGAGCCGGCACCGGTGGCGAACACCAGCGGCAGCACGCCCATCAGGAACGCCAGCGAGGTCATCACGATCGGCCGCAGCCGCAGGTAGACCGCCTGCAGGATCGCCTCGCGGGTGGTCTTGCCCTGCTGTTCGAGGATGCGCGCGAACTCGACGATCAGGATGCCGTTCTTCGCCGCCAATCCAATCGTGGTCAGCAGGCCGACCTGGAAGTACACGTCGTTGTTGAGGCCGCGCAGGTTCATCATCAGTACCGCACCGAACACGCCCACCGGTACCGCCAGCATCACCGCGAACGGTACCGCCCAGCTTTCATACAGCGCGGCCAGGCACAGGAACACGAACAGCAGCGAGATGGCATACAGCATCGGCGCCTGGTTGCCCGACAGCTGTTCCTGGTAGGCCATGTCCGACCAGGCATGGCTGAAGCCCTCCGGCAAGGTGTCGGCCAGGCGCGCGATCTCGGCCATCGCCTCGCCGGAGCTGACACCCGGCGCTGGCTGGCCGGTGATTTCCATCGCCGACACACCGTTGTAGCGCTGCAGTGCAGCCGGTGCGCTGGTCCAATGCGTGCTGATCAGCGACGACAGCGGCACCATCTGCCCGGCCTGGTTGCGCACGCTCCAGCGCTCGATGTCCTGCGGCTGCATGCGTGCTTCCGCCGTGCCCTGGATGAACACCTTCTTGATGCGACCCTTGTAGATGAAGTTGTTGACGAAATCGCCGCCCAGCGCGGCATTCAAGGTGTCATTGACGTCCTGCGGATTCACGCCCATGGCCTGTGCCTTGGCATCGTCCACCTTCACCGCGTACACCGGCGCGTCCTCCAGGCTGGCGTAGCGCACGTTGACCAGCTTCGGATCCCTGGCAGCCTCCTTCAGCAGCGTGTTGCGTGCGGCCACGGCGGCGGCATGGCCGGCACCGCCCTCGTCCTGCAGTTCCAGGGTGAAGCCGCCGGCATCGCCGAGGCCGAGGATGGCCGGCGGCGAGGTGATGAACACCTGTGCATCGGGCACGCTGGCCATGGCCGCGGTCAAGCGCGCGGCGATGGTATCGGCATCGTCCTTGCGGTCGTCCCAGTCCTTCAGGCGGATGAAGGCTTGGCCGACGTTCTGGCCGCTGCCGGTGACACTGAAACCAGCGGTGGCCTGGATCGAGAGCACGCTGTCGTCCTTCACTGCGGCGGCACTGAGGCGATCCATCACTGCACGGGTCTGCTCCAGGGTGGACCCGGCCGGCAGCTTCACCAACGCATTGAGCATGCCCTGGTCTTCATCGGGCAGGAACGCACCCGGCAGGTGCCACAGCAGCAAGCCGGTGACCACGCTCAGCACCAGGTAGAACACCACGCCCAGCGTGCGCCGGCCAAGAAAGCCATCCACACGACGGCGCAGCCCATTCGACGTGCGCTCGAAGCGATGGTTGAACCAGATGAAGAAATTGCCCAGCAGGCTCGGTTCGCCGCCGTGGTCGCCGTGCGGATGCCCGCCCTTGGGAATCTGGTGCAGGATGCTGCCGCACAGGGCCGGCGTAATGGTCATCGCCACCAGCACCGACAGGATCATCGCCGCAGCAATCGTCACCGAGAACTGCCGATAGATCACGCCGGTGACACCGCTGAAGAACGCCATCGGCAGGAACACTGCAGTCAACACCAGCACGATGCCGACCAGCGCGCCGGTAATCTGGCCCATGGCCTTCAGCGTGGCCGGCTTCGGGGCCAGCCCTTCGAAGGTCATCACCCGCTCCACGTTCTCCACCACCACGATGGCATCGTCCACCAGCAGGCCGATGGCCAGCACCAGCGCGAACATGGTCAGGGTGTTGATGGAATAGCCGAACGCGGCCAGCACGCCGAACGTACCCAGCAGCACCACCGGCACCGCGATGGTCGGGATCAGCGTGGCCCGCCAGTTCTGCAGGAACAGGTACATCACCAGCACCACCAGGATGATCGCCTCGATCAGGGTGATCACCACTTCCTTCAGCGAGATGGTCACGAACGGGGTGGTGGTGAAGGCCACGTGGGCGGTGTAGCCATGCGGCCAGTACTTCTGCAGCTGCTGAAGCCGTGCATCGATGGCCTTGGAGACGGCGATGGCATTGGCACCGGCATTGAGCTCGATGCCCAGCGAGGCTGACGGCTTGCCGTTGAAGGTACTGATGCTGTCGTAGCTCTCCGGCCCCAGGCCGATCGTTGCCACGTCGCCCAGGTGCACGACGCTGCCGTTGGCATCGGCCTTGAGCACCACCTGCGCGAACTGCTCGGGGGTGTGCAGGCGGCTGCGCGCGGTCACGGTCGCGTCCAGCTGCTGGCCCTTCAGTGCCGGCTGGCCCCCCAGCTCACCGGCCGACACGTCGGTGTTCTGCGCCTGCAGTGCGGTCTCGACATCCGACGGCATCAGTGCGTACTGGCGCATCTTTTCCGGGTCCAGCCAGATACGCATGGCGTATTCCTGGCCGATCGGCTGGATGTTGCCAACACCACTGACGCGGCTGATCTGGTCATCGATGCGCGCTTCCATGAAGTTGGCGACATCGAAGTTGTCCATGCTGCCGTCTTCGCTGGTGAACGACAGCACCTCGAAGATCGAACCACTGGACTTGGTGATGGTCAGGCCGTTCTGCTGCACCGCTTGCGGCAGCGTGGCCATCGCGGCCTGCAGCTGGTTCTGCACCTGCACCTGCGCCGTATCCGGATTGGTGCCAGTGGCGAACACCAGGTTGACCTGGGCCGAGCCATCGGAAGCACTGGTGGAGGTCATGTACATCAGGTGGTCCAGGCTCTGCTGGGACTGCTCGATGACCTGGGTGACCGCGTTTTCCACGGTCTGCGACGAAGCGCCGGTGTAGGTGGCGCGGATGGTGATGGTGGGCGGGGCGATCTGCGGGTAGCGGTCCACCGGCAGGATCAGGATCGCAAGCAGGCCGAGCAGGCTGACCGCGATGGCGATCACCCAGGCGAAGATCGGCCGGTCGATGAAGAAACGAACCATGCGCGGCAACCTCAGTGCGACTTTTCGTCGGTGTTGCCGTTCGGGTCGATCGCCGGCATTGCTGCCAGCTGCGCGGTGGTGGCCGCCACCGCCTTCACCTGCTGGCCCAGCGATACCGCGCTGCCGTTGCTGACGATCACCCGCTCGCCGGCCTTCAGGCCCTGCGTGATCTGCCACTGGTTGCCCACCACCTGGCCGATGCTGACCCGGCGCTCGATGACGTGGTCCTTGGCGTCGAGCAGGCGCAGCAGCGGCTCGCCGCGCTCATTGCGCACCACCGCCTTCTGCGGCACCAGCAGCGCGCGCGCATCGGTGGCCATCGGCAGCACCGCCTTCAGGTACATGCCCGGCAGCAGCAGGCCGTCCGGGTTCGGAATGACCGCGCGCAGCACCACGTTGCCGGTACCCGGATCGACCGCACTGCCGACGAATTCCAGCGTGCCTTCATGGGCATAGGTGCTGCCGTCCTCCAGCACGACCTGCACCTGTGCCCTGCCATCAATGGCCTTCACCAGGCCGGCATCGAGCTGCTTGCGCAGCGCCAGCATCTGCGTGCTGGACTGGGTGACATCCAGGTACACCGGGTCCAGCCGCTGGATGGTGGTCAGCGCGGCGTCCTGGCCCGCGGCGACCAACGCGCCGGCAGTGACGCTGGAGGTGCCGATACGGCCGTCGATCGGTGCGGTCACCCGCGTGTAGTCAAGGTTGATGCGGGCGGCCTGCAGCGCAGCGCGCGCAGCGATCACATTGGCCTGCGCCTGCTTCAATGCCGAGGTCGCATCATCGGCATCCTGCTTGCTGGCCGCGTCCATGCTCACCAGCGCGCGGGTGCGCTCGGCCTTCGGTTGCGCCGACAGCACGCTGGCCTCGGCCTGGGCCAGCTGGCCCCGCGCGGTGTCGAAGGCCGCCTGGTACGGCGCCGGGTCGACCTGGTACAGCAGCTGGCCGGCCTTGACCTGCTGGCCTTCGGTGAACAGCCGCTGGCGGATCAGTCCACCGATCTGCGGCCGCACCTCGGACACTTCGAACGGCACTGCGCGGCCGGGCAGGGTCTGCTGCAGCGCCAGCGGCTGCGCGCTGGCGGTGATGATGCCCACTTCAGGCGCGGCCGGCGCTTCGGTCCTGCCGGCGGAACAGGCTGCCAGGGCCAGCAGCAGCGGCAGCAGCAGGGGATGGGAAGAACGGGACAGCGGGCGCGGGAGTGACATGGGGGGCGTGGGGGCCTTGCGTTGACCCGGGCACGCTGCCGTGGAACTGTGCAGAGAATATGGAGATTGTGCGACCGGCTCAGCTGGCGCTTGCTTTCGGCGCCGCATGCGCCGCTAATGGCCCCCGCGATGGCGAAGATTCGACTCAAATTCGGCCTGACCGCGAAGACCTTCCTCGCGATCTTCACTGCCTGCCTGCTGGTGCTGGCGGTGAACGGCATTGCCAGCCGCGTGGCATTCCAGACCGGCTTCCTGGACTACCTCAACGATCAGGGCGACCTGCGCATGCAGCGCCTGATGCCGCACCTGCAGCGCGAATTCCGCGAGCACGGCGGCTGGGACCACCTGCGCGGTGACAGCGATCGCTGGGCGCGGATGCTGCGCCCGGACCTGGCGCATGGGCATGAAGGGCCGGTGCCACCACTGTCCGACCAGACTGGCGTTCCGTCGCGGCTGGGCCTGTTCGATGCACGGCACCGCTACGTGGCAGGCAATCCCGACGCGACCAGCGATGACGAGCCGCACGCGGTGCAGGTGGACGGGCACACGGTGGGCTGGCTGGGCATGGTGCCGTTCCAGACCGTCATCGCCACCAACGACCTGAACTTCTACAACACCCAGATGCGCGCCTGGTGGGTGATCGGCATCTCGCTGCTGCTGGTGACGGTGCTGCTGGCCTGGCTGGTGTCACGCGCGCTGCGCCAGCGTCTGGCCAAGCTCGCGGCGGCCACCCACCGGCTCGCCGCCGGCGACTATGCCACCCGCATTGAGCGCACCAGCGACGACGAGCTGGATGCACTGGTCAACGACTTCAACCGGATGGCGCAGGCGTTGGACGACACCGAGCGCAACCGCCGTGCCTTCATCGCCGACATCTCGCACGAGCTGCGTACGCCGCTGGCGGTGGTGCGTGCCGAGCTGGAGGCGATCGAGGACGGCATCCGCCCGCTGGACCGCGCCAATCTTGGTGCCCTGCAGGGCGAGATCCGCCAGCTGGGCAAGCTGATCGACGACCTGCACGACCTGTCGATGACCCAGTCCGGCGGCCTGGCCTATCGTTTCGCCCCGCTGGACCTGGTGGCGCTGCTGCGCAGCGAGCTCAATGGCATGCGCGTGCGCTTCTCCGCAGCGGGGCTGGCACTGGAAGAAACGTTGCCCGCCACACCGCTGCAGGTGTCCGGCGATGAGCGACGCCTGCAGCAGGTGCTGGCCAATCTGCTGGAGAACGCGCTGCGCTACACCCATGCCGGCGGCCGCGTACTCGTGCAGGCCGCACGGGTGCCTGCCGGCGTACAGCTGATCGTGGAAGACACCGCACCGGGCGTACCGGCGGAAAAATGTGCGCTGCTGTTCGAGCGTTTCTACCGGGTGGAAAGCTCGCGCAATCGTGCCAGCGGTGGCAGCGGACTGGGCCTGGCGATCAGCCACAACATCGTTCTTGCCCACCACGGCCAGATCCACGCCGAGCCCTCGCCGCTGGGTGGGCTGCGCGTGGTCATCACCCTGCCGGAGCCTGCATGAGCACCTCCCCCGCCAGCACATCGCCCGCCGCACCGGCGAAGATTCTCATCGTTGAGGACGAACCGCGCCTGGCCGCCGTGCTGCGCGACTACCTGGCCGCGGCGGGCATGGTCAGCGAATGGGTGGATGATGGCGGCAAGGTGATCGAGGCCTTCGCGCGCTACCAGCCCGATCTGGTGCTGCTGGACCTGATGCTGCCGCAGCGCGATGGCGTGGACCTGTGCAGCGAGCTGCGCGCCAGCAGCGACGTGCCGGTGATCATGGTCACCGCGCGGGTGGAGGAGATCGACCGCCTGCTGGGACTGGAGATCGGCGCCGACGACTACATCTGCAAGCCGTTCAGTCCGCGCGAAGTGGTGGCGCGAGTGGTGGCGGTGCTGCGCCGCTACAGGCCGGACCCGGCCGCGCGCACCAACAGCGGCCTGCACATCGACGAACCGGCCGCGCGTGCCACCTGGAACGGCAAGGGCCTGGACCTGACCCCGGTGGAGTACCGCCTGCTGCGCACCCTGCTGGCCACGCCCGGCCGGATCTGGGCACGCGATGAACTGCTTGACCGCCTCTATCTGGACCACCGCGTGGTGGTCGACCGCACCGTCGACAGCCATGTGCGCAACCTGCGCCGCAAGCTGGCCGATGCCGGCATGGAAGGCGAGCCGATCCGATCGGTGTACGGGATGGGTTACAGCTACGAACCCTAGCAAACGGGTAGTGCCGGCCGCTGGCCGGCAACCACGGAAATCCAGGTGCGCCCATGAGGTTGCCGGCCAGCGGCCGGCACTACCCCGTGGCAGGCACGCGGCGTGCGGACCACGCGCGTATCATCGTCGCGAATGCCCTGATTTTCGGAGACACCGATGAACCCGCTGCGCCCCTTCCGCGACAAGATGCCCGTCCTCGGCGAGCGCGTGTACATCGATCCGGCCTGCACCGTCATCGGTGACGTGGAGCTGGCCGACGACGTGTCGATCTGGCCGGGCACGGTCATCCGTGGCGACGTCAACTACGTGCGCATCGGTGCGCGCACCAACGTGCAGGACGGCACCATCATCCACGTCAGCCACCACAGCCCCTACAACAAGGCCGGCTACCCGACGCTGATCGGCGAGGGCGTCACCGTCGGCCATGGCTGCATCATCCATGCCTGCACGATCGGTGATTACAGCCTGATCGGCATGGGCGCCTGCATCCTCGACGGAGCCCGCGTGGAGCGCCACGGCTTCGTCGGTGCCGGTGCCGTGATCGGCCCGGGCAAGGTGGTCGGCGAGGGCGAACTGTGGGTCGGCAACCCGGCGCGGCCGGCGCGCACGCTGAGCGACAAGGAGATCGAATCGCTGCATTACTCGGCCTACCATTACGTGCGGCTGAAGGACGAATACCTGGGCTGAGCGGCCAACGCCGCCATGCGGCTCTGCTAAAGTCTGGGCCCGACCAGGATCTGTCGAGACCCCCATGCCTGTGGCTGCCTGCCGGAGAGGACTCCGGCGCCCACATCGAAGGCCATCGCGTTGATGGCCGCACCGATGCTCGACACCTACCGCGAGGTGGTGACGCCGGAGGGCGTGCTGCTGCAGTTGCCGGCGGCCGGCCCGCTGCCGCGGGCGATGGCCTGGCTGGTCGATCTTGGCGTGCGCGTCGCCGTGCTGGTGCTGATGTCGATTCCGCTGGCGCTGCTGGACACGTTCGGTTCCGGCCTCTACCTGATGCTGATGTTCCTGGTCTACTGGGCCTACCCGATCGTCTGCGAGGCGCTGTGGGGCCGCACCCTCGGCAAGCGCGCGCTGGGGCTGCGCGTGCTGTCGCGCGATGGCGCGCCGGTCGGCTGGATGGCATCGATCACCCGCAACCTGCTGCGTACCGTGGACATGCTGCCGTTCGGCTATGCACTGGGCCTGGTCAGCAGCCTGTTCGACCCCCATGGCCGCCGCCTCGGCGACCTGGTCGCCGGCACGGTGGTGGTGCATGCGCCCGCGCTGTACCTGCCGCCGCCGCCGACCATCGACAGCGTGCTGGCCCCGCCGCAGCCGCTGCGCCCGGATGAACAGGCGGCGTTGATGGCCTTCGCCGAACGCGCGCCGCGGCTGTCGGCGGCGCGCCAGCAGGAACTGGCCGGAATCGCCGAGCCGCTGACCGGTGCGCAGGGCCAGATCGGCGTGCTGCGCCTGTATGCCATGGCCAATTGGCTGCTGGGGCGGCGATGAAGCAGGAACAGTTCGTCGCCCGCTACCAGCAGGAATGGCAGGACCTGGAGCAGTGGCTGCTGCTGCGTGCCGGTGCCTCGCGCCGCGCCCGCCGCAAGGCCAGCGGCCTGGCACTGGACGACACCGCCTTCCCGCAGCGCTACCGGCGCCTGTGCCAGCAGCTGGCGCTGGCCCGCGAGCGCGGCTACAGCCCACAGCTGGTGCAGCGCCTGCAGCAGCTGATGCAGCAGGGCCACAGCGTGCTGTACCGCACGCGGCCAACGCGCTGGCGCGCCGCGCTGGAGTTCCTGGTGGCCGACTTCCCGCTGCTGGTCCGCAGCCAGGCGCGCAGCATGTGGGTGGCGCTGGCGATGTTCGCGCTGCCGGCACTGGCCTGCTTCGTGCTGGCCCAGGTCTATCCGGACCTGATCCACATGCTGATGGACAACCGCCAGATCGCCGCGATGGAGCGCATGTACGACCCCGCCGCCGAGCGCCTGGGCCGCGACAGCGGTACCGACTGGATGATGTTCGGCCACTACGTCATGAACAACATCAGCATCGCCCTGCGCACCTTCGCCAGTGGCCTGCTGGCCGGGCTGGGCACGCTGCTGGTGCTGTCCTTCAATGGCGTCACCATCGGTGCGGTGGCGGGCCACCTGCAGCACATCGGCTACGGCGGCCCGTTCTGGCGCTTCGTGGCCGGGCATGGCGCGTTCGAGCTGACCGCCATCGTTATTGCCGGTGGCGCCGGACTGCAGCTGGGCATGAAGCTGCTGGCACCGGGCCGGCGCAGCCGGCTGGATGCGCTGGTCGACGGCGGCCGCATCGGTGCACGGCTGTGCCTCGGCGTAGCCTTCATGCTGCTGGTCGCCGCCTTCATCGAAGCGTTCTGGTCATCGATCGCCGAAGTGCCGGCATGGGGCAAGTTCAGCGTGGCCGGCGTGCTGTGGGCTGGCGTACTGCTGTGGCTGTGGCGTGGCGGACGCGGAGCCGGCGATGCGCATTGACCACCTGGACGTGGTGCTGCGCGCACGCAGCAGCTGGGAAGCCATGGAGCTGGGCAGCGCCCTCGCCCGCCGTCACGCGCGTGCGGTGTGGGGCAGCTGGCTGCTGGCCAGCGCGCCGCTGTTCGTGGTCTTCAACGCGCTGGGCTGGTGGCTGGATGCGTTCGGCTGGGCCTGGCTGGCGATGTGGTGGTGCAAGCCGCTGTTCGAACGCGCGCCGTTGTACGTGCTGTCACGCGGCATCTTTGGTGAGCCGGTGGGCACGCTGGCGGCGCTGCGCGCGCAGCGCCACTGGGGCGGTACCGGCTTCTGGGGCTACCTGGGCTGGCGCCGCTTCAGCGTGCTGCGCAGCCTGTGCCTGCCGGTGAACCTGCTGGAAGGCAACGCACCGGGCCAGCGCGGCCCGCGCCGTCGCGCGGTCGCGGCCGGCGCCGCAGGTGCAGCGACGGTGCTGACGGTGACCTGCCTGGCATTCGAAGCGGTGCTGGTGTCCGGCGCGATCGGTGCGGTGTTCATGTTCATGCCACTGGACCTGATGTCCGAATCGTGGCGTGCGGCCTGGGACATGATCGGCCGGGACACGCCGGCGTGGGCCCGGCTTGGCTTCAACCTGGCGTGCTGGCTGGCCTCGGTGCTGGTCGGGCCGTTCTTCGTCGGTGCCGGCTTTGGCCTGTACTTGAACCGGCGCACGCAGATGGAAGCCTGGGATGTGGAAATCGCCCTGCGCCGCCTGCGTGATCGACTGCTGCCGGCGGCGTCGACACTGGCCCTGCTGCTGTGCCTGGCCCTGCCACTGGCCTGCGCACCGGTGCACGCGCAGGACGCGCCGTCGATCACCGACGACGCCGACACTGCCGGCGAGGACGAAGACAGCGCGGAGGAACCGGCCACCGCCGCAAACGACCCCGCCAACACCCCGGCCACCATCTTCGGCAGCACGCCAGTGGACACCGCCGGATTCCGTCAGGCGGTGAACCGCGCCTATGAAGACCCGCTGCAGCACCCGACCCGCCAGGTCACGCACTGGAAGCCGATCGAGCAGGCCCAGGAGGCGAAGAAGGAAGACAAGCAGCTGCAAGGCGACAGCGGCAACAAGGCCGAGCGCAAGGCACGCAAGGACGGCATTGCCTGGCTGGCGCGGCTGGCCGAGTGGGGCCTGTGGGGCCTCCTGGGCATCCTGCTGCTGGTGCTGCTGCTGACCGCGCGGGTGTGGCTGCCCTGGTTGCGTGGCAGCGGCCGGCGCAAGGCCGGCGCTGCGGCCCCGGTGATTGAAGAGGCGGTGGAACTGCCCGCGGTGCTGCCACCGGACGTGGCCACCCAGGCCGGCCTGCTGTGGGACCAGGGCCGGCCACGGCAGGCGCTGGCCCTGCTCTACCGCGCCAGCGTGCGCACCGTGGGCGAGCGCAGCGGCATCGCACTGCCTCCCGGCGCCACCGAGGCGCAGTGCCTGCGTGCCTCGCGGCGCATGCCGGAGGCGGCCGACCGTGACCTGTTCGCGCGCATCGTGCGCATGTGGCAGTACGCCGCCTATGGTGGGCGCCTGCCCAGCCGCAGCGACTTCGACGCGCTGGCCGACACGCTGCGCCAGCAGTACGGATGGCAGGCATGAGCCCGCGCCTGTTCTGGTCGTTGCTGCTGGGCCTGCTGGTGCTGATCGGCGTGCCACTGACGATCCTCTACCTGCGCACGCACGAACGGGTGACCGAGACGCTCACCCTGCCGCCGCAGGGCGAGGCCAGCTACAACCCGCTGTACGTGCTGGGCCAGGCCCTGCGCGCCGACGGCATCGAGGTGCATTCACGACCACGGCTGGACCTGCAGCAGATGACGCTGGGGCCGCACGACACGGTGGTGCTGCTGCAGGACAGCAGCGAACTGCCGGCACCGAGCGTGAAACCGCTGCTGGACTGGGTCGACCGCGGCGGGCACCTGCTGGTGCGCACACCGCCCCCGGCGGAGGACGATACCGGCAGCACGCAGGGACCCTTGCTGGACCAGTTGGGGGTGGACAGCCTGTTCCAGCGCAGCGACTGCCAGCCGTTCCATATCGACGACGACAGCGGTCACAGCGAGTTCTGTGGAGGCCGCCGCTTCACGCTCGGGTTTGCCGCGCGCACACAGGCCGAACGCCGCTGGGGCGGTGACCGCGACCTGGTGTTCGCGCGCCTGCGCCATGGCCAGGGCAAGGTGAGCGTACTGGCCGACATGGAGTTCATGCGTGGCGAGGTCGACACACCCGCCGCACGGCTGGGCGCCGCTGCGGGCAGGCCCAGCGATGGCCTGCACGATCCGGCCCACCGCGACCTGACCCGCTATCTGCTCGATCCGAACTACGGCAGGGGTGCGGTCTGGCTGGTCTACGCCGGACGCCCGCCGTCGCTGTGGGCGCGCCTGTTCTACCACGGCTGGCCGCTGTGGGTGCCGCTGCTGCTGGCCCTGCTGGGTTGGCTGTGGGGCCGCTCGCAGCGCTTCGGCAGCCTGCAGCCGTCGCCGCTGCTGGAACGCCGCTCGTTGCTGGAGCACGTGCGTGCAAGCGGCGAACTGCTGCTGCGCTTCGGCCACGGCGCGCGCCTGTACGACGCCGTGCTCGCCCTGTTCCTGCACCGCCTGCGCCTGCGCGCGCCGGTCGCCGCCGCACTCGATGGCGCACCGCGCGAGCAGGCCATCGCCGAGCTGCTGAAGTGGCCGCAGGGCCGCGTCGCCAGCGCGCTCACACCCCCACCGCCGCACGATTCCTCCGCCCTGCGCGAGCGCATCCGCTTGCTGCTCCAGATGAGATCCCTGCTATGACCGAAGTGCCCGAGCTGCCGGCGGCCGCCAACGCCCGCCTGATCGAACGCGTCGATGCCATCCGCGATGCCGTTGGCCATGCCTTCATCGGCCAGGCCGATGTGCTGGACCAGATCCTGGTGGCGCTGCTTGCCGGTGGCCATGTGCTGATCGAGGGCGTCCCCGGGCTGGGCAAGACCCTGCTGGTGCGTGCGCTGGCACAGGCCCTGGAACTGGATTACGGCCGCGTGCAGTTCACCCCCGACCTGATGCCCAGCGACGTCAGCGGCCACGCGGTGTACGACCCGAAGAGCGAGAGCTTCAAGATCCGCCGCGGCCCGGTGTTCACCAACCTGCTGCTGGCCGATGAGATCAACCGCGCACCGGCCAAGACCCAGTCGGCGCTGCTGGAAGTGATGCAGGAAGGCCAGGTAACCATCGAAGGCAAGGCGTTCACCCTGGCGCCGCCGTTCATGGCGTTGGCCACGCAGAACCCGCTGGAGCAGGAAGGGACCTATCCGCTGCCGGAAGCACAGCTGGACCGTTTCCTGTTGAAGGTGCTGATCGACTACCCGCAGCTGGAAGACGAGAAGCGCATGGTGACTGCGATCACCAGCGGCCGCGCCGCCAGCGATTTCGACCTGAGCCAGGTGCCGCGCGTACTTGGTGCCGGCGAGTTGCTGGAACTGCAGCGCGCCACTGCCGCGATCACCGTCGATGATGAAGTGATCGATTATGCGGTGCGGATCGTGGCGGCCACCCGGCAGTGGCCGGGGATCGCCGTCGGTGCCGGGCCGCGCGGCAGCATCGCACTGGTACGTGCGTCTCGCGCGCAGGCGGTGCTGGCCGGTCGTGATTTCGTCACTCCGGATGATGTGCGCGACATTGCTCGCCCGGCGCTGCGACACCGCATCGCGCTGGCCCCGGAACTGCAGATCGAAGGCCAGGACGCCGACGATGTGCTGGGTGCACTGCTGGCCAAGGTGGAAGCACCGCGCCGATGAGGCCGTCCCCGCTGCTGCTGGTGCTGCTGCTGGCCTGGGCCGTGCTGGGCGGCCTGGTGCTGGGCGGCCTGCTGCCGCGCGGGGGCTGGGCGCTGGCCGCACTGGCCATCGCCCTGCCGGCGCTGTGGGACCTGTGGCGGCAGGCGCGACGACCTTCGCCGCAGGTGCAGCGCGAGCTGCCCGAGGCGCTGGCGCTGGGCGTACGTCGCGACGCCGCACTGCGGTTGCAGGCGGACGCATCGATGACGGTGCAGGTGTTCGACCTGGTGCCCGGTGGCTGGCCGCTGGAATCGCTGCCACAGCGTGTGCAGCTGCAGGCCGGCAGCGCCTCCACCCTGCACTACCACCTGCAACCGCTGCAGCGCGGGCTCTTCCGCTTCGAAGGCGTGCACCTGCGCATGCGCTCGCCGTGGCGGCTGTGGTGGCAGCAGCGCACCGTGCCACCGGCATTGGACGTGCGCGTCTATCCGAACTTCGTGCCGCTCACCCGGTTTGCGTTGTTCAGTGCCGACCAGGCCTCGCGGCTGGTCGGTGCGCACGTCAAACGCCGCCGCGGTGAAGGCACCGATTTCCACCAGATGCGCGAGTACCGCGTCGGTGACAGCCTGCGCCAGCTCGACTGGAAGGCTACCGCGCGTGCGCGCAAGTTGATCTCGCGCGAATACCAGGACGAAAAGAACCAACAGCTGTTGCTGATGCTCGACAGTGGCCGGCGCATGCTGGCCAGCGAAGGCGGGCTCTCGCACTTCGACCATGCATTGAACGCCTCGCTGGTGGTGGCCTACCTGGCCCTGCGCCAGGGCGATGCCGCCGGCCTGTTCGCCGCTGGTGGCGAGCGCCGCTGGGTGGCGCCGCAGCGCGGGATGGGCACGGTCGAGCACCTGCTGCGCGCCAGCTACGACCTGCAGCCGCGCGCGGTGGCCACCGACTACCTGGCTGCCGCCACCGAGGTATCACTGCGCCAGCGCCGGCGCGCCCTGGTGATGCTGGTCAGCAACGTGCGCGACGAGGACATCGAGGACCTGCTGGCAGCCGTTCGCCTGCTGCAGCAACGCCACCTGGTGTGCGTGGCCAGCCTGCGCGAGCGCGAGCTGGACGCTGCGCTGGAGGACGAGGTGCAGACGCTGGAGGACGCCGCCCAGGCCGGCGCCGCTGCGTTGTACCTGCAGCAGCGCGCGAAGGCACACGAAGCGCTGCGCAGCGAGAAGGTGATGGTGCTGGACGTGACCGCCGACGCGCTGCCCGCTGCGCTGGTGGAGCGCTACCTGGCGGTGAAGCGCGAAGGGTTGCTCTGATGCCCACAGCGGCTGCCGGCCAGCGGCCGGCACTACCGGCACATCGCTTTGGTGGGTGCCAACCTTGGTTGGCACCAATGCCACAGCGCCGACCAAGGTCGGCCTCTACCCGCAGCGGTTGCCGGCCAGCGGCCGGCACTACCGGCACATCGCCCTGGTGGGTGCCAACCTTGGTTGGCACGACGGCCCTGTGGGCCGCACCCCCATCAGACGTAGATCCGCGTCGGCGCCTCGTCCACGATTGCGTGCGGCACGAAGCGCGCACTGTCGCGGGTGATCGCGCTGTCGTCCTCGCGGATGCCGATGCCGCAGGCGTGATCGCCGACCACCCAACTGCCGATCAGCGGGTAACCGCCTTCGAAACGGGTGAGCGGATGCGCGCGCTGGATGATCGCCGGGCCGTCGTAGGGACCGTCACTGCGCTGCGTGCTGCCGTCGGCCAGGTGCATCTCGATGTTGGCGCCTTCGCGCGAGAACAGCGGCTTGCGCACCCAGCCCGAGGCCAGCGTGCTGCCATCGTCGAAGTGCGCTTCCAGCAGGTTCGGATGACCGACATTGCGCTGCCACAGCAACGGCAGGATGCCCTTGTTGCTCAGCACCGCCTTCCACGCCGGCTCCAGCAGCTGTACGCCCGAGCCGGGCAGCGCGCGGCCGAATTCCTCGGCCATCAGGTCTTCCAGCGGGTACAGCTTGAACAGCGTGCCGATCACCGAATCATCCAGCGCGGTGAAACGGCCGTCTTCGGACAGGCCGATGTCCTCGATGGCGATGGCCTGGCCATGCAGGCCGGCCTGCGAGGCGCAGTCACGCAGATAATCGACGGTGCCGCGGTCTTCATCGGAACTGCCCACGGCGCTGAAGTACAGCGGCGGTGGCAGCTGCGCGGCCAGTTCGCCGAAGCGTTCGACCAGCGCCTCATGGATCGCGTTGAACTGGTCGGCGTGCTGCGGCAGGCGACCGGCGTTGCGCTGGTCTTCCAGCCACTGCCACTGGAAGAAGCTGGCCTCGAACAGCGAGGTCGGCGTGTCGTAGTTCAGTTCGTACAGCTTGGCCGGACCGGTGCCGTCGTAGGCCAGGTCCAGGCGCCCGTACAGATGCGGCTGGCGCTGGCGCCAGCTGTCGGCGATCCAGTCGCGGTAGTGCGACGGAATCGCCAGCTGGTCCATCAATCGCTCGCTGGCGATGACATCGCCGACCAGGTCCAGCGCCATCTGGTGCAGCTCGGCGCTGGGGTCTTCGATGTCCTGTTCGATCTGGCGCAGGGTGAAGGCGTAGTACGCGCTTTCATCCCAGTACGGCTGGCCATCGATGGTGTGGAAGCGGAAACCCGCCTCTTCCGCGCGTGCCCGCCACTGGGCACGCTCGGCAATCCGGATGCGCTGCATGGGTCGATCAGCCGCCGTAGCTGCCGCTGGTGCTGCGGCGCGCGCTGGTGTTGCCGAAGCCACCACGGCTGGCGGTGACCGCACGGTTCGGTTCGCTGGTGACCGGGGCCAGGCCGGCCTTGCCCGCGCCGATGCCACTGGCGGTGTTCAGGCCACCGCTACCGCCCGGGGCCGGGCGCGCCCAACCAGCGCTCTTGTCCTGGTAGGCCGGCGACGCCGCCGGCGCCTGCGGGGCCAGGCCGCCGCGGTTGCTCAGCATCTGCGACATGAAGAAGCCCATCATCATCGGGCCGATGAACGAGGTACCCGCCGATGTGTGCTGCTGCACGCACTGTTCCGGCTTGTAGTCCTTCTCGCAGGCTTCCTTGCTGGCGTACTTCGGCGCCGCATCGGCGGCCTGCTTCTGCGCTTCGGCGAAGGCGTTGCGGCACGAGGACGGATCGCCGGTGGCCTCGGTGCAGGCCTCCACCGAGGTATACAGGCCTTCCTGCACCTTCACCTCCGGCTCCTTCTGGCAGGCGGTGAACAGCAGCGGCGCGGCGCTCATCAGCAGCAGCGCGGTGGTGCGGGAACGTTTCATGGCCTCATGCCCTGTCGACGGATCAATGCCCCAATGATGCCAAATCCTGGCCAACAACCGGAATCGGCAAAGTCCGAAAGATGAACGGACTTTCATTTTCGTCGGGCATTGGGGTCAGAGGCCATCGCGCCACGATGGGATCCGACTCCGGACGGCGCACCGCTCTGGCAGGTGCCAACCTGGGTTGGCACACACCCGGCGGCGCCCGGCGATGCCCAGCGCGCACAGCCAAGTCTCCGGCGAGAAGCCCCCTTGTTGTTCAAGGGGGCGCGCCGAAGGCGCGGGGATAAGGGGAAATGCGTGGACCACCAAGCCGCTGCAAGCGGTGAAGGTGGTTGCAGCAGCAACCGAAAAAATTGTCCATGATCGGGCGACCCCCACGTTGTACGGCCCGCCCGTTCCGCCAGCCATGCCTGAATACCGCTCCCGCACCTCCACCGCCGGCCGCAACATGGCCGGCGCCCGCGCCCTGTGGCGTGCCACCGGCATGAAGGACGGCGACTTCCACAAGCCGATCATCGCCATCGCCAACTCCTTCACCCAGTTCGTGCCCGGCCACGTGCACCTGAAGGACCTCGGCCAGCTGGTCGCACGCGAGATCGAGCAGGTTGGCGGTGTCGCCAAGGAATTCAACACCATCGCCGTGGACGACGGCATCGCGATGGGCCATGACGGCATGCTGTATTCGCTGCCCAGCCGCGAGATCATCGCCGACGCCGTGGAGTACATGGTCAACGCGCACTGCGCCGACGCGCTGGTGTGCATCAGCAACTGCGACAAGATCACTCCCGGCATGCTGATGGCCGCACTGCGCCTGAACATCCCGGTGGTGTTCGTCTCCGGCGGACCGATGGAAGCAGGCAAGACCAAGCTGTCCGAGCACAAGCTGGACCTGGTCGACGCGATGGTGGTGGCCGCCGATGACAGCGCCTCCGACGAGAAGGTGGCTGCCTTCGAGCGCAGTGCCTGCCCCACCTGTGGTTCGTGCTCGGGCATGTTCACCGCCAACTCGATGAACTGCCTGACCGAAGCGCTGGGCCTGTCGCTGCCGGGCAACGGCACCACCCTGGCCACCCACGCCGACCGCGAGGCCCTGTTCCGCCGCGCCGGCCGCCTGATCGTCGAACTCTGCCACCGCTGGTATGGCGGCGAAGACCCGAGCGCGCTGCCGCGCGGCATCGCCACCCAGGCCGCGTTCGCCAATGCGATGACCCTGGACATCGCCATGGGCGGATCGACCAATACCATCCTGCATCTGCTGGCCGCTGCGCAGGAAGCGGAGGTCGACTTCGACCTGACCCATATCGATGCCTTGTCGCGGCGCGTACCGCAGCTGTGCAAGGTGGCACCGAACACGCCGAAGTACCACATCGAAGACGTGCACCGCGCCGGCGGCGTGTTCGGCATCCTCGGTGAACTGGACCGCGCGGGCCTGCTCGATACCGGTGTGCCGACCGTGCACAGCGCCAGCCTGGCCGACGCGCTGGAGCGCTGGGACGTGGTGCGCAGCGACAACGACACCCTGCATACCTTCTTCAAGGCCGGCCCGGCCGGCATTCCTACCCAGGAGGCCTTCAGCCAGGCCACGCGCTGGCCGACGCTGGACGTGGACCGCGCCGAGGGCTGCATCCGCTCGCTGCAGCACGCGTATTCGCTGGAAGGCGGGCTGGCCGTGCTGCGCGGCAACCTGGCCGTCGATGGCTGCGTCGTGAAGACCGCCGGCGTGGATGAGTCGATCCACGTGTTCGAAGGCCCGGCACGCGTCTACGAAAGCCAGGACGCTGCCGTCGCCGGCATCCTCGCCGACGAAGTGCAGCCGGGCGAGGTGGTGGTGATCCGTTACGAAGGCCCGAAGGGCGGCCCGGGCATGCAGGAAATGCTGTATCCGACCAGTTACCTGAAGTCGAAGGGGCTGGGCAAGCAATGCGCACTGCTGACCGATGGTCGCTTCTCCGGCGGCACGTCGGGCCTGTCGATCGGCCACGTCTCGCCGGAAGCGGCCAGCGGCGGGGTCATCGGCCTGGTGGAAGACGGCGACCGCATCCGCATCGATATCCCGGCCCGCCGCATCGACCTGCTGCTGGATGACGCCAGCCTGGCCCAGCGCCGCACCGACGCCGATGCCCGTGGCTGGAAGCCGCGCGCGCCGCGCCCGCGCAAGGTCACCAGCGCGTTGAAGGCCTACGCGCTGCTCGCCACCAGTGCCGACAAGGGCGCCGTACGCAACACCGCCCTGCTGGGTGATTGACCTCTGTCTGGTAGTGCCGGCCGCTGGCCGGCATCTGCCGCGTGCCTCGAGGCGCATGCCGGCCAGCGGCCGGCACTACCGATCCGGTACGCTGCAGGGCATGACCCACCGCCCGCCGCGCCAGCCCCTCATCGATGCCCTGCGTGGATTCGCGCTGCTCGGCGTGTTCCTGGTCAACCTGCGCTTCTTCTCGCTCGATGCGCTGATGACCGAGGCCGCGCAGCAGGCGCTGCCCAGCGCGGCACTCGACCAGGCCATCCGCACCGGCATGGAATGGCTGGTGGACATGAAGGCAATCACCCTGTTCTCGCTGTTGTTCGGCATGGGCGTGGCGATGCAGATGGACGGCCATGCGCCCGGCAGCATGGCCGCGCACCTGCGGCGGATGGCGGTGCTGCTGGTGATCGGCCTGCTGCATTCGGTGCTGCTGTGGTGGGGTGACATCCTGCTGGTGTACGCACTGGTCGGCCTGCTGCTGCCGTTGTTCCGGCACCTGGGCGATCGTGCCCTGCTGTGCAGTGGCCTGTTCATCGCCCTGCTGCTGCCGCCGCTGCTGTCGCCGTGGATCCGCGAATGGGTGGCCCTGCTCACACCGCGCGCGCAGATGAACGCCACAGCGCTCGAGGCACTGGCGCACGGCAACCTGGCCCAGGCGTGGTGGCACAACCTGCAGCTGGCGGCATGGCTGAAGCTGAGCAACTGGGCACTGCTGTTCTTCGTGCTCGGCCGCTTCCTGCTGGGCTACTGGGCCGGTCGTCGCGGCCTGCTTCAGCAGCCGCAGGCACACCGGCCGCTGCTGCGCTCGATTGCCCTTGGTGGGCTGCTGTTGACGGCCGCGTTCCTGTGGATCGATGCCCACGCCGATGCGCTCAAGCAGGCATGGCCGGCGCTGCGTGCGGGCGTTCCCGGCTACCTGCTGCGCGTGTCGTACCGCGTTGCGCCACTGGCCTTGGGCATCGCGGCGGCCGCCATCTTCGCCCTGCTCTATCTGCGCCCATGGGCCGAACGCGTGCTGCGCGTGTTCGTCCCGGCCGGGCGCATGGCACTGAGCAACTACCTGCTGCAAAGCGCAATCTGCGTGCCGCTGTTTGCCGGCTTCGGGTGGGGTATCGGCCCGCAGCACGGGCTGTGGCCGGTGCTGCTGGTGGCAGCGGTGGTGTTCCCGCTGCAGCTGTGGGCGAGTGCGTGGTGGCTGCGCGACCATCGCTTCGGGCCGGTGGAATGGCTGTGGCGCAGCGCCAGCGAAGGACAATGGCTGCCACTGCGGCGCTAGCCATCGGGGACGGAACGGATCAGGTCGTTTGTGCCATTTGCGTCTTAATCCCCTCCGTCCCCGTTTTGCCGGCCAGCGGCCGGCACTACCGGTCAGCCGATCACGCGCTTGAACGGCGGCAGCGCGTCGATGATGCGCTTGCCGTAGCGGCGGGTCAGCAGCCGCGAATCGAGAATGACCACGCGGCCGGTGTCGGTGGAGGTGCGGATCAGGCGGCCGGCGAACTGGGTCAGCGTGCGCAGCGCGTGCGGAATCGCGATCAGGTTGAAGGCGTTGAGCCCACGCCCTTCGAACCACTCGCTGAGCGTGGCGGTCTGCGGGTCGGTCGGCACCGCGAACGGCACCTGGGTGATCACCACCGTGGTACAGGCTTCGCCGGGCAGGTCGAGGCCCTCGCCGAACGAGTTCAGGCCGAACAGCACCGAGCCCTCGCCCGCCGCGACGCGGCGCAGGTGTTCGTCGATCAAGCGGGTCTTGGACATCTCGCCCTGCACCAGCACCTGCTTGCGGCGCGCGGCCGGCATCAGGCCGGCCACCTTCTCCATCTTCCAGCGCGAGGTGAACAGCACCATCGAGCCCTTGGCCCAGTCCAGCTCGGTGTCGAGGTAACGCGCCACTTCGCGCGGATGGCCCTCGCGGTCGTCCGGCGTGACCGGGAACTTCGGCACGATCAGCTCGGCCTGGTTGGGCAGGTCGAACGGCGAGGACAGCGAGACCATCTCGGCCTCTTCAGGAATGCCGTTGTCGATCGCCAGCGACTGGAAATCGCCGCCGCCGGTCAGCGTCGCCGAAGTCATCACCACCGAATCCACTTCGTCCCACAGCAGCTTGCGCAGCACGTGCGCAGCCGACACCGGCGAGCCGTGCAGCACCAGGTCGCCGTCGCGGGTGGCGGTGACCCAGCGCGCCATCGGCGGCGCGCCGTCCTTGTCCTCGCGGCGCCACGCCTGCCAGAGGTTGTACTGCTGCTCGATCATCTCCAGCGCCATGCCCAGGTTGCGCTGCAGGCGCTCGCGCGCGGCATCGTCCGGCTTGCCCTTGGCCACCTGCGCGGTGGCCGCATGCGCCCAGTTGTAGAGGCTGCGGGTATCGTCGGCCAGCGCTTCGATCGGCTCGCGCCAGGCCTCGGGCAGGCGACCGTTGGCGGCGCGCCACATCGGTTCCTCGTCGGCCGGCGCCGGCATCCACACCCGTTCGATGTGGTCACGGAAGGCACGCAGCTGCTTGGCCACGTTGCTGGCCATCTCGATCGCTTCGTTGGGCAGCAGGTTGCCGAGGCGGTCCTTGTCGACCGCGCGGTAGGCGCCGGCAATCAGGATCTGCAGGCGGCCGGTGCGCTTGGCCATCTCGTCCAGCGCCAGGCTGGCCGCGCCCTGGTCGATCGCCACGTTGCCGATGTGATGGCCTTCGTCCAGCACCAGCAGCATGTCCGACGGCGCCGCGATCAACGGTTGGCCGTTGTCGCTGTCGCCGATCGACAACGCCGACAGCAGCAGCGCATGGTTGGTGACCACGATCTGTGCGTCGCGCACGGTATTGCGCGAACGCAGCACCGCGCATTGCGCCGAATAGGCGCAGCGGCGCCCGGCGCAACCCGAAGCCGGCGTGGTGATGCGGCTGCGCAGGCCGGGGCTGATGGTTTCCGGCGCGTTGTCGATGTCGCCATCCCAGCTGCCGCCGGTGAAGGCATCGGTCAGGCGCTTGGCGATGTCCATCTCGATCGGCGCCAGCGGCCGGTCGAACAGCGGCGCGTCATCCTCGAACATGCCGCCCTGCGAGCCCTCGCCCTGCGCCTCGGCAGCATTGCGCGTGCACAGGTAGCGGGTACGGCCCTTGGCCAGCGCCACCGTCGCTTCCAGGCCGGTGGCCTTGAGGAAATTCGGGATATCACGCTCGACCAGCTGCGACTGCAGCGCCACCGTGCCGGTGCTGATCACCAGCTTCTTCTTGCTGGCCAGCGCGATCGGCACGCCCGCGGTGAGGTAGCCCAGGCTCTTGCCGACGCCGGTCGGCGCCTCGACCACGCCGACGCCACCGCTTTTCGACAGCGCACGCGACACCACGCCGATCATCTGGCTCTGCGAGCGGCGGGTGGAGAAGCCGGGGGTATTGGCCTGCAGCGTCGTGTACGCCTTGCGGATCGCGTCCTTCAAGGGGTCATCGAGCGTGCGCGGAGCGGCGACGGTTTCGGTCACGCCGGGAAGTACCGTGGCTGGATCAGGCCGGTCATTGTCGCATGGCCGGCCACGTCCGCCGCCGCTGGCACCCTGAACGGGGCAGCGACGACGCCGAGCAGCGGGATGAACACGCCGGGCGCTACAGGCGACGGCCCAGGGCCGTCACCGGGGTGTCACTGCACCGGGTTGCCGCGCAGCCGCAGCAGGCGCACCAGCGCCCATACCAGCAGCACCACGCCGATGGCCTCGACCAACGCCAGCGCGAAGTGCAGCACGCCGAGCACGGCGCCCATGCCCGACACGGCACCAAAGTTGCCACTGCTGACCAGCCACATCGGCAGGATGCCGGCGGCCAGGCCGCCCAGGCAGGACAGCAGCAACAGCAGCAGGCCGACCAGCGCGCCGGTACGGGTGGCATCGCGCGGCGCGCCGACCACCCAGACCAGGCCCACGCACAGTGCGATCAGCACCGGCAGGCGTACGCCGACCATGCTCAGTACGGTCACCAGCAAGGCGGTGCTGTCCATGGCTCAGTCCTCGCCGGTCAGCACGGCCGCACCCTGGCGCAGCGACTGGTAGACCTCGTCGGTCTGCGGGCGCACGCCGTGCCACTGCAGGAAGCTCTCGGCGGCCTGTTCGACCAGCATGCCGAGGCCATCGACGGTATTGCGGCAGTTCGCCGCGCGCGCCCAGGCCAGGAAGGCGATGGCGGCCTCGCCGTAGTTCAGGTCAACGGCGGTGGTCATCGAATTGACCAGCGACAGCGGCAGCTTGAACTCGACATTGCGGTCGCGACCGGCCGAGGTGGCGTTGACGATCAGCTCGAAGTCGCCGAGGTCGCGCAGGTCTTCCCAGTAGCGGCTGATCGCGCGGCCCGGTTCGCCCATCGCATCGATCAGTTCATCGGCGCGTTCCGGCGTGCGGTTGACCACCACCAGCTCGGTGATGCCGGCATCGAGCAGCGCCGGGGCGACGCTGCGTGCGGAGCCACCGGCACCGATCAGCAGCATGCGGCGGCCACGCAGGTCCAGGCCGTGGCGGTCGGTCAGGTCGCGCACCAGGCCGATGCCATCGGTGGTGTCACCGTGCCAGCGGTCGCCCTTGCGCAGCAGGGTGTTGACCGAGCCGGCGCGGCGCGCCCGTGCGGTCAGCGTGGTGCACACCGAGAACGCGGTTTCCTTGTGCGGCAGGGTGACGTTGGCGCCGACACCGCCCTCGGCGGCGAACGCCTCCAGACCGGCCAGGAATGCATCCGGGGCCAGGTCGATTGCGCGGTAATCCACCGCGATGCCTTCCTGGCGACCGAACGTCGCATGGATCTGCGGCGACTTCGAGTGGGCAACGGGGTGTCCGAAGACGGCGTAACGGTCGGTCATGGAATCCTCAAGCTGGCTAGACTGATGCTCTTTCGTGCACGGACCCGGATGATGCGCATCACCCCGCCCCTGCTGGTGCTCGCCGCCAGTCTACTCTCTGCCCCCGTGGCGATGGCGTTGAACGAGTACGGCATCGAAGGCATGGGCGTGGTCTCGACCCGCGCCGACGAGGGCCGCGCCACGATCAGTGCCGATGGCCAGCGCATCGTTTTCGCCCGCCGCAGCGAGTCCGGCTGGGGCCTGTGGGAAGCGCGCGTGGCCGATGGCCGCTGGCAGCAGGCGCAGCCCCTGCCGGTGGACGTGGCCGGTGAGGCCCGCGATCCCTACCTCAGCCGCGATGGGCGCTGGCTGCTGTTCGCGGCCGGCCGCCAAGGCACGCTGGCGCTGTATCGCGCGGCATTGTCCGCCGATGGCCGGCTGGGCGCTGCGCAGGCCCTGGCCGGCGATGGCGGGCGCCGGGAAGAGCGCGGGCCGGCCCTGAGCGCGGATGGCCAGCGCCTGCTGTTTGCCCGCCAGCAGGGACGTGGCGCAGGCTGGGATCTGTTCGTGGCGCCGCTGGACGCGCAGGGCGTGCGTGGCCGGGCCACCGCACTGGGCGCGTTGAACAGCGCCGAGGACGAGACCGACGCTGACTGGCTCGGCAATGATGGCGCGGTGGTGTTCAGCCGCGGCAGCGGCGCGACCGCGCAGGTCTGGAGCAGCGGCTGCGCGTGGAGCGGCGTGGCGCTGCAGCCGCTGGGGCTGTCGTTCAACCAGCCCGGCGGCTGGACCGGTGCGCCGGTGATCGACAACGCCAAGCCCGGCGAGATGCTGGTCGCCAGCAGTGCGGCCAAGGCGCCGCGTGCCGGCGGCGTGGATGTGTACCGGTTGGCGGTGCCGAAGGTGGCGGCGGTGCCCGGGTGCGTGCAGTAGATCCACGCCATGCGTGGATGGCCGTCTGGTAGATGCCAACCTTGGTTGGCATGCAGGAAGGTGCCAACCAAGGTTGGCACCCAGCGTGGATGATCGATTGGTAGGTGCCGACCTTGGTCGGCACAGAAGCAAAACCGCCAACCAAGGTTGGCCACTACCAGAGCATCGCCGTCAGCGCGACAACACCCTGGCACGCTGCTGCTCGTACTCGACCTCGCTCAGCTGGCCATTGTCCTTGCGCTGGTTCAGCGCGGCCAGTTCGGCCTGCACGCTGTCCGGAAGGGCCTGCTCACGGGCCACGTGGCGGGCCGCCGACAGCTGCTCCGGCGGGCGCTTGCCGGCCCGCCAGGCCGCGATGAAGACACCGACAATGATGGCGCCGAACACCAGCGTACCGATGCCCCAGATCAGCCATTGCATCCATCCCAGTTCGGGTCCCATCGCGCTTTCCTCCGTCTATCGTCGCGCCATTGTCAGCGCTCGCGCAGCCATCGCGCCACCTGCGGCGCGAAATAGGTCAGCACGCCATCGGCACCGGCCCGCTTGAAGCCCAGCAGCGACTCCATCACGCAGGCGCGCTCGTCCAGCCAGCCGTTGGCGAAGGCGGCCTTCATCATCGCGTACTCGCCGCTGACCTGGTAAGCGAAGGTCGGCACGCCGAACGTCTCTTTGACCCGGCGTACCAGATCCAGGTAGGGCATGCCCGGCTTGACCATCACCATGTCGGCGCCCTCTTCCAGGTCCAGCGCGATTTCGCGCAGGGCTTCGTCGCCGTTGGCCGGGTCCATCTGGTAGGTCTTCTTGTCGGCCTTGCCGAGGCTGGCCGCGCTGCCCACCGCATCACGGAACGGGCCATAGAACGCCGAAGCGTACTTGGCCGAGTAGGCCATGATGCGCACGTTGATGTGGTTGGAGACATCCAGCCCGCGGCGTATCGCACCGATGCGGCCGTCCATCATGTCCGACGGCGAGACGATGTCCGCACCGGCCTCGGCATGCGACACCGACTGCTTGACCAGTGCGTCGACGGTGATGTCGTTCAGCACATAGCCCTTGTCATCGATGATGCCGTCCTGGCCATGCGTGGTGTACGGGTCCAGCGCCACGTCGGTCATCACCCCCAGTTCCGGGAAACGCGACTTCAGCGCGCGGATCGCCCGCTGCGCCAGGCCGTCCTCGGCCCACGCCGCCGACGCGTCCAGCGACTTCAGCGACGGGTCGATCACCGGGAACAGGTCGATCACCGGAATGCCCAGTTCCAGCGCTTCCTCGGCCACCTTCAGCAGTTCTTCGATCGACAGCCGCTCCACGCCCGGCATCGACGGCACCGCAGTGCGGCCGGCAAGCTCGTGCACGAACACCGGGTAGATCAGGTCGTCGGTGGTCAGCGTGTTCTCGCGCATCAGGCGGCGCGAGAACTCGTCATGACGCATGCGGCGCGGGCGGTAAAGCGGGTGGGACATGGCAGGCTCCGAGGAGTGGCTATTGCAACAGGTAGCCCTGCGGCAGCAGGGGTTCGGGCAAGGGGCGTTCGCCGAGCGCGTCGAGCTGGTCGATCTCGATCGTGCGCACCAGCGCGTCCAGCGGCAGGTCGTTCGGCTCCAGGCCGAACGGGTCTTCCATTTCCTCGCCCAGCTGGTCCAGGCCGAAGAAGGCGTAAGCCAGCACCGCCGACAATACTGGCGTACCCCAGCCCAGCGAACTGGCCAGGCCGAACGGCAGCAGCACGCAGAACATCCACGCGCAGCGGTGCAGCAGCAGGGTGTAGGCGAACGGCAGTGGTGTGGTGAGGATGCGCTCGCAGCCGGCCTGGATCGACGACATCGCGTGCAGGCGCTCCTCCAGCTGGGCGTAGAGGATCGGGTCGAGGTCACCGGCGCGCAGGGCCTGGGCCAGTTCGGCGGCGATCATCGACAGCAGCGCGTCAGGCACGTTCTCACGCTGGCCGAGCTGTTCACGCTGGCGCTTGTCCAGCCACGGCAGGGCCATCAGGGCCACGATGCGCCCGCGCAGGCGCCCGGCCAGGGCATGGGCGAAGGCCGTGGTGACATAGGCGATGCGGCGGCGACGGCCATGGTCATCGGCCAGCAGCAGATTGACCTGGCGGGCCAGCGAACGCGATTCAAAGACCAGCTGGCCCCACAGCTTGCGGCCTTCCCACCAGCGGTCATAGCAGGCGCTGTTGCGGAAGCTGAGGAAGATCGACAGCACCAGGCCGAGCAGGGTGAACGGCGTGACCGAAACGCGCTCGATGCCGGTCGGTGGCGCCAGTTCCACCACCGCGGCCACGGCAATGGACAGAACCAGGATGGCCAGCACTTTGGGGGCGATCGCTTTGACGATCGAACCGCGCAGGATGTAGAGCAGTTGCCAGCCGTGGGGACGGGGTCGGATGATCATGGGGCAGCCGCGCCGGGCGCGGATTCACAGGCACGCGGGGGGCTCGCGCAGCCATTCATTGTACGCCCCTGCCCGGCTGTGGGCCGTGTGCCTGCGACGCCCTGTCGCACCCGGGGACGGGCTCAGATCACGCCGCCGCCCAGGCCGAGGCGCAGGATGCCGACCACCACCACGATGCCGTTCAGGACCAGTCCGGCCCAGGCCCGGCCGCGCTTGCTCGGGTGGGTGAACAGGATGCCCAGCGCGGCGATCACCGCGCCGACGGCAGCGAACGGGATCAGGAACCAGTTGCCCCAGCCCAGCAGCGGAATCAGCGCCAGGATCATCCACAACAGCGCCAGTACGCCCCACAACAGACTGATCACACCCATGCCGCTCTCCCGCCGTTGGTTCCTGGGCCCACCATAGACGTTCCCGCCGCTGCCGCCTACTGCCATTGGCGGGGCTGTCACCAGGGCCGTGCTAGCGTTCGGTGGAGCGTGCCCTGGCCCGGGTGTTGGCCCCGATTCAGAGTGGCCCGCCGATGATCGCAACCAGTCCTGCAGGGGTGATGCCATGAACATTCGTTGGGCCGCGTTGGCGGCCATGCTGCTGGCCGCCGCCGGTTGTGCCAGTACGTCCAAGGTGATGCTGGGCCGTGCCCGCGCGCCGATCGACCCGGCCCAGGTGCAGATCTATTCGACGCCGCCGGCCGGCTCCCAGGAAATCGCGCAGCTGGAATCGGCATCCGCGGTGGGCTTCGGCACCCAGGGCCAGACCGATGCCGCCGTGGCACGCCTGAAGCGCGAGGCTGCGGCGCTGGGTGCCAATGGTGTGGTGCTGGTGGGCGTGGGCAGCAGCGGTTCGCCGGTGGGCATGTCGGTGGGCGCCGGTACGTTCGGCTCGCATGTCGGTGGCGGCGTCGGCATCGGCATTCCGACCACGCAGAAGCGCGCCGCCGGTGTCGCGATCTGGGTACCGAATCCGCAGCCGCCGGCACGGCTGCCGACGCAGGTGATCACGCCTCCGCCGCCGCAGCGGTGACCTTCCCGGGTCAGCGCCGGTAGTGCCGGCCGCTGGCCGGCAACCTCAGGAATGCTTCCTGCGCCAAGGGAATGCCGGCCAGCGGCCGGCACTACCCCTGCAACAGACGACGCATCGTTCTGGTAGGTGCCAACCTTGGTTGGCACGAAACCCACGGCGCCGACCAAGGTCGGCATCTACAGACGGCGATTGCCGGGCAGTGGCCGGCATTACCCGGCGATGCTCAGCGCTTGTACTTCGGCACGAACACCTTGTTCACCGCGTCGGCCAGCTGGTCCGGCGGCAGCAGGCCCTGGTCGAGCAGGAAGTTGTTGAACGCCAGGCGGTCGAACTTCGCGCCCAGCGCCAGTTCGGTCTGCATGCGCAGCTCCAGGATCCGGGTATATCCATAGAAATAGCTGCCGGCCTGGCCCGGCATGCGCACCATGTAGCGATCCAGTTCCTGGGTGGCCATCGCCTTGGATAGGCCGACCTGCTCCATCAGCACGCGCTCGCCGTTGGCACGGTCGGTCAGGCCGAGGTTGAGCATCGGGTCAAGCATCGCGCGTGCGGCGCGCAGCAGGCGGAACTGCAGCGCGATCATCTGCCCGTCCAGCGGCTCGTACGGCACCATCTCGGCTTCCGCGTACAGCGCCCAGCCTTCCACGTTCACCGAATTGAACGCGAACATGGTGCGCGCCAGCGAGATGCCGCGCTCGACCATCGCGGTGAACTGCAGCTCGTGGCCCGGGCGGCCTTCATGCGCACTCAGCGTCCATGCCGCTGCCCCGAAGTTGAAGTCGTCGTACTGCGCGCCCGGGCCCGCGGCCGGGTTGCCCAGCGGCAGCACGAAGGTGCCCTGCTGCCCGGTGTTGTTGACCAGCGGTGCCGGCAGGAAGTGCGGGGCCGGGCTGGCCGCGCTCTCGGCGGCCGAGCCCAGGCGCATCTGCATCGCGCGCTTGGGCACGTCGACGATGGCGTGCTCGCGGATCAGCGGATCGATCGCATCGATCACCTTGCGGTAATGGCCTTCCAGATGATCGTCAGCGATCTTGTCGGCCTTCAGCGCGCGGATCACCGCCACCGGGTCACTCGGATCGGCCACCTTCAGGCCCTTGTCCTTCACCACCAGCGGCGCCAGCTGCTGCATCGCCGAGCGGGTTTCCATGAACTCCAGCTGCGCACGCTGCATCAGCAGCTTCGGGTCGATGTCGATGCCGACCTGCTTGAGCTGGTAGGCGTACAGCGGCGCCGGCAGGCGCGCGTCGGCACGTGCCTTCGGCAGCACCTCGGTGCGGGTCCAGGCCGCATAGTCCTTCATCTGCCCGGCCAGGGTCTTCATCGCCTCGTCGGCACCGGCGATCTGGTACTTCTTCAGCAGCGACTCGATGCCGGTGATGTAGGTCTCGACGTTGTCCAGCGACTGCTGCACTTCGATCTTCGTCGGCTGCAGCAGCGTGCTGTCCTTCAGCCGCTCTTCGTAGCGCTGGCGCGCCAGCGTAGTGAAGGCGGTGCCACCCGGCTGCAGGCCGGCATAGGCCTTGAGGCGGTCGACCGCCTTGGCCCGGCGCTCGGCCGGCACCTGGTCGGACAACAGCAGGTTGAGGCCGCTGAACACCGTCTGCGGCGCATCACTCCACGGCAGCAGGTACTTCTCGTTGAGCTCGCTGCCTTCGATGTTCTGGCTGGCGGCATGGATCATGATCTCCAGGTCCTGGCGGACGTTGGGATCCTGCTCGGTGGCCAGCTTCGCCTTCAGTTCGTCGCGTGCCTTGGCCATCGCGGCGCGGTAGCGCTTGCCGTTGTCGGGGCCCAGGTCGGCCACCTTGTCGTCGTAGCCGGGCACGCCGAAGAAGCCGGTTTCTTCCGGCTGGAACGGCCCCTGCGCATCCAGCAGGATCTGCGCCAGCGCATTGCTGCGGGCGACCCAGGCCGGGCTGGCCGGGGTGGTGGCCTTGGCGGCGGGTGCGGCCAAGGCCGGCGGTGCGGACAGCAGCGGGGCGGCAGTCAGGGCCAGGGCAACGGCCAACGCGATCGGCTTCATGGTGCACTCCAGGACAGGGTTGCCCGCACCCTACGCGTTCAGGGCCATGGCGACAATCGGCCGGAGGTCACAATGCGGCGGTCAGCGGGCACTCGCCACGATCACGGCAGGCCTGCAGCTCGCATTCGTGCGCGGCTTCATCATCATCCAGCGCGGTCAGGTCGAAGGTCTGCTTGTCCTCGGCCAGCACGTACATCACCGGATAATCCCACACGTCATCGCTGCGGGTGCCCTTCACGAACAACCGGCCGTGCGCGTGCGGCCCTTCCAGCGAGACGGTCAGGCCGACATCACGCTGGCCGTTGATCGCGGTCTGCATGCTGCCCAGCGGCATCGACCCGGCACGCAGCGGCTCGCCGAACGCGTCCACCAGCTCGATGCTGCAGCCGGCGCGGCGCAGTGCTTCGCGCATCGGCGGGCTCTCGCGCGCCGCCTCGCTCCAACCCAGCACGCTCCAGGCCACCACGCCACCGACCGTGCCCAGCACCAGCACCACGGTCAACGGCATCGCCCAGCGCCAGTGGCGGCACCACCAGCCAGCAGATCGCTGCTGATGAGCGGGAATCGGCGGTGGCAGGGTCATCGGCGGGCTCCTTCCCGGCTGTGGTTCAGGGTTTCAGGCAACGTCCCAGGAAGGCTTCGGCCACGCGGTAGCGATGCAGCGCATCGGCACCGGACAGGCCATGCTTGGCGCCCGGGTAGGTCATCAGTTCGAACGGCTGGGCACGCTTCTGCAGCGCGCTCATCAGGCTGGTCGAGTTGGTGAACAGCACGTTGTCGTCCGCCATGCCGTGGATCAGCAGCAGCGGCGAACGCAGGCCCTCGATATGGGTCAGTACGCGCGCTTCGCGGTAGCCCGCTTCATTGCGCGCCGGCAGGTCCATGTAGCGTTCGGTGTAGTGGCTGTCGTACAGGCCCCAATCGGTGACCGGCGCACCGGCCACGCCGCAGGCGTACTGGTTCGATGCCTTGGCCAGCAGCATCAGGGTCATGTAGCCGCCGTTGGACCAGCCCTGCACGCCGATGCGTGCCGGGTCGACCCACGGCTGCTGCTTCAGCCACGCCACGCCGCGCAGCTGGTCGGTCACTTCCACCGTGCCCTGCTTGCCGTACAGCGCGCTGCCGAAGTCACGGCCACGACGCGGGGTGCCGCGGTTGTCCAGCGAGAACACCACGTAGCCCTGCTGGGCCAGGTACTGGTTGAACAGGTGATCACCGCGGCCGGGCCAGCTGTCGGTGACGGTCTGGCTGGCCGGGCCACCATAGACGTACACCGCCACCGGGTAGCGCTTGGACGGATCGAAACCGGCCGGCTTGATCAGGCTGTAGTTGAGCGGCGTCTTGCCATCAGCGGCGGTGAGCGTGCCGAACTCGATCGGGCGCTGCGCGTCACGGTAACGCGCATACGGGTGCTTGGGATCGGCCAGGTCGTTCTCGAGCAGGGTGGCGATCTTCTCGCCATTGGCGCGGAACAGCTCGATCTGCGGCGGCGTGCTGCTGTTGGACCAGCTGTCGACATAGACACTGGCGTTGCGGGCGAAGCTCGCACTGTGCATGCCCGGCGCCTTCGACAGCCGTTGCGGCTCGCCGCCCTGCAGCGACACCGCGTAGATCTGGCTTTCGCGCGAGGTCTCGATGCCGGCGCGGAAGTAGGCCTTGTCGGCCTTCTCATCGACCGCCAGCAGCTCGTCCACCGGCCAGTTGCCGCGGGTCAGCGCGGTGGTCTTGCCCTTGCTGTCGATGCGGTACAGGTGCTGGAAGCCGGTGCGTTCGGACGACCACAGCACGCTGCCGTCTTCCAGGAAGCGCAGGCTGTTGTGCAGCGGCACCCAGGTCGGGCTGGTCTCGTGGGCGAGCACGCGCTGGCGGTTGGAATCGAGTGCCACTTCCACCAGGTCCAGCTGCTTCTGGTCGCGCGACTGGCGCTGGAAGCTCAGGTGCTGCGCATCGCGCCAGTCGACGCGGGCCAGGTAGATGTCCTGTTCCTTGCCCAGGTCGACCCAGCGCGGTTGTGCGTCGGCGGCCGGCGCGATCACGCCCAGCTGCACACGCACGTTGGCATCGCCCGCGGCCGGATAGCGCTGCTCGATCACGTCGGTGCGGTCGGCATAGACTTCGTAGCGCTTCTGCACCGGCACCGGCGACTCGTCGATGCGCGCGAAGGCGATGGCCGAATCGTCCGGCGCCCACCAGTAACCGGTGTGGCGGTCCATCTCTTCATCGGCGACGAATTCGGCCACGCCGTTGCCGATCGTGGTGCTGCCGTCGCGGGTCAGCTGCAGCTGCTTGCCGCTGGCCAGGTCGATCACCCACAGGTTGCGGCCGCGGATGAAGCTGACGAAACCGCCCTTCGGCGACAGCTTGGCATCGGTGGCGAAACCCTCGCCGTGGGTCAGCTGGCGAACCGCGGCCTGGCCCTGCTGCTTCAGGTCATAGAGATACAGTTCGCCGCCGAGCGGGAACAGCAGGCGCTGCGCGTCCGGCGACCACTGGTAATCGACGATGCCGGTCATCGCGGCGATGCGCTGGCGCTCGCGGCGGGCCTTTTCCTCATCGCTGAGGGTCTCGGTGCCCGGCAGCACCACCTTGGAGTCGACCAGCAGGCGGGTCTGGCCGCTGCCGATGTCGTAGGTCCACAGGTCCAGCTGGTTACGGTCGCTGTCCTTGCCGCGCAGGAAGCTGACCTGCGACCCGTCCGGCGCCACCTTGGGCTTCATCAGGGTCGGGCCGGACAACGGCAGCGGGCCGGTGATGGCTTCCAGGGTCAGCTTTTCAGCGTGGGCGGCGGTACTGGTGGCGAGCATGAGGGCGAGCGAAGCGAACAGGTGGCGCATGAAGAATCCCGGCAAACGGCAGGTCCGCCCACCACGATGGATGCGGGGCGGTCGTCCCCCATCCTAACCAAGCCCGTGCGGGAAGACAGCATGACCTTTTGCCCATACGGAGTGCCGACGAGTGCCGACCAACGGTCGGCACCCACCACCAGTAGATCCACGCCATGCGTGGATGACGCCGTCCCGGGTCAGCGCTGGCCGAACAGGTGCCTGCGTTCTTCGTCGCTGAGCGGCTTGCCGGCGTTCGGGTTCACCTGCTGGCGCAGGGCGTAGGCGCGCTGGGTGGCCGGGCGCGCGGCGATCGCTTCATGCCAGCGCTTCAGGTTCGGGAACGCGGAAAAATCGACGGGGATCTTGTCGTAGGCCCCGATCCACGGGTAGCTGGCCATGTCGGCGATGGTGTATTCATCACCGGCCAGGAAGGCGTGCTGGGCCAGGCGCTTGTCCATCACCCCGTGCAGGCGGCGCACCTCGTTGTCATAGCGCTCGATCGCATACGGGATCTTCTCCGGCGCGTACACATTGAAGTGACCCATCTGGCCGCTCATCGGGCCCAGCCCGGCCATCTGCCAGAACAGCCATTCCAGGGTGGTGACGCGGCCGCGCGGGTCGCTGGGCAGGAACTGGCCGGTCTTCTCGGCCAGGTACAGCAGGATCGCGCCGGACTCGAACACGCTCTGCGGGGCACCGCCATCGGCTGGGGCCTGGTCGACGATGGCCGGCATCTTGTTGTTGGGCGAGATCGCAAGGAATTCCGGCTTGAACTGGTCGCCCGAGCCGATGTTGACCGGGTGGATGCGGTACTGCAGGCCGGTTTCCTCCAGCAGCAGGGTCACTTTGTGGCCGTTCGGGGTTGGCCAGTAATACAGGTCGATCATGGCGGCGGCTCGGGGTGCGGAAAGGAACCTGGAGTCTAGTGCGAGAGTTGGGTTGGCACCGTCATGGCGGGTCGGTAACCTCGCGGCTCCCCCGAAACGCACTGTCCTGCATGAGCCACAGTCCTCGTCCCCTGTCCCCGTTGTCCTCGCTGATCTTCGCCTCGCGCTGGCTGCAGCTGCCGCTGTACCTGGGCCTGATCCTTGCCCAGTGCGTCTACGTATTCCTGTTCGGCAAGGAGCTCTGGCACCTGCTGTCCCACTCCGTCTCGATGGGCGAACAGCAGATCATGCTGATCGTGCTGGGCCTGATCGACGTGGTGATGATCTCCAACCTGCTGGTGATGGTGATCGTTGGCGGCTACGAGACCTTCGTCTCGCGCCTGCGCCTGGAAGGCCATCCGGACCAGCCCGAATGGCTGAGCCACGTCAATGCCAGCGTGCTGAAGGTGAAGCTGGCAATGGCGATCATCGGCATTTCCTCGATCCACCTGCTGAAGACGTTCATCGCCACCAGCGCGCTGAAGGGCCTGCCGCTGTGCAAGCCGGAACAATGGGCCGCCGCGGTGTCGTCGGCTTCGACCAGCTTCTACAGCGCTGGCGTCGAGACCTGCACGACGATGACCCAGGAAGGCGTGCTCTGGCAGACCATCATCCACTGCGTGTTCATCCTGTCGGCGATCGGCATCGCCTGGACCGACAAGCTGATGTCCAACAGCCACAGCAAGCCACACGACAAGGCGCACGACCACTGAGGTCGGCGCCGGCAGCGGCCTGACCGCCGTTGCCTGTCCCGGCCACCGCCCCTTGTACGCGGCGGTGGCCGGGATGCTAGATTGCACCCTCGCCGTTGCCGGCGGTGGCGTCGGGAAACGTCACCCAGCCGCGCCCGGACCGCAGGTCCCGGCCATGCATATCAATGATTTACGTCACGTCGTCTTCTAGAGGGGAGCAGGATGTCGCACGTCTCAATGATCACCGCCGCGCGCCGGTGGCTGCCGGTTGCCCTGGCACTTGCGCTGGCCGCCTGCTCGGGCAAGGAGGAAGCTCCGGCTTCCGCGCCGGACAAGGCACCGGCCGCTGCTGCACCGGCCGCTCCGGTGGTCGCTGCCAAGGTGCAGTCGATGGGTACCGAACAGCTGCGCGAATCGGCCAGCCAGGCGCTGCGCGAGAACCGCATGTACGCGCCGGCCGGTGACAACGCCATCGAGTACTACCTCGCCCTGCGTGACAAGACGCCAGACGACGCCTCGGTGAAGAGTGCGCTGACCGACCTGCTGCCCTACACCCTGATCGCCGCCGAGCAGCATCTGGCGCGCGAGGATTACACCGAGGCGCAGCGCCTGGTGGCATTGATCGAGAAAGTGGATGCGTCCGCGCCGGCCCTGCCGCGCCTGAAGGAAGGCCTGGCCAAGGGCGTGCAGAACGCCGCCAAGCGCACCGAAGCGGAAGCCGAAAAGGCGAAGAAGGACGCCGAGGACCGCAGCAAGCAGCAGACCGAGCAGCAGCGTCTGACCGAGCAACGCGCCAAGGAAGCCGATGCCGCCAAGCAGATTGCCGCGCAGCAGGATGCCGCACGCCGCGACAACGAACGGCAGGAGGCCGAGCGCCAGGCCGCCGCCCGTCGTGAAGCCGAGCAGAAGCAGCAGCAGGCCGCCGCGCAGCAGGCCAGCGCCGCACGCCAGGCTGCGGCCCCGGCTGCACCGACCCTGCGCCCGGTCAGCACGCCGGCGCCGCGTTATCCGGGCGAGGCCCTGCGCTCGGGCACCTCGGGCGAAGTGCTGGTGGAGATCACCGTCGGCACCGACGGCTCGGTGGTGAACGCACGCGTGCTGCGCGCAACGCCCGGCCGCGTATTCGACCGCGAAGCCCTCAACGCAGTGAAGCGCTGGCGCTTCGAGCCGGTCAGCGCCCCGGTTACCACCCGCCGTACGCTGGTGTTCGCGCCGGGCGGCTGATGCCGCGGCAACGCCGGGCCACGCCCGGCGGTCTGGATCAAGGCCCGGCATGCCCGGGCCTTGTGTTTTTCAGGCTGCCGCGTCGATCAGCCGTTGCAGGACCGGATCGCGCGCCGTCATTACTCTGAAAAGGCCTAGCGCGTGCAATGCCGGCAGCAGATCGCGAAGATCGACCTCTGCCGCGGCACGGGTGGCAGCACTGCCCGCAGGATCCTGCCAGTCGCGCACGCTGGCGAGGAAAGCGCCGACGCTGCCCTTGCGCACGGTCAGGCCGTTCACGTGCATGTCGTCCTGGTTATCGGGGAGGATGTCCTGCGGTTTCATGGGAATGGGCTCCTTGGGATGGGCCGCCAGTCTCAGGCTTGCAGTTCGACCGTTCTGCCGTATAACTGCCAACCTATATGGCAGATCAGCCAACCCAAGTGCCTTTGATCGATCCCGCACTGGCCGATGCGGCCACAGGGCCGTGGCTGCTGGGCGTACAGCTGACCATGCCAGGGACGCGACGCACGCCGCGTCACCAGCACGCACGCGGGCAGCTGCTGGGTGCGCGCCGCGGCCTTATGAGCATCGAAGCCGGCGACCAGCACTGGCTGCTTCCGGCGGGACACGTCGCGTGGGTCCCGCCTCGCCTGCCGCATGCATTGGCCAGCCTCGGTGACTTCGACGGCTGGAGCCTTTACTTCAGTACTTCGGCCTGCGCGCCATTGCCCACTGTACCGCGCGTGTTCCAGCCCAGCATGCTGCTGCAGGCGGCGGTGCCACGCGCTCTGCAGTGGAGGCACGGCGCATTGGGGGATGCGCAGCTGAGGCTGGCCGGAGTAATTGGCGATGAGATCGCAGCTGGTCTTCCGTTGCCGCTGGCACTGCCGCAGCCACGCGATCGCCGCCTGCGACGGATCGCCACCGCGCTGGCCCGCGCGCCACATGATCCGCGCAGCGTGCAGGATTGGGCCGCTGCCAGCGGCCTGTCTGGCCGCAGCCTGGCTCGCCATTGGTTGGCCGAAACGGGCATGCCGCTCAGCCACTGGCGGCAGCGGTTGCGCGTACTGTTGGCATTACCGCGCCTGCTGTCAGGCGAAACGGTCATCGAAGTCGCGCTGTCGATGGGCTATGAAACACCCAGTGCATTCATCGCCGTGTTCAAGCGTGAGATGGGCGTGACACCGGCACGCTATGGTGCGGGGTGAGACTTGGCATGGTGGACCGGAAAAGGGCCGGCCACACCAGAGATGCTACTCCTCTGGACGCCACATCATCCGTTCCTTGTGACGCTCCAACGCCCGCGCATAGATGTCCGGATCGCTGGCGAATTCAGCCATGAACCTTGGCTCTGGAAGTCGATAGGGATCCTCAGGATCAATCTGGCATTCCGCCTCGATCTCAGGTGGGAAGACCGGCTTGTGGCAGGTCTTGAAAGTCAGCCACCGGCAGAGCGTGAGTGCGCCATAGACCGGGAACATCAGGTTGGTACGCAGCGGCATCAGTGCCGTGCCCATCATCAGGATGACCATCAGCCAGCAGTTGCGGATCGTTGGGTCCGACGAGAGCGTGATAACCCTGTCACGTGGGTCGTCGTAACAGTTTTCCGGGCCGTCCTGCATATAGCGGCAGATCAGCGCCCATTCCTCGAGAATGTGATCGTCGTGATGCCAGAAGTGTCCGACGGTGAAGGTCTGCTGTATCTGCTGATTGCGGTCAAGAAGGTGACACCTGAGATCACGCAGCTCACGGTTCTGTGCGCCCCGGCCGATGTGGAAGAAAGCGTAAGGCGAACCCCAGGGCACGACCGTCACGCCTCCAGGGCCGTTGTGCCTGAAGAAGTAGATCTTGCGGGTGATGCGATTGAAGCGGACCGGGTAGTGGGTGTACTGGAAGAGGTCATGTCTCAGATATATAAGCCACGTAGGAAGGATGATGCCAAGTGACATTACCGCCACGATGGCGAGATAACCGCCGCTGCCGATGACACCCTCTTCGGTCTCCGAAGCAGACTGTGCAAATGCAAGGAACATCCATATGCCGATAGTGCATCCAACGAGCGCAGCAATGCAGTGCGCCATACCCTTAACCTTAAAAGTCCTATCAACAAATTCAATGTACGTCGAATTGAAGCGAATCAGGCCGAAGGCGTCATCAGGAACTGACTTTCCAAAATCATCATTCTTGAGCGCAGCACGCCTCTCGACATGATCCAGCCCACGATCTTTCGGAAATTTCGCAACCCACCCAGTAAGCATCTGGTTACAACCTGATTCTTTTCAATTCATGCATCTGCTCATCTACCCCTTGGAACTCCCCAGCGGCATTCTTTCCGAAGTGAAGCGCCCGATCCATCCAGCGTTCGGTGTCGTCCGGCTTGAACCACGCGACAACCACAGTTATGGCAGCCGCGATGATCATCAGAATGATCGCTAACGGTATAGCCATGCCGAACAGAACCAGCAAGGAGGACACTACTGACAATGTACCGCTGAGACCGAGCCCAAAACCGTATGCTTTATTGAGCTTGGACTCACGCGCCCCTTCATAGATCGTCAATCCGCCCAACACCATGCCAGCAATCCCACTCAACCACCGCCCCGACGCGTAGACGGCTGCTGCACGAGTCTGAGCATAGGCCGCCCATCGCCCCAACGGCTCCGCCAGCTTCTGCGAGAACCAGGGCAACTTCGATCCGATCTCACCCAACAGCATCGCCGAGTCTCCCACCAGCGCACCCACCCCAGCGGCAAAGTTGGCGCCCAGCAGCGGGCGGTCACGCGGCAGTGCCTTGCTGTACTGCCGACTCAGTTCGAACAGACTGGCGGAGGCAAATACCAGGCTGGCCGTGCCATAGGCGAACGAGGGGTTTACCGACTTTGGCGAAGCTGCCCCGTATCGCGTCATACATATCGACGGTGGTCAGCGTTCGTGACAGCTCTGCATGGCGCGACGTTCCGGTGATCACCGCTTTCGCGTTCAGCGCCTTGAACAACCGCAACTGGTCGCTGTCCACCAGGGCAACGAGTCCGATCCTGAAACGCTTTCCGTCCATATCGGCATCAGCCGCAGCAACGGCGTGCGCTGCCACCGCGCGTGCTTGGCTGGCCGCGTTCAAGCCTGCGCGTTCGCTGACGGCCATCGCCAGAGCATTGCGCGCGCGCTTGGGCGTCGTGTATCCGCTCAGGTCCACCAGCTCGGCATCCGGCGATGCCGACTGGGCGAGTGCGGTCAGCATCCCCACTTGCATCCGGGTGGGCAACAGCATGGCGCTGCCCTCGAACGCCTTCCTGACGCCGGCTCCGATCATTCGCGTCAGTGGCCCTGAAAGCTGCTCCACCAGCCGTGCCGTCCCCTGGAACATCGCACTCAGCTTTCCGGCGGATTCTGCATCCAGCAGTGCCTTGAGCGCGTTGGACAGGCCGTTGGCCGCTGTCAGCCAGTCCCGCGTGCCCGGCGCGACACTGGCCTTCTCCATGGTCTGCTTCCAGGTCTTCAGCAACGCATCCTGGTTCCACATCTGTGCTCGCAGGAGGATGGCTCCGGGGTCCTGCAGATCTTCCAGCTGCAGCTGCTCGAGCAGATAGCCCATGATGAGGCCGCGCGAGGCTGAGTCACGCAGCAGGTTGGTCACGACTTCCTGGTAGAGCACCCCGCTGGTGCTGTCCTTGCTGTCGAAGTTGCTCTGCATGTGCTGCTTGAAGGCAGGCGCCTGCCACCATGCGATCATTGCCCGATCAAGATCGGCCACGGTGTGCTCATAGAACCGCTCCTGCGCAGGCGCGTAGATCTTCTTCAACCAGTGGGTATGCGCATCGGCCTTGCGCAGGTGACGGCTGTACTTGCGCCAGGACTTCTCTGCCTGGGCCAGCACCGCCTCCTCATCCTCGACAGCAAATATGTCGTGATTCCACGCTTGCAGTGGCCTGGCCAGCTGCTCCGCGTTGGTCTTTCCGCCCAGTATGCTGACCACGCCACGACCGAACAGGGCCGCTTCCCTGCGGCGGTACCCGACTTCTTCGAAGGCCCCCTGTCGCACGGCGCCCTCCATCAGCGAGATGGACGAGGCAGACTGGACCCTCTCCCGCCGCTCAGGCTCGGCCTCCCATTCAAGAATGCGTTCGATGGCGAGCTGGTTGAGATCGGAAATGATGCCGATCGGATCGTCCAGCGCCACCAGCGCAGGCGGCGATACCTGCGGGTGGCCAGCAGCAATGCCTGCCTGCGCGATCAACTGGTCGACCTGCGCGGTGGAGTAGTTTGCCCATTGATCCAGGCTGTATTCGAACGCATGCACACCGGGAACTGCGTTGATCGCCGGTATGCCCTGCACTCCCCGATCATTGCGGGAGACTGTCAATGTCGTGGATGGTTTGGCGAGATGGAGTTCAGCCACCAGCGCGGGAGCTTGCCCGAGTTCGGCAAGGTGTGGCTGCGGCTGCCCACCGGCCCGCCACGCGGCAACGTCAATGCATCGCATGTGCCGCTGGCGATAGGCGGGGTCCTGGTGCATCCCCCACACCCTGCGCGTCCACGGTGCGCTGCTGTAGGCCAGCCACAACAGGGTTGCCTGGGCGGCATCGGGCACGATGATGCATTTGGACAGCAGCGTTTCGCCGTGGCGCGAGCACCTCGCCGGCCGTGTATCGTTCTGCGGCGGCGGGGTCTGGTCGCGGATGTCGAACGCACTGAGGTCGCCGTATTCATTCAACTGCCATGCCCTCCACTCATCGCGCGCCTGGTGGTAGCTGTAGACATAGCCGCCGCGCAGGAGGCTAAGTGCATAACGTGCAGACACTTCCGGCAACGGCTGCTCGCCCGCAACGCCATCGAATGGCGCTTGCAGCACCGGCGCCGCCTCACGGACCTCCGCATCTGCCCGCGCCACCGCGTAGCGCGCAAGCAGCAGCGGCAATCCGGACGTGATGCAGTTCGGGCAGTAGTCGGGATCGCTTTCGAGTCCAGTCATGCCGCCTCCGTCTGCAGACCGTGTTGGCGTTCCAGTTCGCAGGCCATGCGATAGGACATCCCCTGCTGATGGACACGCTGGAGCCGCAGGTTCAGTGCCGCCTGCTCGGCCGGATCCCCGGTGCCGCGCAGTCGCTGGCACGCATACACCTGCTGATCGTCCAGATCCTGCAGCCCCATGCTCTGGGCTTCGCCGATCGCCTGCAGCACCGCAGGCAGCAGCGTGCTTGCATGGCCGCCCCTCTCTTCGGAAAGATCTCTCAGGCAACCATTGATGCAGGCGACCTGGGCCAGAACACTCCACTGGTCCGGATGGATCAAAGGGCCGGGCGGACCCTCGGCAACCGGCCGCGGGTGAGTACGCCACGTGTTGCCCAGCGGCTCATGCCAGGTCCATGCCGAGATCGGTCCCATCAACTGTGCCATCTGCGAAGGACCCAGCAGCCACCGAAGGTGTCGGAACACCCGTGCGTCGTGGATGCGGAACAACACCCTTCCGGCATGCGGTCGCAGAAGGGCCATCCGGTTCATCAGATGGTTTCGGACCCGGTCCGGTACGTCACTCTCAAGCAGGGTGCAGAACAGCGGCCGGCCGCGATCACGCAGCTGGGCATCGGCCCGCTCAAGCAGTTCAAGCCGCGTCTGCCAAGGCAGTGCATGCAGTGGCACCAGCAAGGGGGGATTGTGCAGTCGCCTGCCCAGCAGCGGTGGGTTCAGCGGTTCGACGGGAAGATCGGCGAACTGTGCGGCAGCGACCTGCGTCGGATCGACGATGCCATGCGTCTGCGCGAGGAAGGTGCGGTGCCCCATGTCGACAGGGGCCGCGTCTGGTGAGTCCAGGTCCATTGGATCACGGTGGGAAAGTGTGATTCCACGGTAGGACCCTGCACCTGAGGCGTTAAGAGGCAGACGCGACAGTTCGCGCAATCGCCCCACTTTTGCAACTTTTCGTACGGCGGTGCCGACGCCCTGCAGCCGGACACGACGAGGCCCGGAATGACCGGGCCTCGCTTTAGATCCGCCGGGCGTAGCCCGGCGCGTGCCCTGGGGTCAGCCGGAGATGGCCAGGCGTTCGTTGTGGTAGCGGCGAACCGCGGCGAACCACAGCACGGCGGCCAGGCCCAGGCTGGCGCCGAGGTAGATCGCCCACACCGAGGGGGTGATGGTCTCGTGGCGGATCACCTTCAGCAACATCTGGTTCTGCGACAGGAACGGCACCGCGTACTGCCACAGCTGGCTTTTCACCGGATAGGCGATCAGCGCGTAACCCGGCAGCATCGGCAACAGCATCAGCCAGGTCATGTGGCTCTGGGCTTCCTTCATGCTCTTGGCCGCAGCGGCCAGGAAGGTCAGCAGCGAGGTGCCGATCAGCAGCATCGGCAGCATCACCAGCAGCATCTGCACCATCGCCATGATGTTCATGTTGAGCTGGCGGCCGATGTTGCCCGGCGCGATCTGGGCACTGACCTTGAACGCGATCAGGGTGAGCAGCAGCGACGCGAAGCCGACCATGCAGGCGGCGGCGATCTTGCCGCTGACAATGGCGCTGCGCGACCCCGGCGTGGCCAGCAGCGGTTCAAGAGACTGCCGCTCGCGCTCGCCGGCGGTGGTGTCCATCACCAGATAGGCACCGCCCAGGAACGAGGTCAGGGTCAACAGGATCGGCAGCAGTGCCGACAGCATCAGGCCACGCTTGGCTTCGGCACTGGCCATGTCCTGGCTGGCCATGTCCAGTGGCCGTGCAACCTGGGCGTCGATGCCACGCGCCATCAGCCGCAACGCGCCGACCTGGCCGTTGTAGGTGGCCAATGCCGCCTGCAGGCGCGCAGTGGGCACCTCCGCGGCACGCCGCGTGCTGTCACGGATCACCTCCACCAGCGCCGGCTTGCCGTCGGCCCAGTTGCTGCCGAACTCCGGGCTGATGCGCAGCGCCACGTCGATCTCCTGCGAGCGGATGGCCTCGGCCAGGTCCTTCGGCGCGGCAGTGGCATTCAGGCCCTGGGCGGCCAGGAAGCGGACCAGGTTCGGCGCGTGCTCGGCACCGATGGTGGGAATCTGCAGCGGCTGCTCGATCTGGGTGCGCACGCGGCTTTCAGACAGCTTGCCCATGCCCAGGATCAGCAGCGGGTACAGCAGCGGGCCGAACAGCAGGGTCAGCGCCAGTGTGCGGCGGTCGCGCGACAGGTCACGCAGCTCCTTGCGCATCACCGTCATCAGGGTCGACATCATGCTCATGCGTGCAGGCCCTCTTCGCTGCCGATCAGTTTCACGAACGCGTCTTCCAGGTTGGATTCGCCGGACTGCGCGCGCAGTTCATCGGCACTGCCGGCGGCCATCACCGTGCCCTTGGCGATGATCACGATGTGGTCGCACAGCGCGCCCACCTCCTGCATGATGTGGCTGGACAGGATCACGCAGCGGCCTTCCTCGCGCAGGCCCAGCAGGAAGCGGCGCAGCGCGCGCGTGGTCATCACGTCCAGGCCGTTGGTGGGTTCATCGAGGATCACGTTGCGCGGGTCGTGCACCAGCGCGCGGGCGATGGCGGTCTTGGTGCGCTGGCCCTGCGAGAAGCCATCGGTCTGGCGGTCGAGGATGTCACCCATGTCCAGTGCATGCGACAGCACTTCGATGCGTTCGCGGATGCGCTGCGCGGACAGGCCGTGCAGCTCGCCGAAGTAGGCGATGTTCTCGCGCGCGGTCAGGCGCTTGTAGACGCCGCGCGCATCGGGCAGCACGCCAAGATGGCGCCGCACTTCCACCGGGTCGCGGGCGGCGTCGATGCCGTCGACGCTGATGCTGCCCTGGTCGGGTGTCATCAGCGTGTACAGCATGCGCATGGTGGTGGTCTTGCCGGCACCATTGGGGCCGAGCAGGCCGGTGATCTGGCCATCGGCGGCACGGAAACCGACGTTGGACACCGCCTGGATGCGGCCGGTACGGGTGTCGAAGGCCTTGTGCAGGTTGTCGGCGACGATCATGGGGTCCATCCGTTGAACGAGGTGAACGCCGGCACGTAGCTCAGCGTATCCAGGCAGCTGGCATCGAGCGCCTTGGCATCGGTGGTGTCGATGAACTGGCCAAGCAGCCGCGGCATGCAGCCGGCATTGAGCGTGCCATGGCCCTGCCCGCGGGCGACCAGCGCACGGCCATTGGGCAGGCCCTTGAGCACCTGTTCGGCATAGCGCGGCGGGGTGACCGGATCCAGTTCACCGGAGAGCAGCAGCACCGGCAGGTCCGACTTCAGCGGCGCGGTCAGCGCGGCCGGTGCCGGCTGGTGCGGCCACACCGGGCAGGCCGCGAAGAACGCACGTGCCGCTTCGGCACCGAACAGGGCGTCATCGCTCTCTGCCGGGGCCTGGAAGCGCGGCGCATCCTCGCTGCAGATCACCGACCACTGCATGCCACGGTTGATCTGGAAATCCATGCTGCGGGTCGCGCCGCGCACCAGCGAGGCCAGCGGTGCGTATCGGCCCTGCACCGCTTCATCCAGCACCAGCGGCAGCAGCGAAGAATATTCGGGCACGTAGGAGAATGCGAAGGCCAGGCCAACCACGCTGTCCGGAGTCAGCACGTCCTGGCGGGGCGCATTGGTGCCGGGATCGCGGTAATCGACCGTGACCGGCGCACGCCGCAGGGTCTCGGCCACGGCGCGCAGCTGTTCCCGGGTATCGACCGGGAACCGCTTGCTGCAGACGGCATCCTTGCGGCACTGCGCCGACTGCAGGGTGATCGCGTTGTCGAACGTGCGGGCGAACTCGCCGCCGACCACCAGGTCGTTGGGCACCACGCCATCGATGACCAGGCTGCGGGTGTGCTGCGGGTAGGCGATCGCGTAGCGCTGGGCGACGCGCGTGCCGTAGGAACCACCGACCAGGTTCAACCTGTCCACGCCCAGCGCCTGGCGTACGGCGTCCAGATCGGCGATGGCCTCGGCGGTGGTGTAGAAGCGTGCATCGGCGCGCCCCTGCAGCGAGGCCGCGCAGCGCTGCGCGTAATCACGCAGCGAGGCCTCGGTGGGGGCCGCGTCCTCGTCCATCTGCAGTTCCTTGCCATCCGCGCCGAGGCAGCTGAGCGGGTTGGAACCGCCGGTGCCGCGCTGGTCGATCAGGAACACGTCGCGCTGCTTGCGCACCTGGCGCAGCGCGCTGTCGACGATGACCGCCACTTCGCTGGCGGCCTGCCCGGGGCCACCGGCCAGGAAGAACACCGGATCAGGCTGGCCGGCTCCGCTGCTGCCCGATTCCAGCCAGGCGATGCGCAGGTCGATCTGGCGGCCGCCGGGGTGGGCGCGGTCCTCCGGCACCTGCAGGGTCGCGCACTGGGCTTCGACATTGGCGCTGGCACCTTCGGTGGACAGCGTGCAGGGCTGGAAATCGATGGCGCCGAAGCGGCGGCTTGGGGCGTCGCTGGCGCCCTGGGTGTCGGCTGACGGCGGCTGGCTGCAACCGGCAAGCATCAGGCTGGCCAGCATTCCGGCCAGCGCGAGGTGGTGTCTTTGCATCGTGCTCGTTTCCCCTGGAGGACGTTCCTGTCGACCACGACGGGCTGCCGCGGAAGATGTGACCCAACTTACACGGGCACGGCCTCGGCGGCGATGGGAAACGGCGAAATCGCCGCTGCCGGTGCGCAGGCCAGCTGATCGCGCCCGGCGGCCTTGGCCTGGTACAGCGCCGCATCGGCGGCGGCCAGCAGCGTGGACAGGTCGCCCTGGCCTTCGTCCATGGCCAGCCCCACGCTGGCGGTGACCGCAACCGGCCCCGTCGCCAGCACGGCCGGGTGCCGCTGCAGGCGGGTGCGGATCACCGCCGCCAGCATGACGGCGTCGCTCGACGTGCTGCCCGCCAGCACCAGCACGAATTCCTCGCCCCCATAGCGGCCCAGCAGGTGCGTCTTTCCCTGCGTGCAGTGCTGCAGCACGGCAGAGAAGTGGCGCAGCACCTGGTCACCGGCCAGGTGCCCCCAACGGTCGTTGATCTGCTTGAAATGGTCGACATCGACCAGCAACAGCGCCAATGGGCGGCCCTGCTGGCGGACGCGCTGCAACTGCGCCTGGCCATCGGCCAGTACCGCGCTGCGGTTGAGCAGGCCGGTCAGGCCATCGGTGCGCGCCGCGTGCCGCAGGTCGACCAGCATGCGCTCGACCAGCAGCAGCACCATGGCGAAGCAGCGCGCCAGCTCCAGCATCACCCCGGCAATATAGGTGGCGAACATCGGCGAGCCGGTGCGCATGATGTCCTCGCCGGCGTCGGGCGCCACCGGTAGGAACAGGCGCACGGCATACAGCGTGGCTTCGGCCAGGAACACCACCGCCGCCAGCCGGCAGCTGGTGCGTTGCTGCGCGGGCGCATGGCGCAGCAGCAGCCAGGCAATCCAGCCATCGACGATCAGTGCGAACACACTGAACACCTGCAGGCGCATGTGCAGGTCCGGCCAGAGCACCAGGAAGGCGAAAATGCAGGCCATGAATGCCGCCGCCATCAGCAGCGGCCGCCACAGCGGCAGTGGCTGCTGCAGATGCAGCGCCACCCCGCGCAGCATCATCAGGCCACAGCCGGCCATCGCTGCATTGCCGGCCAGCACGGCAGGCGCCAGCGGCAGGTAGGGCCGCAGTGCCAGCAGGGTCACCCCCAGCGTCAGCAGCCACAGGCTGATGGTCCACTGCCGCAGTACCGGTTGCCCGCGCAGCACCACCAGCAGAAGCGAGAAGCCCACGGCGATGCCGATGCAGAGCAGGAAGCCAAGCACGGTGATGGTGGGAAAATCCAGGGACATGCGGCGCTCGTCGGCCGGGGCAGGCGCGCGCATCTTAGCGCCTTGCCGCGCGATGCCTGCGGTGTTGCTTGGCCTGGCGTGGATGCGAGGTCGGAAAACGGCGAGCAATGCCACCGATGCACACGCAGAATCCGCGGAAAACCAAGGAGCTGCCCATGCACGCGTGGTACCTCGGTGGCCTCGACCACCGCCCTTTCCAGCACCTGTTCGAGAAGAACGACACGGCGCTTGCCGCGCTGGGCATCCAGCGCCGCTGGGCCGGTGATGGCGGCGGCCATCCCTGCCGGATCAGCCTGAGCGACCCGCCCAGTGGCAGCGAACTGCTCCTGCTGTCGCATGTCCATCTGCCCCTGCACTCGCCCTATCACGCGTCCGGCCCGATCTTCGTACAGCGCGGCGTGACCCGGTGCGTGCTGCCACCCGGCGTGGTGCCGCCCTATGTGCAGCGGCGGATGATCTCGGTGCGGGCCTACGACCGGTCTGCGCTGATGCTCGGTGCCCAGGTCTGTGCGGGCACCGACGTCGCCGCGCAGCTGGATGCGCTGTTCGCCGACGCGGCGGTGGCGTTCGTGCAGTTGCACAACGCCGCGCATGGCTGCTTCTCGTGCCAGGCGGACAGGGTCGATGCACAGGCCGCGTAGCGTGGCCTCCACGACGTGATCGGCGCCACGCCGATCGCGTGACGCCCAGCGCATCCGTTCAGCCCCACGTGAAGCCTGCGGGAAGGGCTTCACATGCGCAGTCACGGATCCGAACGCCCAGGGTTCCACACCCTGCAGGGCGACTCGATACTCGCCGGGGTGGCGCCGGAAGTCCGCCGCGCAGCGCAGTTCCTGCGGTCACCGCTCCCTTTCGACGACCACAAGGATGCGCCATGTCATTCCGATCCACACCGCTGTTGCTGACCACCTCATTCGCTGCCGCAGGCCTGGCCCTGGCCGGCACCGCGTTCGCCCATGGCACCATGACCACGCCGGTCAGCCGCGTCTATGCCTGTTTCCAGGGCAACCCGGAGAACCCGACCAACCCGGCCTGCGCCGCCGCAAAGGCAGTGGGCGGTTCGCAGGCGTTCTACGACTGGAACGGCATCAACCAGGCCAGTGCCAACGGCAACCACCAGGTCGTGGTTCCCGACGGCAAGCTGTGCAGCGGCAACAACCCGACCTTCCGCGGCCTGGATCTGGACCGCAGCGACTGGCAGACCACGCCGATCCAGCCCGATGCCAACGGCAGATTCACCTTCGTCTTCAAGGCGACCGCGCCGCACGCCACGCGTGACTGGCGCTTCTTCGTCACCCGCGACGGCTGGCAGCCGGGCAGCCCGCTGCGCTGGGCCGACCTGCAGGAGTTCTGCACGCTGGGCAACACGCCGCTGTCGGCCGATGGCACCTACAAGCTGCAGTGCACGCTGCCGCAGCGCAGCGGCCAGCACGTGATCTACAACACCTGGCAGCGCTCGGATTCGACCGAAGCGTTCTACACCTGCATGGACGTGCGCTTTGAAGGCAACGGCGGCGGCACCACGCCGGTGCCGCAATGGCAGGATGCCGGCCCGGTGACCGCACGTGGCGAACTGCCGGTCGGCACCACCCTGGCCCTGCGGGTGTTCAACGCCAACGGCAACGATGTGGAGCGCGTGGAGGCGACGCTGGCCAGTGGCCAGACCGCGCCCGCGCAATGGCCATTGGCGCTGGCGCGCAAGGTCAATGCCAGCGCGCAGCATGCGCGCGTGGGCGTGCTCAGCAACGGTGTGATCACACCCGCCGCGTCGGCCACCGGCAACCGGGTGTATCTGAAGAACGGCAACCGCTTCCAGCTCGACACCCAGCTACCGGACCCGGGCACGCCCTCGCCGGGCGGCGATTTCGATCATGTGTACCCCGCCGGCATCGGCAGCTACGTGCCCGGCCAGACCGTAGTGAAGGGCAGCGACGGCAAGCTGTATGCCTGCCGCCCGTTCCCGGAAGGCGCCTGGTGCAACGTCAATGCCGAGGCGTACCGGCCGGGCGTGGGCGCGGCCTGGCGCGATGCCTGGATCGCATACTGAGATCGGATGCAGGGAACGGTGGCAGCGCACCGTTCCCTGCAAAACGTGCGACGCGCTGGCTTCCAGCCGTGAAGCCGTTCCCACTCCAGATCACACACCGCATTTTTGAAATTAATCCGATGGATACAGGCAGTCGGCATACCGAGACTTCACCGGGTTCCACCACCCACAGGAGATCTCCATGCATCTGTCCCACCGGGCCGTCCTCGCGCTGTCCGTGATCGCCGGCGTAGCCGCTTCAGGCAGCGCGTTCGCCCACGGCACCATGTCCAAACCCTCCAGCCGTGTCTATTCCTGTTACCAGGGCAACCCTGAAAACCCGACCAACCCGGCCTGTGCGGCAGCCAAGGCCATCGGTGGCGCGCAACCCTTCTATGACTGGGCAGGCATCAACCAGGCCGGCGCCAATGGCAACCACCAGGCCGTCGTGCCGGATGGCGAGCTGTGCAGCGGTGGCAACAGCAAGTACCGCGGGCTGGATCTGAACCGCAGTGACTGGCAGACCTCGCCGGTCCGCGCCGACGCACGCGGTCGCTACACCTTCGAATTCAAGGCGCCGGCACCCCACGCCACCCGCGACTGGAAGTTCTACGTCACCCGCGAAGGCTGGCAACCGGGCAGCCCGCTGCGCTGGGCCGACCTGCAGGAGTTCTGCACGCTGGGCAACGTGCCGCTTTCCGGCGACGTCTACAAGCTGGACTGCCCGCTGCCCAAGCGCAGCGGCCAGCACGTGATCTACAACACCTGGCAGCGCTCCGATTCGACCGAAGCGTTCTACACCTGCATGGATGTGCGCTTTGAAGACGGTGGCGGCGTGACCCCACCCCCGCAGTGGCAGGACGCCGGCCCGGTCACCGCTCGTGGCGCGCTGGAAGTGGGCACCACCCTGACCCTGCGTGTGTTCAATGGCAACGGCAACGACCTCGAACGCCCGGAAATCACCCTGGCTGCCGGCCAGACCGGCGCGACGCAGTGGCCGCTGGCCCTGGCCCGCAAGGTCAACGCCAGCGCCCAGCATGCCCGCGTGGGTGTGTTGAAGAATGGCGTGATCACGCCGGTGGCATCGGCTACCGAGAACCGCGTGTACCTGACGCCAGGCCATCTGTTCCAGCTCGATACCCGGGTGCCGGATCCGGATCCGGTCGACCCGCCGCCGGGCGATTTCGACTTCGTGTACCCGGCCGGTATCGGCTCCTACAAGCCGGGCGAGACCGTTGTGAAGGGCACCGACGGCAAGCTGTACGCCTGCCGCCCGTTCCCGGAAGGCGCCTGGTGCAACGTCAATGCCGAGGCCTACCGTCCGGGCACCGGCTCTGCCTGGCGTGATGCCTGGATCGAGTACTGAGTCACGGCACCGGGGGCGGCGTGATGCCGCCTCCGGTGGGCATTTCAAGGCGCCATGAGGTTGCCGGCCAGCGGCCGGCACTACCTGGCTTACTTGCTGCTGAAGGACTAAATAACAACGGAAAACTTATTTAAAGCATATAAATCAATTACTTATGCTTGAAATAAGACTTTCGACTTATGTGAGCCTTGTCAATTGATCCTCGAGACTCGCACTGCCTTTAGAGCCTTGCAGATCAGATCAGACACCTCAGCTGGAGAGACACCCAGCGCAGATGCCATTTGGCAGAATTCGAGAACGTCTAGACGACGTGATCCAGACTCTATTGAAGAAATGCGCTGTTGGGGCCACCCCAGATGGGCAGCAAGCTGAGTCTGACTGATGCCCAAGATCTCCCGATGCTCCCGAAGCTTTCCGACCAAACGGAGGTACGGGTTCTGATAGATCGTCTTCGTAGCCATCCGGTCCGCCTCAAGGAGCGGATGGAAATCTATGACCGGGGCACGGCATACATGAAAATCATGTAGACGACATCGTGCCGCCTTGGTAGCATCCGGACTGGTTAATTTGCCGGGGATCGAGTGATCTATGGCCGTAGCCAACAGACCCTCCTTCCTTCGTGGCCCGAGCTCGACTCACTTGTCGTATCGCTTGGTCCTTTCTACACCTGCGCCTGGTGTGCGCTTGAACGCTCCACTTCCGTTAGCGCGCCCGTTTCCTCAGACCCTGCTGTCGCCCAGCAACTCCTGCAATTCCTAAAAAGCGCAGGTGTTGTGACCGGTTCCAGTTCAGGCAACGGAGCCGTTAAGCGCTCTCTCTACGAACCGGTCAGTTGGTCCTACGTCGATGACCTGATTCTTCCTGATGACCTTGATGCAGCGCTCAAGGGGATGCTTGATGCTTGGCGCCCGACGCTTGATAAACACGCAAGACTTTGGATCTGGCGCCAGCTAGCGGATCGAGAGGCAAGCGCCTATCTCACATCATTGCTGCGCCGTCACCGTATCGGAGTGCACCGCGTAGATGAAATCCTGAGAAGTCAGGATGAGGAGTGGACTCGTCTGAGCCTGGGGCGGAAACGATACGTGCTCTGGTCATCTGTAAGGGGAGCAGCGAGCCAGTTCCTTAGTAGCGGTGGCAACGAGGACGCCGCACTAGAAGTGCTTTCCCGAGAGATGCGAAGGAGGACGCGCTGGCTGGTAGTAAAGGCGGCCGCGGGTGAACTTCGAAGAACCGACTATTGCTTCCTTCCTGACACAGGTTGGCGACGACCACTGATGATCGATGTAGCGCTGGAAAGCATACTGAAGATAGGCGATGACTACTGGCTTGCAGCTCCATCCTTGGGCGAAATCTAGTCAAAACAGAGGCCCTCGATTACCCACTTCCCTGGCTCAGCTGAACCAAGAATCACGAGACTTGATAGATGCGTCCAATCATTCTTGCACTGGACCTTGAGGGAACACTTATCTCCAATGCCGTCAGTCAAATACCCCGACCCGGCCTGATGGAGTTCCTAAACTATGCCAGCAGCACCTTCAATCGGATCGTCATGTTCACCTCTGTACCCCAAAAGGTTGTTGCAGAGATTACATCCCTCTTGGTGCTGGAGGGACGCGCTCCCGAATGGTCTCAACATCTCCCATACATCGAATGGGACGGTCCGACGAAGGACCTTCGATTCGTTTCGGCAGAACTTGGCGAGGCACTGTTGCTGGATGATCACGGGGCCTACGTGCATCCCGGCCAACACTTCCTCTGGATTGAAGCCCCTCTCTTCGCTGCACCATATTCTGATGGAGACGAGGGGCTGCAGCTGGTGATCCAGCGTCTTGAGGAGCGCCTCAATCCAGGCAGCACAAAGCCCAAGGCGCGGCCTTAGTGGATGGAGTGTGCCGTGGATGCAATCTTCGGACGCCGCAGTGAGACACCGCCAGCCCCCAATACTCGAGGATTCTGTGCACAGAACTAGCTTGTCTCATCCGTTGCAGATTGCGGGACTTTCCGTCGGTGCCAACGGAGGAACCATAGGCGTTACCTTTGCCCCCGGTAAGCATCAGAAAGTTGCAATGACGGGCTCGTGGTGTAGAGATCTCGAGCTCGATCTAGCGTCCGTCTCAGCTTGGGGATGTCGCCATCTGCTTTCCTTGATTGAACCGTGGGAGTTCGACGATCTCGGGATAGGGTCGCTACCCGAACGCGCGCGCGCTCATGGCCTGCACTGGCATGGTCTTCCGATTCGTGATGGAGAAGCGCCGGATCCTCAGTTCTTGGACGAGTGGACACGACTAGGCCCCGTCCTCACTGACGATTTGCTCCGCGGTGACAAAGTAGTCGTTCATTGCAAAGGAGGGCTTGGCAGAGCGGGCACCGTGGCTTCGATGCTACTGCTCGAGAGCAGATCATGCCTAAGCGCTGAAGAAGCTATGGCCAGAGTTCGGAGTGCTCGTCCCGGAGCCGTGGAAACGGCGGAGCAAGAGCGCTTCCTTCTTCACTGGGCTTCTCGGATGCTCTAGAACCGTGTGCGCTGAAGCATCCGTTCTGAACTCTTGACACGGCACTAATCACGTCCAGACCTGTGAACCTCCCAGTGCCGGATCAGCTTCGCCCCGGTGCTCATCGGTGAATCTGAGAACCCGCGGGGAGGTCAGCAATCAGAGGTTTGAGGGGATCTCCCCACGGCAGGCGTATAAGTAGGGAAGGATGAGGAGATCTCCACATGAATGATCTAGACGATTGGCTGTCCAGAGCCTCGGCAGCTACAAGGCCAGACGGCCATGATCGGGCCACCGATAGCCTGGTCCGACGCCTGTCCCAGGAAGCTTCCCCTTCGCAATGGGCCGGTAAGCGAGAGTTCCGCCGGGCACTCGCATGCGCGGCGCTCGCGGCGGTGCTTACCTGCGGAGGAGTAGGCTCCGCCTTCTTTGTCACCCAGGCACCCTCGCGCCCGACATGGGTCGCGGCCCCAGCTTCCATGTCCCCATACGCTCTACTGGTGGAACGCTGATGGCAATCGGACCCCTCATGAGGCTGCCGCTGGCAACAATCGCTGGCGCCATCATTGGCGTAGTGTGCGCGCTGGCTATCGGCTGGATCTGGCACTCGCTCAATCCTGGGCACAGCGATCTCCATGAACGCCTTCACGCCGTGGTGCCTCTGGACGACTCGGAGAAGCAGATCCTCCAGGCCAAGGAACAGCTGTTCGCAACAAGGCGAGGTGAGATCGAAGCGCGCCTGCGGATTGCCAACCGCCAGCTGGCGGACGCCATCGCGGCTGACCCCAAATGGAACCCCCAGGTGGAACGTGCAAGTCGTGAGGTGGAGCGGGCTGCGGGCGATCTCCAGCGCATCACGCTCGAGCATGTGTTCGAGATGCGCGAGGGCTTGAAACCCGAGCACCGGCCGGCCTACGACAAGGCACTCCTTGAAGCACTTCGCACCGACTCTCCCTGAGCCCCACAAACGTTGTGACCATCGAGGACGACAACAACTGGGCAGTTGAAGCTGCGGCGGGTGATGCTGAGGCCTTCGCTCGCCTGGTCCGCCGTCACTCGCCAGCAATCAAGCAGATGGTTCGAGGCATGGGTCTGCCCGAAACCGACGTCGATGATGTCGTGCAGGAGACATTCGTTGCCGCTTGGCGAGGCCTGTCAGAGTACGATCCGACGCGCTCGGTACTTCCTTGGCTGATGCGTATTGGAATCAACAAGGTTCGTGATACGCAACGGTTTCGACGCGTCCGCCACTTCCTGTTTCGGGCCAAGCCTTTGGATGATGAGGAAGGACGCGCCCTGCATTCCGAGCAGGCCGGGCCAGAGCAGGTTGCCGGTTCTCAGCTTGAGCTCGCAGAAGTAAGAAGGGTTCTCAACACGATCGACCCGAGCCTGCGTGAAGCTCTGGTTCTGACTGCCTTCGTCGGCCTTTCCCAGGTTGAAGCAGCTTCCGCCCTGGGTATCAGTCTCAAAACGATAGAGGGTCGCGTCCTGAGAGCGCGGGCCAAACTGACAGATGCACTGAGCCGCGGGAAATAAATTTTCGCCGGATTCGAGGGGAAGGCCGCGCAGGCCGCGTAGTGCAGAAAGACGGCCGAGATTGCGGCCCCACTGCACCGGATCCTCATGAAACCATCATTGCTTGCCCTGACGGTGATGCTGGCCCTGACCAGTATCTCTGCGGCCTATGCCTCGGACGCCCCGAACTTCAGCGCGTTGCTCGAGCAGAGCAGGGCCCAATCCCCCTTCCTTCAGGAAAAGGGGTTCGACACAGCTGCCGCTGCGGGCGAAGCCCGCCAAGCGCGAGCGCTACGTAACCCCACCATTGATGCCCTCGCAGAGAATCTCAACGCTCCCCCCAGCAATGGCGCGAGCCAGCGGCAGACGACCTACACCATCAGCCAGCCACTCGAGATCTTTGGCCAACGTGGGGCTCGAATCCAGGCGGGAGAGAAAGGGCTGCAGGCGGCCGAAGCTCGCCAGCACCAGGCGCAAGTCGAATTCGCCGCAGCCTTGGCTGTTGCCTACGCGTCTTCCGAAGCTGGGCTGATACGGCGCGACATTGCTGCCGAAGATGTTGATCGCGCCAGAGGCGACCTGAAGGCAGCTCAGGCGCTGGTTGACGCAGGAAAGGAGGCCAGCCTGCGCGTAGCACAAGCCCAGGCAGGCTTGAGCTCAGCAGAAGCGATTGCCGCCTCAAGAGAGGCAGAGGCGGCTGCAGCTCTCGAGCAACTGTCAGTACTGGCGGGAAGAGCGGAACCCTACTCAGGCACGTCCGAGTCACTCCTGGTGCGCGAGTGGGTTGCGCCCGCAATTGCGAACGTCGATTCGGCATCTGTCCTGTCTGCGAAGGCAGACGTCGACGCGAGCGATGCGGTTCTGCGCACTGAACGCTTCAAGCGGGCACCGGACCTGAACCTCACCGCAGGCCGTCGCAACTTCGCCGCCGGTGGGGACGCATTGGTCGTCGGCGTGTCTCTGAGCATCCCATTGTTTGACCGGAACAGTGGCGGGATCAGCGCGGCTCGAGCACGGAGCGACGCCGCCCGTGCTCGATTGGATGCCGCACGCCTCCAGAGCCAGGCGGACCGTGCGACTGCGCTTGCGCGTGTTGACGCCGCCAAGCGAGGACTGATCGCTGCCTCCAAGGGAGAGGAAGCAGCCACGGAAGCCTACCGAATGGCGCGCTTGGGATACGAGGCCGGTAGAACCCCACTGGTTGAGCTGCTGCTTAGCCGTCGCACGCTGACGGACGCGAGGCTGAGCGTGGTGGATGCACGACTCGCACGCGTTGCCGCCTACGCATCGCTCGCCGTGGCCAGCGGTCAGATTGCCTTTGGAGACATGTAGATGAAGAGAAGTATTCCGGCTGTTAACACCCTGACGATGATCGGCGTGGCTACCTTGGCGCTTGGCGCAGGATTTGGCATTGCACGCTTATCCGCCCCTTCAGAGACGGTGGTCGACCCCGCGAAAGACGAAGCCAGCGCCAGTGCGCCGGCGGAGGCGGCTCAGGAAGTCGCGATTCCCAAGGAGTATGTTGCCGCTGCGGGGATCTCGGTGGAGCCCGTCACTTCCGCTCAGGTAGCGGCGAACATCACCGCATCGGGTTCGGTCGTGGCAATCCCCGGTGGTGAGGCCGTCGTGGTGGCACGTGCGGCCGGTAACGTCACCGATGTCATCCGGCAGGTGGGCGACAAGGTGAAGAAGGGCGAAGTGCTGGCACGCGTAGCCAGCCCTGATGGGGCCCGTATTGCGGCTGACCTTCGTGTGGCCAGCGCCAGCCTCTCCCTCGCCGAAAAGAACGTCAAGCGCGATGAGTCGTTGCTCGCACAGGGCGTGTTGGCACGACAAGAGGCCGAGGCGAGTCGCGCCGCTTATCTCACAGCGCAAGCAGAAGCACAACGCGCTGCCCTGGTGGCACGCACCGCCAATGTGGATGGAGGAGGTAGCGTCAACGTCATCAGCCCTATCGATGGAACCATCAGCAGCTCGCAAGTGACTCTGGGCGCTTTCGTCGAGCCGCAGGCCTCCCTCTATAGGGTCACAGGTTCCAATGGCGTGGAGATTCAGGCCTCCGTTCGTGCGGGTGACACCGGTCGGATCAAGGCCGGCGACAGCGCGTCCATTACCCGCTCCGACGGAAGCGTCACCTCAGGCAAGGTCCGTTCAGTTGCTGCCGCCGTAGGTGGGCTGACAAGGGCTGCCACAGTCGTAATCACCCCGAGCGCAGAGGCGAACGGATTGGTTGTGGGTGACGGTGTGCAGGTCCGGCTGGTCACCGCTTCCGGATCGGGTGAGGGGCTGTCTGTCTCGGAAGAGGCGGTCCAGAACATCGACGGAAAAGACGTCCTCTTCGTCAGAACCAGTAAGGGGTTCACTGCACAGCCGGTCTTCATTGGCCTCCGTAGCGGTGGTATGGCGCAGATCCTTTCTGGCGTCACTGCGGGAACCCCGGTTGCTACCCGTAATGCGTTTCTGGTGAAGGCCGAGATGAAAAAGTCGGGCGGAGACGAGTAATGATCGAGCAAGTACTTACGGGTGCCGTACGGCACCGCTGGCTGGTTCTGTTCATCACACTGGTGATTGCGGTGATCGGCGGGTGGCAACTGAACCTGCTACCGATCGACGTGACTCCGGATATCACGAACAAGCAGGTCCAGATCAACACCGTCATCCCGACGCTGAGTCCAGTGGAGGTCGAGAAGCGCGTTACCTACCCGATCGAGACCGCGATGGCAGGACTTCGGGGCGTCGCGAACACCCGGTCGTTCTCGCGCAACGGCTTCAGCCAGGTCACGGTGATCTTCGATGAGAGCGCAGACCTCTACTTCATGCGCCAACAGGTCACCGAGCGACTGACTCAGGCTCGGCCCCAGTTGCCGGAGGGTGCCGAACCGCTGATGGGCCCGGTTTCGACCGGGTTGGGCGAAGTATTCCACTACAGCGTTGAATTCACCCACCCAGATGGCAAAGATGCCCCGCGAAATGATGGTAAGCCTGGCTGGCAAAGCGACGGTTCGTTCCTGACTGATCAGGGGGAACGGCTGACGGACAACATGGCACGTCTGGCCTACTTGCGCACAGTCCAGGACTGGATTGTGCGGCCTCAGCTGCGCACGACGCCGGGCGTAGCAGACGTCGACAGCCTCGGCGGCTACGTCAAGGAGTATGTCGTTGAGCCCAATGCGAGCAAGCTCGCAGAGTACGGGTTCTCCTATACCGACCTAGCCGACGCGTTGCAGGATGCCAACCTGTCGGTCGGAGCAGACTACATCCAGAGGTCGGGCGAGTCCTATCTGGTGCGCGCAGACGCCCGCATCCGCTCCGTGGACGAGATTGCCCGTGCCGTTGTGGGCAATCGCAACGGAGTTCCCGTAACAGTGGGAGACGTCGCACGTGTGGTCGTTGACGGTGAGCTCCGCCGCGGTGCCGCCAGCCGCAATGGCTACGAGACCGTCGTTGGCAGCGCACTCATGCTGGTTGGCGCCAACAGCCGAACTGTGGCGGCCGCAGTGGGTGACAAGCTGCAGGAGATCGGCAAGACCATGCCGCCGGGCGTGAGGATTGTTCCCACGCTGGACCGATCCCAGCTGGTTGTCGCAACGATCAAGACCGTCGCCAAGAACCTGGCCGAAGGCGCTCTTCTAGTCGTGGTCATCCTATTTGCATTGCTCGGAAACTGGCGAGCTGCTGTCATTGCTGCATTGGTGATTCCGTTGTCCCTGCTGATCACCGCGATCGGCATGAACAAGCTCGGGATCTCTGGCAACCTGATGAGTCTGGGTGCGCTCGACTTTGGCCTGATCATCGACGGCGCGGTCATCATCGTCGAGAACGCGCTGCGCCGTTTGGCAGAGCGACAGCATGCACTTGGGCGCCCACTCAATCTATCGGAGCGGCTGCATGAAACGATCGCCTCGTCCAAGGAGATGGTCCGCCCGACCGTGTATGGGCAGGCGGTCATCTTCCTGGTCTTCGTGCCATGCCTGACCTTCCAGGGCGTCGAGGGAAAGATGTTCTCCCCGATGGTAATTACCCTGATGCTGGCGCTGGCCTCTGCATTCGTGCTCTCCCTCACTTTCGTTCCGGCGATGGTGGCGGTCATGCTCAAGGGCCACATTTCCGAGAAAGAAGTACGGGTAGTCGCTGCCACCAAGAGCCGCTATCAGCCGATGCTTCGCAGCGCAATCCGCCAACCCATGCCCTACCTGGCCGGTGGTCTTGGCGTCCTGGTGGCCGGCGTTGTGGCCTTTGGCTTTGTGGGTCGGGAGTTCATGCCCACGTTGGATGAGCAGAATCTCAACCTGTCCTCCGTTCGCATCCCGTCCACATCGATCGAGCAGTCCGTCGCCATCGACCTTCCTCTTGAGAAGGCACTGATGACGTTGCCGGAGGTACAGACGGTGTACTCCAAGGCCGGTACCGCAAGCCTGGCCGCAGATCCCATGCCGCCCAACGCGTCCGACAACTACGTGATCCTCAAGCCCAAGGACCAATGGCCGGATGGAGTGAAGACCAAAGAGCAGGTGATCGAGAGGATTCGAGAGAAGACAGCCTTTCTTGTTGGTAACAACTATGACGCCACCCAGCCCATCGAGATGCGCTTCAATGAGCTGATCGGCGGCGTTCGTAGCGACGTTGCAGTCAAGATCTATGGCGAAGACCTGACGGCGCTTGCCGGCAGCGCTGACAAGATTGCGAGCGTCCTCAAGAAGATTCCGGGCGCATCGGATGTCCGTGTGGCGCAAACGGGAGGCTTCCCGACCTTTGACATGGCATTCGACCGGGCCGCGATCGCCCGTTACGGACTGACCGTCAAGGAAGTGGCCGACACAGTGTCTGCTGCGCTGGCAGGTCGCATGGCGGGCCAGATCTTCGAAGGTGATCGGCGCTTCGACGTAGTGGTTCGTCTGCCCCGTGTGGACCGCAGCGATCTCGATGTACTGGGAGCCGTTCCGGTCATGCTGCCGCCAGGCAGTCAGGAAGGCCGTCAGTCTGTTCCGCTTCGTGAATTGGTCAGCTTCCGCTTCACGCAGGGTCTGAACGAAGTCAGCCGCGACAATGGCAAACGTCGAATCTATGTGGAAGCGAATGTGGTCGGGCGTGACCTGGGTAGCTTCGTTGACGACGCCAAGGCGGCTATTGGCCAGCAGGTGCAGTTGCCCACCGGTTCCTGGATCGAATGGGGCGGGCAGTTCCAAAATCTGCAGGCAGCAACGAAGCGACTGGCGATCATTGTGCCTCTCTGCTTCATCCTCATTGCGGCCGTCCTCTACATGGCGATTGGCAACGGTTTGCTGACAGGTACGGTACTGACTGCAGTGCCACTTGCTCTGGCCGGTGGATTCTTCGCATTGGCGTTGAGAGGAATCCCCTTCTCGATCTCAGCCGCTGTGGGCTTCATCGCGGTATCTGGTGTCGCGGTGCTCAACGGCCTGGTTCTGATCTCCGCGATCAAGAAACGCCTGCACGAGGGGCTTCCGCCAGATGAGGCGGTCGAACTGGGTGCAATGGAGCGCGTCAGACCGGTTCTTATGACCGCGCTGGTTGCCTCCCTGGGCTTCGTCCCGATGGCGATTGCAACGGGTACGGGCGCCGAAGTGCAGAAGCCACTGGCTACAGTGGTTATCGGGGGTCTTGCCACGGCAACCGTACTGACGCTGTTCGTGCTGCCTGCGCTGTGCGGGCTGGTACTCCGAAGAACTGCACGCAGGAAGGCCGCGGGCATTGAAGACCCCCTGCCGGTACCCGAAGTCGATTGAGCACAAGCCCCTTCCACGGCTTCACGTCCTGCCCTACGGATCGGATTACGATCCGCAGGGCAGCGGCGCTTTCCACTGTTCCATCTAGAGGTGAGCCATGATCGAGGTCCTACGCTTTCCAACATTCAGGAACCTGTTCGCTGCGCAGGTTATCGCGCTGATCGGCACGGGCTTGGCTACCGTGGCGCTCTCTCTTTTGGCCTATGACCTGGCGGGGGCTGAGGCGGGCGCTGTGCTAGGTACGGCTCTGGCAATCAAGATGATTGTCTACGTGCTGTTGGCCCCTCTGTCCGGAGCGATCGTCCCGGCAAATCTACGCAAACCGGTGCTTATTGCCCTCGACCTGGTGCGGGCGGGCGCGGCGCTTTGTCTGCCGTTCGTCAACCAGATCTGGCAGGTGTACCTGCTCATTGCCTTGCTGCAGTCGGCCTCGGCGTGCTTCACCCCTCTGTTCCAGTCGACGATCCCGGAAATCCTGAAGGAGGAACGCGACTACACCCGAGCACTGTCCCTGTCGCGCCTGGCCTATGACCTGGAGAGCCTGCTGAGTCCCGCGTTGGCCGCTGCTCTGCTGACGCTGATCAGCTTCCACGGCCTGTTCGCTGGTACGTCCGTAGGCTTCGTGATATCCGCCATGCTGGTGTTCTCAACTGCATTCCCCTTCGTTGCTCCTTCCCTGAGAAAGGACGGTCCCTACGCCCGCGCGATTCGAGGAATGCGGATCTACCTGAAGACGCCCAGGCTGAAAGGGTTGCTTGCCCTTAATCTGTGTGCGGCCGCCGGCGGCGCCATGGTGTTCGTGAACACTGTCGTCGTGGTGCGCAACGTTCTCGGCGGAGCAGAGTCACAGGTGGCATGGGCGCTGGCAGCTTTCGGTGGCGGTTCGATGCTGACGGCGCTTGTCCTCCCCAAGGTTCTCGATCGGGTGGCTGACAGGCGTGTGATGCTCTCCGCAGCCCTTGCAATGTGCATTGTACTTGTGACCCTCAGTCTTACCTGGCTGCTCTCGCCCTCCTCCATAGGTTGGCCCATCGTGCTCGCCGGCTGGGCATTGTTGGGGATGAGCTATGCGGGGCTGGTGACTCCTGGCGGCAGATTGCTGCGACGATCAGCGGAATCCACCGATCTGCCATTCCTGTTCGCAGCGCAGTTCTCTCTCTCCCACGTGTGTTGGCTGATTGCCTACCCTCTGGCGGGAACCGTGGGTGCGAAGTTTGGAATGCCAGTGGCGATCATGGCACTGGCAGTAGTCGGCATCGCCGGATTCGTGTTCGCCTGGAGAATCTGGCCCGCCCATGACCCGGACGAGATTTCCCACGGTCACGACGATCTGGCTGCGGACCATCCCCACTGGGCGGAACACGCCTCTTCCAACGGCAAGCATTCACATCGGTATGTCATCGACGACGTGCACCCTCGTTGGCCTGGATGACGGAAACTTGAACAAGGGGCGCGAGAGGGCATTTTCACCGCTCGCGCCCGACGTTGTCATATCGACTTTGCCAGAACAAGCCTCTAGTCTTTGCCCGTGCGATCCCTTCGTCTACCAACCAGCGTGCTGTTGCGCAGCTGCATCTTCATGATGCTGGTGGCGAGTCTGCTCGTGCGACCCGTCCTGAATCATCTGGGTGAGCTGCACGGCTTGCAGCACATCGTGCAGGCTGCGGTGGAACATGGTCACCCCCATGTTGGGGTGAGTGATGCCGCAGACCGTGATCTTGAACACGCGGTTGGATTGCACAGCCTGTTGCACCAGGCCGATCTGACGGCTTCTGTAGGCATCTTGGCCAGCCTTGCTGGACCCGCTCGAGTTGATCTGAGCGATATCCATCCCTGGCACCAGCCAGCGGCAGAGCTTCAGCATCATCGCTCATCCCTGTTCAGGCCTCCTATCGCCTGAGACCCAGGCCTCGTGCTCGCACTGAGCAGAGGCTTGGCAGCGCCCGTCCAGTCAATCCTTACTGGACGTTCGTCGCTGCAAGAAATTATTCATTCGTTCCCCGCCCGGACCCCGCTTACGCGCAGTGATCCGTGTGACGTGCCGTGCGCGCCTTCTGCGCACTCGTAGCACGTTGCGCCGGTTCCCAGTGTCGTAGCGGATAGCTTTGGCGGAGGTCCGCTGACCGCATTCGTAGATCCTCATCATGATCCCCAGTTCTGAATCCGGGACGCTCTCGCGCGTCCTTCTCCAACCCCCACTACTGTCGCACTGGCCGCGAACTCTACTCGCACTGCTTTCCCTGTTCATGCTGCTACTCACAGCTGACGGGGCGTTGGCTCACGCGATCGCCGAAGGCGACAAGGGCTACATCCAGGAAATATCTGGAGTAAATCTGATCGCATTCGCCTATCTGGGCGCGAAACACATGGCCACCGGCTATGACCACATCCTGTTCCTCCTGGGCGTGGTGTTCTTCCTGTACCGGATGAAGCATGTCGCGCTGTATGTGACGCTGTTCGCGATCGGGCACTCCACAACGATGCTGCTGGGTGTGCTGTTCAACGTGGGCATCAACAGCTACCTGATCGACGCAATCATTGGTCTGTCTGTGGTCTACAAGGCCTTGGACAATCTGGGCGCCTACCAGCGTTGGTTCGGCTTCCAGCCAAACACAAAGGTTGCGACGTTGATCTTCGGCCTGTTCCACGGCTTTGGTCTGTCAACCAAGATCATCGAGTACGACATCTCACCCGATGGTCTGTTGCCCAACCTGCTTGCGTTCAACGTCGGCGTGGAGATCGGCCAGATCCTCTCGCTTGGCGCGATTCTGATCGCAATGGGCTACTGGCGCCGCACGCCCAGCTTCTTCAAGCACGCCTACACCGCCAATGCCGCCATGCTCTGCGCCGGATTCATTCTGATCGGCATGCAGCTCACTGGCTACTTCGTTTCCTGACTTTCAAGAGAACTACATCATGTACAACAGTAAGCCCGCCGAAGGCGACCTTCCCACCAGCCGCCAGCTGGGACGCACCACCGCAATTGCCGCCGGCATCGCCATCATCCTCCTGGTTGGAGTGGTGATGCCATCTGAGTACGGAATCGATCCCACTGGTGTTGGTCGGGTACTTGGTCTGAAGGAAATGGGGGAGATCAAGGAACAGCTTGCCGAGGAAGCGGCAGCTGACGCTGCGATGGACGCAAAGGCCGCCGAAGACGAGGCAGCCGCCCTGCTGACGCAGGTGTCCACGCAGAACCGTAAGACCGTTGAAGTTGCTCAGAAGCCTGCCGCGAGTAATGCGGCCACCGCTGCCGAATGGCGGGACGAAGAACAGGTTGTCCTGACGCCGGGCCAGGGCACCGAGATCAAGCTCGTCATGAAGGCGGGCGAGCGCGCCAGCTACCAGTGGTCTGTTGAAGGCGGCGTCGTGAACTTCGACACCCACGGAGACGGCGGCGGTCGAGCGATCAGCTATGAGAAGGGTCGAGGGGAAGCCACCAAGCAGGGGGTGCTCCTGGCTGCCTTCGATGGCAACCACGGATGGTTCTGGCGCAACAGGGGCGAGGAGCCCGTAACGCTTCTGCTCCGCACCGGAGGGGAGTACGAGTTGATCAAGAAGATGTAAACCGCAGCGGTGAGCGGTGGCCGGGTGCGCTTAAGGCCCGGCCACCGCCCTATGTGGGGTATTTCCGATGGGCTGCGCCCAGTTTCGGCCCCTCGACAACCCCAGCCAGCCCCGCTTAAGCTAACCCATATGCGTCTTTCCGCCCGCCACGGCCTTGCCCTCAGGATCAGCTTCTTTGCGCTGATGCTGTTGAGTGTCGTTGCGCGGCCGATGGTGATCCAGCTCAGCGAACTGCACGGATTGGAACATGACATCGCAGCAGCGGTGGATCATGGCCATTCACATGCCGGCGGTGCGGGCGACAATCTGGACCCGGATCACGCCACTGGCGCTCATGCGGTACTGCATCAGGCAGACGCGAGTTTCGCTGGAAGCTTGTTCACGCCCCACGTCTACCTGGCTTCACTACCGCTGGCCGGTGAAGTCCATGCTCTGCGACTTCTGAGGGTGCCTGCAGGGCACCCGGCGTCACCCTTCCGACCTCCGATCGTCTGACGACCCTAGCTGCGCTCTAGCAGCCTGAGCGCGCCTCCCGTGTAGCGGGACGCGGCGCGTCGTTCTGACTTTCTTTCCGGAGGCTTCCGTGAAATTCCGTAGTGTGTGGGCGCTGGCTGTTGCCGGCGCCTGCGGTGTGGCCCTTCCTGGCCACGCCGCCGAAGTGCTGCGCCTGGAGGATGCGGTTGCCCGCGCCCTTGGCACTCACCCAAGCGTGCAGGCAGATGCCGCACAAATAGAGGCGACAAAGAACCGTGCGGCGCGAGAGGGCTTAGCAGCCCCGTTGGTGCTCGGCGGAGAACTGGAGAACGTGGCCGGTAGTGGCAGCGTGCGAGGTATGGACGCTGCCGAGGCAACGTTCCGGGTATCCAAGATTCTGGAACTGGGTGGCAAGCGGGCGGCCCGCCAAGCGCTTGGCGGCGCGGAGGTCGATGCAGCCCAGCGAGAGGCTGATGTGACCCGGGTGGCCATCGCCACACGCACCGCTGGTCGATTCATCGACGTGCTTGCGGCGCAGGAGCATGTCGAGCATGCGGAAGAGCGGATTCGTATGGCCCGCGCGCTCCAGCGAGAGGTGGCCCGCTGGGTCTCTGCGGCACGGAACCCGGACTCAGACCTGAGGGCCGCTGAAATCGCCCTGGCCGATGCAGAGCTCAAGCGTGATCAAGCAGTCCAGCGGTTGGAGGCATCGCGCATGGCGCTTGCGTCTTCCTGGGGCTCTTTCACCGCTGACTTCGACACCGTCGCCGGCGATACAAACATCCTCCCCCCGCTGGATGACTACCAGACGCTGTCCGAACGCCTTCAGAACGCGCCACAGCAACGTGCCTTCGATGCCCAGTCCAGAATTCTTGCCGCGCGCCGCGATGTCGCCGTTTCCAGCGCGAAGCCTGACGTGAGTGTTGGATTTGGACTTCGCCGTCTTGAAGCAACGAAGGACAGTGGCTTGGTCATGTCGATCTCGGTTCCCTTGGGAACCCGGCGTCGATCAGCCTACTCGGTATCCGAAGTCGACTACGAACTGAGTGCGCTCAAGTCACGCCGTGAAGCACAAATGTTGGAGCTCAACCAGGAGCTGTTCGGAGTCTATCAACAGCTGCGCCAAGCGCAGTTGGAGGTCACCTCCGTTCGTGAGCGGCAGCTCCCCAAGGCGGAGCAGGCGATGAATCAGAGCCGTCGTGGCTTCGAGGAGGGTCGATTCTCCTATCTCGCATTGAGCCAGGCGCAGAAGACGCTGTTCGACCTTCGTGAGCGCGAAGTCGAGTCCGCCGCACTCTATCTCCGATTGCTGGTCGAGGCAGATCGCCTCACCGCCTCCGCCCAGGATATCCGCCCATGAATCGTTACGCCCTTCTTATGTTGCTTCCGCTGGCACTGGCCGCCTGTGGCGGTGAAAAGCCGGTTGAGAAAGAAGCCGCAGAGTCCACCGCCGCGGCCGGCGACTACGAGCGCGGCCCCAACCGCGGTCGCATGCTCCGCGATGGTGATTTCGCACTTGAAGTCACCGTCTATGAAACCAACACGCCTCCTCAGTTCCGCCTCTACGCCTATCGAAATGACAAGCCGATCTCACCGAATGAGGTGAAGGCAACAATGCAGTTGAAGCGCCTCGACGGTGAGGTCAATGATTTCACTTTCACCGCCGAAAACGACTATCTCGTGGGGAACGGCGAGGTCGTGGAACCTCATTCTTTCGACGTGAAGGCAGACGCAGTGGTAGGAGGAAAGACACACACCTGGTCCTATCAGTCCTATGAGGGCCGTACCACCATCGAGCCAAGCGCTGCCAAGGATGCGGGTGTGGTGGTGGAAGAGGCTACCGCTGGCACTATCCGCGATACGGTCACGCTGATGGGGAACATCGCGGTCAACACTGGCCGCCAGGCCGCCGTCAAAGCACGATTCCCAGGTATTGTCCGCAGCGTGTCGGTCGAGATGGGCCAACGCGTTTCCGCAGGGCAGACGCTGGCGACGGTTGAAGGCAATGACAGCATGCGCACCTACGCGGTGATTGCTCCCTTCAGCGGCATCGTTCTTGCGCGCAACACCAGTGTTGGTGATGTGGCCGCCGACAACACACTGTTCGACGTTGCCGATCTGTCAGAGGTCTGGGTCGATCTACGAGCTCTGGGCACTGACGCCGAGCGTCTCGCTCCAGGTCAAGCAGTGCGGATCCGTTCCGCCACGGGTGCCTTGGAGACTGAAGGTAGGCTCCAAAGCCTGCTTCCGCTGGCAAGCAGCGGCCAAAGCGTGGTTGCGCGCGTGAGTATCCCCAATGGTGACGGCAAGTGGCGTCCAGGAATGGCTGTCTCGGCCGAGGTCATCATTGCCGAGACACCTGTTCCACTGGCCGTCAAAGAGTCAGGGCTCCAGCGATTTCGCGACTTTACCGTCGTATTTGCGCAGGTGGGCGATACCTATGAGGTGCGCATGCTTGAGCTTGGAAAGCGTGATGGCGAGTGGGCAGAGGTTCTTGGCGGACTGAAGCCCGGAACGCGGTACGTCGCCGAGCAGAGCTATCTGATCCGTGCAGACATCGAGAAGTCTGGCGCCAGCCACGACCACTAAGGATCCATCATGCTAGAGCGAATCATTCGCGCGTCCATCGCGCATAGATGGCTTGTGCTGCTTCTGGTCCTGGCGCTGTCAGGCTTGGGCATCTGGAACTACAGCAAGCTGCCAATCGACGCCGTCCCTGACATCACCAATGTCCAGGTCCAGATCAACACCGAAGCACCGGGCTACTCTCCACTGGAGGCAGAGCAGCGGGTAACGTTCCCCGTCGAGACAGCCTTGGCCGGCTTAGCCAAGCTGGAGTACACGCGGTCCATCTCGCGTTATGGTCTCTCCCAGGTCACCGTTGTATTCGAAGACGGTACCGACATCTACTTCGCGCGGCAGCAGGTGGCCGAGCGCTTGCAGCAAGCCGCATCCCAGCTCCCAACTGGGCTGAAGCCAACGCTGGGCCCGGTCGCCACCGGTCTCGGTGAGATCTTCATGTACACCGTGGAAGCCGAGAAGGGTGCTGAAGAGACCTGGACGCCGATGGCGCTTCGTACCCTCCAGGATTGGGTGGTACGCCCCCAGATGCGACATCTGAAAGGTGTTACAGAGGTCAACACCGTCGGTGGCTATGTGCGGCAGTTCCACATCACGCCTGACCCGCGCAAGCTTCAGGCGTACGAGCTGACCATGCAGGATGTGATGGAGGCCGTGGCGCGCAGCAATGCGAACGTGAGTGCCGGCTACATTGAAAAGAGTGGTGAACAGTACCTTGTGCGCGTTCCTGGCCAAGTGGCGGACATGGACGGCCTGCGCAAGATCGTGGTCGCCAATCGCGAGGGGCTGCCGCTTCGCGTCGGTGACCTCGCAGACGTTCACGAGGGCACCGAACTGCGAACGGGTGCAGCGACCAAAGATGGCAAGGAAGTGGTACTTGGTACTGCATTCATGCTCATTGGTGAGAACAGCCGCGAAGTCGCTCAGCGAACCGCTGCCAAGCTGAAGGAGATCGACGAGACGCTTCCAGAAGGTGTCCGCGCGCATGCGGTCTATGACCGTACGGAGCTGGTCGACCGCACCATTGAAACCGTCAAGAAGAACCTACTGGAAGGTGCCCTGCTGGTCATTGCGGTGCTGTTCCTTCTGCTCGGAAATCTTCGCGCCGCACTGATCACGGCCGCGGTCATTCCTTTGACCATGCTGCTGACCATCTCCGGCATGGTCCAGAACCGTGTCTCAGCAAATCTGATGAGCTTGGGTGCGCTGGACTTCGGTCTGATCGTCGACGGCGCGGTCATCATTGTTGAGAACTGTCTGCGCCGCTTCGGCGAGCGTCAGCACGCCCTGGGGCGTCTGTTGACCCGGGATGAGCGCTTTGCTTTGGCCGCCAGCGCCAGTGCCGAGGTGATCAAGCCCAGCTTGTTCGGCTTGTTCATCATTGCCGCCGTCTACATCCCGATCTTTGCGCTCTCCGGCGTGGAAGGAAAGATGTTCCACCCGATGGCCCTGACCGTCGTTATCGCGCTGACTGGTGCGATGGCATTGTCCCTCACGTTCGTTCCCGCTGCGGTTGCTCAGTTTGTCACGGGCAAGGTCTCGGAGAAGGAAACCAAGGCTATGCGGGGCGTAACCAAGCTGTATGGCCCGATGCTGGAGCGGGCAGTCAGTGCTCGCAAACTGGTTGTGGGTGGTGCAGCCGTCCTCACCGTACTGGCGGGTCTTCTGGCCAGTCGCATGGGCACTGAGTTCATTCCGAATCTGGACGAAGGTGATATTGCGCTTCACGCGCTGCGCATTCCCGGCACTAGTCTGACGCAAGCCATCGGCATGCAGCGCCAGCTTGAAGCGACCATCAAGAAGTTCCCCGAGGTGGATGAGGTTGTCGCAAAGATCGGCACAGCAGAGGTAGCGACCGACCCCATGCCACCGTCGGTCGCAGACACCTTCATCATGCTCAAGGATCGCGACCAATGGCCTGATCCCCGCAAGCCAAAGGCGCAGCTCATTGCTGAGCTGGAGAAGGCTGTCCGAGCAATTCCCGGCAACAACTACGAGTTCACCCAGCCCGTGCAGATGCGCATGAACGAGCTGATTGCCGGTGTACGCGCCGAGGTGGCGGTGAAGTTGTACGGTGACGACCTGGATCAGCTGGCGCAGATCGGCAGCCAGATCGAGGACGCCGCAGGTTCCATCCCAGGCGCCGCAGACGTGAAGTTAGAGCAGATCAGTGGTCTGCCTCTTATGACCATCACGCCTGACCTGGGTGCTTTGGCCCGCTATGGCGTTTCGATCGACGAGGTCCAGAAGACCATCTCTGTTGCGCTGGGCGGTGAGGCGGTCGGTCAGGTCTTTGAGGGTGATCGTCGCTTCGACATCGTCGTTCGTCTGCCCGAGAACCTGCGTCAGGACACCCGGACGCTCGCATCGCTACCGGTAGCCGTCGCCGTCGGGGCCAGTTCCGGCGAACAGAGAGCGTTCGTTCCGCTGGGGCAGTTGGCTAAAGTTGAAGTTGCGCCAGGCCCAAACCAGGTCAGTCGCGAGAACGGCAAGCGTCGCGTCGTCATCACCAGCAACGTACGTGGTCGCGACCTTGGTTCGTTCGTAGAGGAGCTGCGAGAGAAGGTTGGTCAGGAGGTGCAGTTGCCGGAAGGCTACTGGATTGAGTATGGCGGTACCTTCGAGCAGCTCATCTCTGCCAGCAAGCGGCTGTCCGTGGTCGTGCCGGTCGTCCTGGTGATGATCTTCGGCTTGCTCTTCATGGCGTTCGGCTCGGGCAAGGATGCTGCCATCGTGTTCAGCGGCGTTCCACTTGCGTTGACCGGTGGCGTGGTGGCTCTGTGGATGCGTGACATACCCCTGTCCATTTCTGCAGGCGTGGGGTTCATCGCGCTGTCGGGCGTCGCCGTGCTCAACGGCCTGGTCATGATCAGCTTCATCAAGAGCCTTAGGGAACAGGGCACTCCCCTGCACCAAGCGGTAACCGAAGGTGCACTGACCCGGCTGCGCCCCGTGCTGATGACGGCCCTGGTTGCCAGCCTGGGCTTCCTGCCAATGGCCCTAAACGTTGGGGCTGGCGCGGAAGTTCAGCGCCCGCTGGCGACGGTCGTTATCGGCGGAATCATCTCCTCCACGCTGCTGACCTTGCTGGTGTTGCCGGCGCTCTATCGCCTCATCCACCGCGAAGGGGATGAGCGGAAGGAGGACGCAGCGTGAACCCGTCCATCTCAACCCCTCCCAGGAACATGCAGTTGACCATTTCCAAACGAACCCAAGCGTGGCTCTACCTGCTTGCAGCCATCCTTCTGCCTTGCGTTGCTTGGGCGCATGGCGTCAGTGAAGGCGACCAGGCCTTCCTGGAAGACAGTACCGGCCTGCAGCTCATCGCGTTCACGTACCTCGGCGCCAAGCACATGGTGACTGGATACGACCACCTCCTGTTTCTGTTCGGGGTGATCTTCTTCCTGTACCGGATGCGTGATGTCAGCATCTACGTGACGTTGTTCGCGATCGGCCACAGCACCACCTTGCTGCTAGGTGTCCTGGGCGGATTGCATGTGAATGCGTACCTGGTCGACGCAATCATTGGCCTGTCGGTTGTCTACAAGGCGCTGGACAACATGGGCGCGTTCAAGCGCTGGTTTGGGGTACAGCCCAACACCAAAGCCGCCGTGCTGATCTTTGGCTTCTTCCATGGCTTTGGTCTAGCGACAAAGCTGCAGGATTTCTCGCTCTCACCTGACGGGCTTGTCCCAAACATGCTCGCCTTCAACGTGGGGGTCGAGATCGGACAGCTGCTCGCGCTCGCAGGCATCTTGATCGTGATGGGCTTCTGGCGCCGCTTGCCGTCATTCCATCGACAGGCGTACAGCATCAACACCGCCCTTATGTGCGCCGGCTTCGTGCTTGTTGGCATGCAGCTCACCGGCTACTTCGTTTCCTGAATCTACAGAGGTACTCATGTCCATCACGCTTTCCAATCAGCTGCCCAGCACTCGCAAGCTGCTGAAATCCACCGCCCTGGCCGCTGCCGTTGCAGGGGTGATTCTGCTCACCACCGTGCTTCCCGCGGAGTACGGAATCGACCCTACGGGCGTAGGTAAGGTTCTGGGTCTGGACGCCCTAGCCTCCACTGACCAGGTAGAGGCCGTAGCTCCCCCAGTTCCGGCATCTGCTGGCAGCGCCGAAGCCGTCTCGGCGCTGTTCGAGAAGGCCAAGGTTGCCTTCGGGAGCAATGGCAAGCAGGCCTTCGAACCCGCCGCTGTCTCTCTCGCCAGCACTCCTTTACGGCAGGACTCACTGACGATCGAGCTTGCCCCTGGTAAGGGCCAGGAGGTGAAGGCCCATATGGCTCAGGGCGCTGGGATGGTTTTCAGCTGGAAGGCCACGTCTGATGTTGCCGTGGACATGCACGGCGAGCGTCCCGACGTGAAGGGCCCCTGGACCAGCTACGCCGTTGAAGGCGCCCAGCGTCAGGCCGAGGGAACGTTCATTGCTCCCTTTGAAGGTACCCATGGGTGGTACTGGCAGAACCGCGGCAGCACCCCCGTGATCATCGAGGTGCAAATTACCGGCTACCAAGCCGACCTCTACCAGCCGTGACACCCGGCATAACGCCGAAATCAACCTAGGAGAAGCAACATGAAGAATCGTTTTGCCCTCATCAGCGTCCTTTTCGCTTCCATTGCAGCGTCCGCATCGGCCTTCGCACATGATCCGGCGCTTCATGCCGAGTCGGAAGTGAAGGAGGCGCCTAAGGCAAAGCCTGCTACGTGTGAACAGCTGGCTGACCGGACGAAGTTCAAGGTGGATCTTGCCGATCCTCAGACCAAGGCGCTGAAGGACAGGTGCGACGCTCAGGCGCAGTCGGCTGCGAAGAAGAAGTAATTGATTGCGGCGAATGGTCCGGCTTGGGTGAAGTCGGACCATTCGTCTTTACCCTTGAGCCAAGCGAATAGTGCCAGCGTCGTCCTACAAATAGACCTCGGTTAGACCCTCATTCTTCCAACAGGCTCGCTCTCGAATGCTAGCGTTTGACCGGAGGATTGCGATTAGAGCCGCACTCGGGCTTACATTCTCCAAACCCGAGTGCGGCAAAGTTCATTTGCAATCATCGACGTGATCGAACGTGCTGAACCGAACGCAATCTCCTGACCTGATCAACCCGCCTTAGAAGCGCGCGGTCGCGCCCACAAAGAGCGTGCGTGCGCCGCCGTCGTAATTATTGCCTTCTTCAAGCGTGGAAACATCACCCAAGTTCAGTACGCCGACGCGCAAGGTCAGGTTTTCGTTCACATCGAGAGCGGTGACCAGATCCACCGTGGTGTATGCCTTGGCGAAGGTAGGTCTGGACGAAGACACAAGCTGCTTCCCGATGTGTTGCGCGCTGAGGTTAAGCGACCATGCATCGGACACGCTCCAGTTCAGCGAAGTGTTGGCGGTGATCTTCGGCACCACTAGCAGGCTGGCGCCGGTGGTGCGGTTCTTCGATTCCAACATGCGTGTGGCGTTGGTGGTCCAGCTCAGTCGCTCGTGCAGCGGCACGGTCACACTGGCTTCCACGCCTCGCGTGCGAGCCTTCTGGATGTTCTGCGCCACCGTCCACCAGAAGCCGTTTACGAAGCTAGTGTTCTGGCCTGGGATCTCGCGCAGCGGCACCTGTTCGATCTTGTCGTCGAAGTTGGTCAGGAAGTAGGTGGCCGATGCGGACCAGCCGTTCTGGTCGAAGCCCACGCCAAGCTCATAGTTGGTGCTGGTTTCCGGTTTCAGGTTCGGGTTACCGGCCATGTAGCAGCCGGTCGTGCCGTCGGCGTTGATCAGCCGGCTGTTCCAGCCTTCCGGGGTCAGGCTGCCGCAGCCGCGTCCCAGAGACTGGGTGGCCGCACCAGCGGTGCCCTGCTTAAGATTGGGCGCGCGGAACCCTTTGGAGACACCGCCGCGTACTGTCCATGCGTCTGCCGGGTGCCACACGCCGTAGATGCGCGGGCTCACGTTGTCGTCGTAGTTGTCGGTGTTGTCCCAGCGCACGCCCAGAGTCAGCACGAAGCGCTCGTGCAGGGTGATGTGGTCTTCGGCGAACAAGGCCCATGAGTCCGCTTCACTGGTCGGGCTGATGCGGCTGCTGCCGGTCCAAGTCACAGGTACGGTACCGATGGTGTCGCTGTTTTCCAGCTGCTCGCGCTTCCACTGACCACCCACGTTCAGGCTGTGCTCGAAGCCCCAATGGAAAGCGGTGGTGAAGGCAGTATCGAACACCGTTTCCTTCGAATGGTTGCCCACCGCACTGCCCTTGTCTTGGTAGTCGTTCCGCACAAGGGTGGTCTTGGAGGTGGTGGAGTCGCCGTAACGGCCATCATGGCCCAGCACGTAACCGGTCTGTACCAGCTTGGACAGACCCCAGGCATATACATCACCGCTGCCGGTGTTGCGCTGCACGCCGCGCGACCCTTCTATGGTCAGTGCGTGGTCATCGTTGAGGCGCCAGTGGAACTGCAGGTTGGCATTCTCCGCCTTGCTGCCCGGAGTCTGGCCCTCAAGGCGATCGGACTTGCGGTCGGTCACGTTGGCCCCGATGCGGATCCCCAGGTTGTCGGTCAGTGGGCCGCTGAAAAGGGCACCCATCTGCGTGGTATCACCGCGGGTGGATGAATCGGGCACGCTGTGGTTCAAGGTGACCGAGCCGCCCCAGTGGTCGGAAATCTTGCGGGTAATGATGTTGATCACGCCGCCCATCGCATCCGAACCGTATAGCGACGACATCGGGCCGCGCACCACTTCTATTCGTTCGATCATGTCCGGCGACAGCCAGTTCAGATCCTGCGGACCCAGGTCGTCGCGGTAGTTCACGCCGGAGGAGTTGCCCTGGCGGCGGCCGTCGATCAGGATCAGCGTGTACTGCTCGGGCAGTCCACGCAGGCGGATCTTCGACTGCGCTCCGGACAGTGCATAGCCACCGGTCACTCCAGGGACGGTACTCAGCAGCTGGCCGATGCTGGTGACCGGCTTACGCTCGATCTCCTCGCGGCTGATAACGCTAATGCTGGCTGGCGCATCCCTGATCCACTGCTGGGCACCGGTGGCGGTAACGACCAAGGTGTCCAACTGCTTGACGGAGGAGGCATGCGTCAAAGCTTCAGCGCTGGCATGCGAAGAAAGGGCCAGACCAATAGCAACTGTCAGCGTGGGAAGAGCAAGTCGTGACTTCAGGTATGTGTGCGACATCTCGGGGTAATCCGGTAACGGGCATTATTGCTGGGGAATGGCTGCCTCGCTTGATTCCGGAAAACGCCCATATCGGGTCGAGGGCTGGCTTGCGTCTTGAGGTCAGGTATCAAACTGTGGCCGACCGATGCTGTCTGGGCAGCACCTCAGCTGGACTGGCTCATGCTCCAAGTCGTCCATACGCCGGTCCGCAAGGTCCGCGGTTGCTGCAAGCAATAGACAATCTGCGAGGCTACATCCTGCGCGGCCATGAATTCGCTCAAACGGGGATCGTCGGCCGTGCGACCGTGACCCACGGCAAAAGATGTATGAGTACCTGCGGGGCAGATGGCACTCACGCGAATCCCATCTTTCCTTACTTCTCGGTCCAAGCCGCCCGCAAAAATGAGCTGGGCGGCCTTGGTACCTGCGTAGACGGCTTCGTCCGCCCCACTGCGATGAGCTGCGACGCTCGATACGATCAAAATATCCCCGCCACCAACGCTACGAAGATGAGGGAGGAAAGCACGTACCGTGAGGACCGTTCCGAGATAGTTGATTTCACACATTTCGATGACTTGATCATCGCTTGCGTCAGCGACTCCGCCGTAGTAGCCAACCCCGGCGTTGGCCACTACCGAATGTACGCTTCCAAAGTGATCAATGCCGCAAGATGCGAAGGCACCCACGCTATCCGGATCGCGCACATCCAGACGCATCCAGTAGGCGCGATCAGCGCCGAACTCATCCTGTAGCCGCTTGAAGTCACCTAAACGCCTGGATCCTCCAAGAACGCTTCCACCACTGCGTAAGATCATCTCCGCCGTTGCCAGTCCGATCCCCGAACCGGCGCCAGTAATGGCAACGCAGCGGTTTCTAAGGCTGTAACTTGCTTCTGTCAAGGTCTATCTCCTACGTTCGTTGGCGACCAGGTGTAGTTGAGTCATGAAAGGAGTTGGGGTCGTCTGTGACGCAAGTTAGGGGCGTGCAGCGCCACCTTCGGCCCCATACACCTGGCCGTTCGCATAACTGGCGTCGCTTGCCGCAAGTTGGACGAAGATTGAACCCAGCTCAGCAGGCTGACCTGCGCGTCCTAGCGGCTTGTCCCCCCCGAAGTTCGGAATCTTCTCGGATGCAGTCCCGCCACTGATCTGCAACGGAGTCCAGATAGGACCTGGAGCAACTCCGTTTACCCGAATCCCCTTAGGGCCAAGCTGCTTAGCCATCGAGCGAACGTAGCTAACCTGCGCACTCTTCGTCATCGCATAGTCGACCAGGTAGGGGGACGGATCGTAGCCCTGCTCAGACGTAGTAACGATGATGACGCTTCCAGGCGGAAGAGACACACGCAGTGCCTCTTGGGTCATCCATACCATTGCATTGATGTTGGTAAGGAAGGTGTTCTCGAGGTGTTCGTCGGTAATCTTTAGAATGTCCGGCTCCTGCTGCTGATACGCCGCGTTCAGCACCAAGGTGTCGATCGAGCCCAACGCCGATGCCGCCTTGCGCACAAGATCCAGGCAAAAGTCTTTGCTGCGAATATCACCAGGTAAAGCGTATGCCTGACGGCCGGTTGCGCGTATCAGCGCAATAACTTCACGCGCATCTTCCTCTTCTTCAGGCAAATAGTTGATGGCCACATCGGCACCCTCGCGGGCGTATGCAATGGCAGCGGCCCGACCGATTCCTGAGTCTCCTCCCGTAATCAGTGCCTTGCGGCCTTCAAGGCGCCGATTGCCTCGATAGGTTTTCTCACCGTGGTCCGGCAGCGGACGCATCTTCGACGCAAGCCCCGGCCAAGGCTGTTCTTGGCGCGGGTAGGGTGGCCGAGGATATGCCTGCCGAGGGTCGATCAGGCCGGCTCGCGGGCGGCCCTGACCCTGCGCCTCCGAGAGTACCGCAGCGGGCACAGCACCGAATGCCGAGGAAGCAGCAATTCCGCTGGCGATGGCCACACTGCTTCCCGCAATAAACTGTCTGCGGCCGATGACCGGCGTGGCTTCATCGTCGTGCTCAGGCAAATCACTATTCGAATTTGACATGTTCATCCCAGTTGATTGGTCACTCTGGCCCAAGCAAATTTGAGTACAGCGACCGTGGAGGAGACGCAACTTTACTGCGGCGAACATGCGCAAGTAGCAATTTTATTGCTGAAGTTCTTTCAATTCAGAAATGATCGAAAGCGTCGACGGCGCAGCTTCTTGCCATGCCATCCTCGGCGATAATGGGGAAGCATCTGCACTGCGTTCGATCCATAAATCATGCTTTGTGCGGCGGATCATTGGCACGTTTAGTAATCGATACCCGGGTGAAGTGTCTTGAAAGGTGATCTAGAGAGAATAAGCATTTCAGATCTAGCTGCGTTCATCGAGATCGCTCGGCATGGATCAATGCGCGCCGCCGCCCTCGAACTTGGCTTATCTGCCTCAGCTCTAAGTCACGCCTTAAAGCGGCTGGAAGATCGACTGGGTGTGCGTCTCGTTAATCGTACGACCCGTGCGCTTTCGATCACCGTTGAAGGACGCGAACTGGAACGCTATGCAGCCACTGGCCTAGATACAATTGGAGAGGGTCTAGCCGCGATTCGGGCTCGGAAGCAGTCAGAGATCCAGATGCTCAAGATCTCGCTATCACACGATGCGGCGCGCCTCCTACTCTGGCCAGTGCTGTGGAGCTTTCAGCAACGCTGGCCTAACGTCCATCTTGATCTAGTGATAGAAGAACGCCTGGTGGACTTAGTAGCGGAAGGCTTTGACGGCGGCATTCGATACGGTGACCGAGTGCCAGAGGGGATGGTTGGTCTGGAGCTTACACATCCGCTTAAGTGGGTGGTCGTGGCAGCGCCCAGCTATCTGCAACATGCTGGGAGACCTGAGAATCCAAGCGATCTGCGGCGGCATGTTTGTATTGAGAACAGAATCGGCGACGGCTCAATCTATCGCTGGGAACTTGGCGACGGTGATCGTATGGTCAAGGTAATTCCCAGCGGAATGCTGAGGGTGAGCAGCACCGACTCTCTGCTCGCTGCAACGTTGCAGGGATTGGGGTTGGCATACTGTCTGGAACTCAGAGTGCAGGACGAAATCTCGTCCGGCGCACTTGAAGTTGTGATGCCAGACTGGGCATCAATGGGCGCACCATTCATGCTGTACTACCCCACTCGTCGCCAATCCCTGCCCGGCCTCAAGGGGCTAGCGGAGGTAATTCGGACACAGATGATCGATGCATGCTAAAACATGCTCCAAACTATGGAGTTGGGATCGACATGAATGGTCTGCCAACGTACTCCATCACCAGTTCGATACCGGAGTGCTCTCCAGACTCTCCCTCTGGATCACATATGTAGGTTGCTGTGAGGCAATGAGAGCGCTTCTTGCCACCGGCATCAGACAGAGCCAGTCCGGAGGACTCCGAGAATGGATGCCCTGGACTCGCTAGTTCCATAAGCACCTCGTCCATATGAGTGGGTATCGGAATGCAGTCCCTTCATATGGAAGCGTTCAATTGCCAACCACTGTTGAGGCGCTGAAGTTGCGGTCCTCCGCTGTGGTTGGCTTTAACATTCCTAAACGCGGATGAGACCAAAAACCCTACCTTCAATACTGCCACATCAGCACGAGTTCGAAGCCGAATTTACTGAAGAATGATTGGCACTGCCACGACGAGGCGTTGAGCGGGCTCGGACAGATCTCACCTCTTGGACCATCAGACTGAATCCGCACAAACTTCAAAAGAAGAACTTAATTGGACGCTGCGATTGGCCAATTCCATCTGATTTGAACCTACACTCTGTTCGAGAGCATTCAGAGGGAGTTGCAATGCAGTTCATCGTCGACGGGCCAGACATCCCAGAAGCACTTCTACAGGCACACGAAGAAGGACGAGTAGTCTTCTTCTGCGGCGCCGGAGTCTCCTACCCGTCAGGACTACCTGGTTTCAAAGGACTGGTTGAGCAAATCTATGCGTCGAATGGGACATCATTCACGGACATCGAGCGTGCCGCCTTCGATCATTCAAAGTTCGACGCGACTCTCGATCTACTTGAAAGGCGACTGCCTGGGCAGCGATTGGCGGTTCGGCGCGCCCTAGCGAAATCGTTGAGACCCAAGCTTCGTCGGAAGGGAGCAATTGACACCCAAGCAGCGCTTCTTCGGTTAGCACGAAGCCGGGATGGCGCGTTGCGGTTGGTGACTACCAACTTCGATCGAACCTTCCACGCGGCGGCGAAGCGCATGGGCCAACCATTTCCGGCCTATCCCGCTCCAATGCTGCCGATCCCTAAGAGCAGCCGCTGGGATGGGCTTGTCTTTCTGCATGGCCTGCTTCCGGAGAGTGAGGATGATGCAGCACTCCATCGACTAGTGGCCACCAGTGGTGACTTCGGCTTGGCTTACTTGACCGAACGCTGGGCCGCGCGGTTCGTCAGCGAACTTTTTCGCAACTATGTCGTTTGCTTCATTGGATACAGCATTGACGATCCGGTCCTCCGGTACATGATGGACGCATTAGCAGCAGATCGAATGCTCGGTGAGGTTACCCCGCAGGCGTGGGCGTTCGGAGATTGCGAAGCCGGGAAAGAGCATCTGAAGACTATTGAATGGGAAGCTAAGGGCGTTAGACCTATCCTCTACAGGGTTCAGCCTGCTACCCATGACCACTCTGCGTTGCACGACACAATCAGGACTTGGGCAGATGTCTATCGCGATGGAGTTCAAGGTAAAGAGGCCATTGTTGCGAAGCACGCCATGGCCCAACCTCAGGACAGCACGCTCCAGGACGATTTTGTTGGACGAATGCTGTGGGCTCTTTCAGACAAGTCAGGCCTCCCCGCGAAGCGCTTCGCGGAGTTCAATCCAGTTCCCCCGCTTGAGTGGCTCCTCGAGGCATTTTCCCATGAGCGATTCTTGCAGAGGGATCTAGCCCGCTTTGGCTTCTCCTCGGTTAAGGAGGAGGATGCAGAACTCAGATTCAGCTTGGTTCGTAGGCCTGCGCCTTATGATCACGCTCCTCCTATGACACTGGCGTCTTCTGGAAGTATGGCCAGCCGATGGGATGGATTGATGTTCCAGCTCGCACGCTGGCTTGTGCGTCATCTGGACGATCCACGATTGATCATATGGATTGCAGAGCGTGGCGGGCAGATGGATAGTCGCTGGATCTCTCTAGTCGACTCCGAACTTGAGCGTCTGGCCACACTGGAACGGGATGGCAAAGTCTCGGAGCTGGATCTTATTCGCCTGGACGCCCCAAAGGGTGTGCCCGTGACCTGCCCCCTTTCTCAGGGCCACTAGCTACTTAGTAGAGTCCAGGTTGGGGAGCATACCGCTCCGGTGGGTCAGGTTTCGATCAGCGGTCGAACCAGTCAAGGCACCTTCGTTGCGCAGCGCGGCGGCGAACTCGGCAGGCGTGCATTTGGGCAGTGAGCTGTGCGGACGCACCTCGTTGTAGTCCTTGCGCCAGATGGCGATTACCGCCCGTGCGTGCTCGAGCGAGATAAACCAGTTTTCGTTCAAGCATTCGTCCCGGAACTTGCCGTTGAAGCTCTCCACATAGGCGTTCTGCGTGGGTTTCCCTGGCTGGGTCAGCACAAGCGTCACGCCGTTGGCGGTCGCCCACTGGTCCAGCGCCCGGCCGGTAAACTCGGGTCCCTGGTCGGTCCTGATCGCCGCGGGGTAGCCGCGGAAACGGCATACCGCATCCAGGATGTCGGCCACGTTCTGGCCATTTATCCTCCGGCCGACGGCGATTTCCACCGCTTCCTTGGTGCAATCGTCCACCACCGTCAGGCACTTGATCGGGCGCCCGTTGGCCAGGGCGTCGAAGACGAAGTCCATCGACCAGGTGTGGTTGGGCCCCGACGGCAGCTGCAGCGGACGGCGCTCGACGGCCACGCGATCGCGCTTGCGGCGCTTGCGCACCGCCAGGCCAGCGTTGCGGTACAGCCGGTAGATTCGCTTGTGGTTGGCGATCCAGCCCTCCCGTTCCAGCAGGATGTGCAGCCGTCGGTAGCCGAACCGGCGACGTTCGCCCGCCAACGCAACGAGCCTGGCCTGCAACGGCGCGTTCGCCATGCGCGGCTGGTAGTGCAACACGCTGCGTGACAAGCCCAGTGCCCGGCAGGCCCGCCGCTCCGACAGGCCCAGCTTCGCCCGCACGTCCGCGACGGCAGCCCGTCGCGTCGGCGGGCTCAGTATTTTCCCCGCGCCACGATCCTCAGCGCTTCGTTGTCCAACATCGACTCGGCCAACAGCTTTTTGAGCCGCGCGTTCTCCGCTTCCAGTGCCTTCAGGCGCTTGGCGTCGGGCACATCCATGCCGCCGAACTTGCGCCGCCACAGGTAGAACGACGCGTCACTGAAGCCGTGCTTGCGGCAAAGCTCCTTGACCGGCGTGCCGGCGGCCGCCTGCTTCAGGAAGCCGATGATCTGCTCTTCGGTGTATCGCTTCTTCATGTCCGTCCTCTTGTGAGACGGACTCTACTAAGATCAGGTTGGCCCGGAAAACGGGGGGCAGGTCACTTCGGTGTATCGCTTCTTCATGTCCGTCCTCTTGTGAGACGGACTCTACTAAGATCAGGTTGGCCCGGAAAACGGGGGGCAGGTCAGCAGTGCACCGCACGCGAAGTGCTGAGGCTTCTTGTTCTCCAGGGGAGAATTCTAGACAACGCGTCTCAAGCACGCTTGGAGAATGTCATCTTGGCAGGACCTCCCCGCGAGATGTATCGCGATGATCTGGAGTCCGAACGCTGGGATCGCCTGGTTGCTCGCGCAGTATGGATTCGTCTAGCGAAGCTGGAGTCCTCGGGCCTACATCTTGGTGTGTCTGCAGCAAGGCGCCTAGCGGAGATATCCATCGCGCATCCTGAGTTGAGATTGGACCCTAACGAGAAGGACGAATTCTCACACTGGATGAGCGGCACCGGAGATCCGGATTTCGAGGACGGCAGAGAGGTCGATGTCGCCCCTCGCACTCGCAAGGAGCTAGTTGAATGGCTTGAATCGCCGAGGCCTGCCCATAGACCGTTCTATGAGGACACTTGGCGGGATGTCTGCCGTACTCGCTTCTTCCATAGCCTTGCCGCGCTCTGCGACCTCGCTCACCAAGACGTCTGGCCCGCAGTTCGATGGCGCGAGGCGCTTCAGGTTTGGTCGGACGATTCAATGGCAGCCCGCTCCTGGCAGTACGCATCGCCTTTGGTACTGCTAATGCCTGATGAAGTTCTGTCCGAGATCGCACCTGCAGTAGCGTGGTGGATGGAGGCCACTTCAAGAAGCGGCGCGAATCGCGAGAACCTCCTATTGACTCTCGCCGGTCGAGTGCTTGCGCTTCCGATCCCCTTGAGTAGTGGCATGACAAGGAACGGCGAGCCAATCGATAACCCTGTCTCGGAGGCGATTAATCACCCCATTGGGCATGCCACGCGCGCCTTGCTCAATCTATGGTTCAAGAGGGCGCCCAACGATGGAGACCTACTTCCTCCTGAACTTAAGGCGGCATTTTCCGCCATATGCGATGTTGAAGTAGATCGATTCCGCCATGGCAGGGTGTTGCTCGCATCTAGACTCATCGCCCTGTATCGCGTAGACCGGGCGTGGACCGAAGCGACGCTACTACCGCTCTTCGATTGGTCCAACCCTGTCGAAGCGAAAGCAGCCTGGGAAGGATTTCTTTGGTCACCGCGACTGTACCAGCCATTGATGGTGGCATTGAAGTCGCAGTTCCTATTGACGGCCGGTCACTACGCCGACCTTGGTGAACACCGAGGACAGTTCTCTGCTTTCCTAACGCACTCAGCCCTAGGGCAATTGGAAGGCTACTCTCGGGACGACTTTAGATCTGCATTGGGCAAGCTTCCACAGGATGGACTGGAGAAGTCCGCACAATCGCTCTCCCAAGCACTGGAGGCCGCAGGCGATCAACGCGAAGACTTCTGGAGAAATCGAGTCCAACCCTTCTGGCAGGAGATTTGGCCAAAATCGCGCAATCTAGCTACACCCAGCATTGCTGCCTCCTTAGCTCGACTCGCCATCGCGGCCCGGGTTGAGTTCCCTTCCGCATTGAAGGCGGTACGTGACTGGCTTCAGCCGGTAGCGAATTCGGACTACATCGTCCATCTTCTACTAGAATCTGGCCTTTGTAGCCAGTCGCCAACTGAGGCTTTAGATTTGCTGGGTGCCGTTGTTGGATCCCAACAATGGGCGCCTCTAGGACTGAATGAATGCCTAGCTCAAGTAAGGGCCGCCGCTCCCGACCTAGAGCGAAACAACCAGTTTCATCGACTTGAGGAGCTGGTGCGAACGCGCTCCTAAGAGTTCTGGCGGGGCATCATTCGAAGCTTGCGAGATGCCCTATTACGAACTCGCTTTTCTCCTTCTCCCGCTCTCGATTCCAACCACCCTTGAGCCCGCCTCGCGCTGCTTCTTGATCTGTGACTTCAGCTCAGAAATCTCCTTCTTCAAGGCGGCGATCTTTGCATCTCGCTGCACCACCTCGATCGAGTACATGTTCTTGAACTGCGCAGAAATACCGTCGTACCTCTCTTTCCATCCCAGCCTTTGTGAGTAGGACTTTCGTCTGGCGGCCTTCACGCTCGTAGGAACGTCCACTCGAAGTTTCGTGAGCCAGGCCTGCACCTCGAGCTTTGTGGTGCCGGCATGCTTCTCTCCGTGCAGCGATACCGCTGTTACCTTTGCCCGCCGACACAGCTCTGCAACATTCAGCCGACCAGAGTTCCGTGGATACACTCCGTCGTTCTCCGATATCTCCCTGTCAATCTCGGCCATAGTTGATCGAAGGCGTGCAACGAACGCCTCCGTCCGCTCCTTTCCAAGCTCGGCAAGACTCTTCTTTTGTCTCATTTCAGAAGTACCACATTGGGTACGAGGCGCGTCAGCAAACTGCTCTTCGAGAAGTATTCGTCCACCTTCTTCCACCTGCCGAGCACGGACTTGATCTGCCCCCGGAACTGAGCAATGAGCATAACGTCATCATCCACGAAAGCGTGCTCTAGCAACTCAAGATTGTACTGAACTGTCTCGATGGCCTGAACAACGCTTCTGGACGCCTTATCCTCGTCGTCAGGGAGAATCAACTGATTCTCACATGCAGGATGACAGTAGTGTGGATTAGCCTGACCATGCCCCTTGTTGCAAAGGCCTCCATCGGTGAAGTTCGTACACACTATTCCTGGTGCGACAACTGCCCAAGAAGAGCCCTCAGCAGTCATCGCGCGGGCGAACTCCCTGATGTTCTGCGGATCAAGGGCGGACTTACCCAGCCGGCGCGCGAACAGCGCCACACGCCCCCGTAGCTTCTCTGCGCCGGCCCCCTGAACCTCATCAGCCTTATTGATCGCCTCCACTCCCTTTAGAATAAGCATCTCACGTACAACTTGCTGTACTTCGGAAAGAATTCCTGGATCCGAAAGTATGTAGCGCATGATTGTCATTTGTTCATCCCTGTGCCCAAAGACATCCATCAAAATCTTTGGCGCATGGACAAGCGCTAGAGCAACAATTCGAGCGAGGGTCTTTCGGAATCGATGCGGGTTCATACCACCATCGGTGAGCCAGCGCTCCAGGCCAAGTATCTCCACGAAGCTATTGAACACATGCGCAAGGCTCGGCACCTTATCTGGATATCTTGGGGAAACCCACAGGCCGTTCCCCTTTAGGCCGTGGTGCCGTCGAAAAATGTTCGCTAGGCGCTCTTGCTGCAGAATCGCTTGAATGGCAATTGACGGCGCTGGCGCTTCACTCTGCCTCCCTCCGGGATTCTCAAACTTCCAGGTTCTGAACTCGTAAACACTGGAACCACCTCGCTTGCCAAGCGAGCCGATCTGCATCGTTAGCAGTTCACCATGTCGGGGACCGCCAGAAAGAGCCACCGGAAAAGCGTGTGCACCCTGTAGAACCACTATCAGGCGCAAGGCCTGGGGTAACGTCCGAGGCGGCCATGCGACGGTTTTTCCACTTCGCCCGGATTTCATCGAAAATTGAAGCGGGGCATCCCTAAGCGGCTCCCCGTCAGGCCCCCGCCATTCCCATGACCGGATCACAGCATTGCTTACGCGAGCAGCTCGGCGACTGGGAGATGGCGAGGGACCGTCTTTCAGATCACGAGTAGTTTCAGTAGCGGCGAGTGCGGCCTCTACGGCATCCAACAAAGTAGGACCAACGACTTCGATCATCACCAGTGCCATCGAGCCTGCTTCAGAGACGAACTCATCTGAGTATGGCTGATGAGGTTTCGCTATGCTGACCGGGATTGTATGCTCAGGTTCACCCGTTCGATCTCGCGCAGCCTTCATTCCATGAACCGTTGGACGCATGGGCGCGGGGCCATCGGGAAGACACCCCAGTCGGTGGTAGTACTCAACCACCCCAAGGCAGTCAGAGTACTTCTGCGTCAGGCCAGCGCGTTCGACCAGGCTCCAGAGTCTCTTGGAGCTTGGACGTACATTTGTACGCTGGATCGCCCTCTTAAGATTGGCAATGAGCGTCCGGATCGTTGTGTATCTATACACCTTCCCGGTTTTGCCTGGAATTATCGCCATCGTGATCGCCAGCCTCATAAGCTCTCGAACTACGAAGGGTGAGTGCTTCCCCTTGCACGTCTTGCCCCTTCCAGAATAGAGCCTTAGATCGAGATCAGAGGTCCGTAGGCCAGACTGATGTTCGTCGTCAATACGAAGAACGCCCCAGTTGTCCCCCATTCCAACAAGCTTCTGAAGCTGCTTCAGCTTTGCCTCCGGCGCCAACCTCAGCTCATTCGGACTAATCGACAGTAGCGACACCTCCACGTCAGGAGCTAGGAGTTCATGGTTGCCTGCTACTAGAGACCGGTTGACCATTTTCATCAGTGCTGCCCTGCGAAGTAGATTGGCATGTGCTCACCGGAGGCTATCCTTGCCGCCCACTTATCAATGGCGAACTTCACTGCATCTGCTGGCCATTGAAGAACGGTTAGGCGAAGCCGCGCCAGGTCACTTGCATCTGATCCAGCATCGAACCGAACCATTCCTACGGAGGTCCGAACTGCCTCTAGCTCTGCCACACGCCGGCAGATGAAGTCCAGGCTGTCCGTGAACACAAAACAGTTGGGGCAGCCGCTGGAAGCACACCTATGCTGCTGGACGCATAGAGTGCATCCATCTCTCGGATTGCCTGGATCAATGACTGCTGGCGGGCTGTAAGGATCTGCACATCCGCTTCCGTCGTAGGTCTTATGACGGCGTGCTTGATTCAGCTTTTCGATCTCGGCTTCACTGACGTCCAACTTTGCGAGCTTCGCCCTCGTCAAGGCTACGTCGAACACACGATTGACCCGAAGCTGGGAGAACAAGTCATCAATCACTTCGGACACAAGCGAGAAGGATTCCTCAAAAGAAGATCTTCGGTAGCCATAGTGCCTAGTGGTCATGAGGTTCTTGTGACCAAGTAGTACCATCATTACCCAGTTCGAGTATTGAGAATCCTTGAAGATCGCAGCCGCGGCGACATCTCTGAACTGTCCAATTGACATGGTCTCGGAAGCTGTACGGGTGCCGTCATCGAGTTGCTCTATCAGAGAGGCGAGCCAGTTGTTTGCAGTTCGAGTTGTGCGGGGATTTACTACATACACCCCTTGTCGCCGTCCGCGCACTGTTACGCCCACCCATGGACTACGAGCGACAACGTCTGGGAGAGGGCACAGGCGCGGGTTTCTTTCGATATGGCCTCGAAGCCCTTCTGTCCGCTTCAGAAGAAGCTCAACTAACGAATGACAGCCCGTCGCATCGCCTACCCGTGACACAGTCCATTGCGCGGTCCCTTTGGCCCGGTCCTTAGGCGCATAGATCCATGCATGCTGCTCATCATAGACTGCCGTCCAGTCGCTCAAGTTCATGGATGCTGCGGTTGCGGGGTTCCAGGCGCTCCGCGCTACAAAGAGCAGGAAGAAAATTGAGACATCTGCGCTAGTAGGATAGGTTCCGGCAACCAGATCGTGCCAGCCGACCTCGCTTCCTGATCGTTCGTGGTCATCGGGGTAGTGCGCCCACCAGCTTGGGAGTCTTTTGATGCGCTTGCCGAAGATCGCCAACAACTGAGATCGCCGAGGCACTGGATTTCCCGTCAGCCTTATGAGCGCGCGATAGGTCGCGTGCGCATCCGCTTCCGTACATACGAAGTCGGGGGCATTCATGAACTCAGGATTCTCTCTGTACAACTCGATCAGATCGCGTCCTTGAGGAATGAGTCTGTCCGTTCTCCTCCACCGCTGTAGAACCTTCAGTGCCTCCGCTCGTAGCAGCCTAATGACGGCCAATCCGTGCTCTTCGGATGGGGTCTCGCGGCGATTCGAGGCTATCCTGAAAACTGGAAGTACTAGCTCTGGAAGTTCATGGTAGCTAATCGCGGTCTTTATAATCGCGCGGACGACGGCAGCTCTGCTGTCCATAGTGGCATCCCATGCACCCTCCGGACCCGGGCTTGTGTAGAGGGCAACGTGCCGGGATGTCAGATCGCGAAGTCTAACCACCCGTTTGAATGGAATTCCATTTGAGGCCATGTATCCCTCAAGTGCATCGAGGAATCTCCAGAAGGACACCAGTGCCCCCCTTCTTGCAGCTGCACCGTCTGATGCGATGCCTTCAATACTCGCGCTCAGCGTAGGCCATAGATCGCGCAGCAGCTCCGGCCTACCAGTGAATCCCCCCTTCCAGGAATGCCTGACTGCGGCAATGGGCGGGGCATCACTTGCACCAGTCGCCAGAATCGAGAAGTCATAGATCTTCCCCGTGCTAATGAGGTCCGGATGTGTACAGGGCACCACCCATTTCCCAGGCATTCCCCCTGTATCTTCACGCGCTCTCACGTCAATGCCTCGTCGATGATCGCATTCCAACGAATTGCTGGATGCCCTCGATCACGACCAATTTTGGCTACCGCAGCGCGCAAGTATTGCATCGTCGTGCGCTCATCAACGTGCCCCATAAGCGGACTGAGAAGCATCTTTACCTGTCCGGCCATGAGCCCATGCAACCAACCGAAGTCAGCACCACTCAGCTCTGAGTTGCCTGCGAGGGCCAACTGCGCCCGCGTCAGGGCGCAGATCTTCTCCACCGCAAAATGGTGCCTTCCTGTATGAGGGTGCCATCCTTTGGGACAATGCCGATCGGAAGTCCAAATCCGGCGAAGCATCTCATTGCTCACAGGTCGGTTCACACCTTCTCCAAGCCACAGACGATCTGTCCGCTTGGTGTGTTTCCTATCACCAATGTGATATCTCGTCAGCTGGGTCGGTCGAATCACCGAAATGTAGTGCCAGATCCTTTCGGCAAGATCTAGTGGCACAAATACCGTACGCCATCTTGTGCCAAGGTCTGACCCAGGACTGACCTTGCCTCCCTTAGTGCCATACTTGAGCACTAGCGGAACCTCACCAGCCAATATCCAGTCGGGTTGCCAGTTGGTTCTCTCGCTCGTTCTTTTTGCTGGAAAACAGGTGACCCGTAGTTGATTGGCTTCCGAGATCCTGAGGCCAGAACGGATGATCAGCTCGAAGATCAGAATTTTTACGGGCGCACGCACCGAAATCGACTTCAACCACATCTCAACCTCCCTGTCAGGAGGGAGGATGATCGGAGCTTCCGGCGCAGTTAGAGACCCGATCCGCACAGTCTTTGAGCGCAGTGTTCCGCTTTGCGAGCTTGTGGGCGATATGTAGGTGTATGCAACTTTTCTTACAGGTATCTGCATGGGCAGGCGATAGCCGCGCTCGCTGGCCCAGGTCAGAAATAGACACGCCTCATTGACGTAGAGGTTAACTGTAGCGGGATCCAACTGCCTCCCACTCGGGGAGCCGTCTCCACTCAGGAGTGCCGGCTGATACTGATGAAGGATATTCTCGTTGTAGGAAATTTCTCGCCAATCAGTGGCTTGGTCTATGCACCATTCGAGAAAAATAGAAAGCCTTGCGGCCATGTTTCTTCGCGAGCGCAAGGTTGGGATGGGCCCGTAAAAGAGCTCACTCTCAGCTTTTGCTTTTGATCGGTCGCGAGGAAGTTGCCATTCCCCGTTGCTGCGCTCATCGAGGTAGCGGTTGGCTTCAATTGGGTATGAGCCATCGTCACCGATCAGAATCGGTACATGCTGCAACTTAGGCGCGTGTGCAAAGGCTCCCTCAGGGGGCATAACCACTTGCATCGGATTGACTCCGAGCTGACCTGCAGCGGACGGTACGCCCGCTGTTCGCCAAGGTCAATAGGCCACTTAAGCCTTTGAAGGGGTTGAACTTACGTACTTCTCGCGGCGGATCTGCGGGTTGCCCAGGCCGGCGGCCTTGAGCAGCTCGGCACAGGCATCGACCATGTCCGGGTTGCCGCACAGGTAGGCGATGTCGGTGGCCGGGTCCGGGGTGAAACCGGCCAGCGCCTGCTGCACGTAGCCGTGCTGTACGTCCGGATGGGGATCGGCTGGCAGTTCGCGCGACAGGCACGGAACATAACGGAAGTTCGGGTGCTTTTCGGCGAAGCTGTAGAAGTCTTCGCTGTACAGCAGTTCGCCGGGGCTGCGCGCGCCCTGCAGCAGCACGATCTGCACGCCGCGCTCGGCCATGGCCGTTTCCAGCAGCGGCAGCATCGAGCGGTAGGGCGTGACGCCGGTACCGGTGGCGATCAGCAGGTAGCGGCCGTTGTGGTCACCGGGATTCAGGCAGAAGCGGCCGTAGGGGCCGGACGCGCTGACCTGGCCACCGTGCTCCAGCGCCTCGAACAGGGCCGTGGCGGCGCCGCCGGGCACGAAACTGACCGCGATATCCACCGCCTCGCCCGGGCCCAGCGCGTGGTCGTGGATGGTCGCCAGTGAGTAGCTGCGCTTGGTCTCGGTGCCGTCGGCGTAGCTGAAATGGACCTGGATGAACTGGCCGGGCTGGAAATCCAGCGGCTGTCCGTCATCACGCACGAACTGGTAGTGGCCGACGGTCGGGGCCAGCATGCGGCGACCGACCAGCTTGAGGGGGAATTGAACAGGCACGACTTTTCGGGACAGTGTGTAGCCGGGGCAAGCCCTCGGGGTCTTCTATAATAGCCCCTCCCCGCCCCCTCTCCAGCGCCAGCCCATGGGCGCGAAGGCTTCGAGCTTGGCATCCCAGAACGAAACGGCGCCCGCCCTGCGCGTGCGCGACCTGCGCAAGACCTACGACAACGGCACCCAGGCCCTGAAGGGGGTTTCCCTGGAAGTGGCCCCGGGCGACTTCTTCGCCCTGCTCGGCCCCAACGGCGCCGGCAAGTCGACCCTGATCGGCATCATCAGCTCACTGGTCAACCTCAGCGAGGGCCAGGTGGAGGTGTTCGGCAGCGACCTGGTGCGCAACCGCAGCGCCACCATGCGCCTGATCGGGCTGGTGCCGCAGGAAATCAACTTCAACCTGTTCGAGAAGCCCTTCGACATCCTGGTGAACTACGCCGGCTTCTATGGCGTGCCGCGCGAGGAAGCGGAGCAGCGCGCCGAAGAGGAGCTGAAGCGGGCGCACCTGTGGGAGAAGGCCCAGGTGATGAGCCGCACGCTGTCCGGCGGCATGAAGCGTCGGCTGATGATCGCGCGCGCGATGATGACCCGCCCGCGCCTGCTGATCCTGGACGAGCCGACCGCCGGCGTGGACATCGAGATCCGCCGCGACATGTGGCGCGTGCTCAAGGAGATCAACGCGGCCGGCACCACGATCATCCTCACCACGCATTACCTGGAAGAAGCCGAGTACCTGTGCCGCCACCTGGCGATCATCAACCACGGCCAGATCGTCGAGCAGGGCCCGATGCGCGCCCTGCTGGCCAAACTGGACGTGGAAGGCTTCCTGTTGGACATCGACGGTGAGCTGCCCGCGCAGCTGCCGGTGATCGAGGGCGCGACCCTGACCGCACCGGACCCGCACACGCTGGACATCGACATGCCGCGCGCGATGGACCTCAACCGCGTGTTCGCCACGCTCAACGAGGCCGGCATCCGCGTGCGTTCGATGCGTACCAAGAGCAACCGCCTGGAGGAGCTGTTCGTGCGCCTCACCGGCAACCTGGAGACCTCCGCATGAGCACCACCGAGCTGACCGACGGCCAGCGCAACCGCGTCGCGCTGATGACCATCGTGCGCCGCGAAGTCGCCCGCATCATGCGCATCTGGGGCCAGACCCTGGTGCCGCCGGCGATCACCATGACCCTGTATTTCCTGATCTTCGGCAACCTGATCGGGTCGCGCGTGGGTGACATGGGCGGCTACACCTACATGCAGTTCATCGTGCCGGGCCTGGTGATGATGAGCGTGATCCAGAACAGCTACGGCAACATCAGCTCCTCGTTCTTCGGCGCCAAGTTCGGCCGCCACGTGGAGGAACTGCTGGTCAGCCCGATGCCGAACTGGGTGATCCTGTGGGGTTACGTGGCCGGTGCCGTGCTGCGTGGCCTGATGGTGGGCGTGATCGTGCTAATCATCGCGATGTTCTTCACCCCGGTGCGCATCCCGCACCCGATCGTGATGCTGACCACGGTGATCCTGGGCGCGACGATCTTCTCGCTGGCCGGCTTCATCAACGCGGTGTACGCGAAGAAGTTCGATGACGTGGCGATCGTGCCGACCTTCATCCTGACCCCGCTGACCTATCTGGGCGGCGTGTTCTATTCGGTGAAACTGCTGCCGGGCTGGGCCGAGGCGGCCACGCACGCGAACCCGATCTTCTACATGGTCAATGCGTTCCGCTATGGCCTGCTGGGCAGCAGCGACGTTCCTCTGCCGATGGCCTACGGGCTGATGATCGGTTTCGTGGTGGTGCTGACGGCGCTGGCGCTGTGGCTGCTGCGCCGTGGCGTGGGCATGCGTAGTTGAGTTCTGCGCGCAGGGCCTGCGGCCCTGCACCCGCCGAATCAACGTCAACTTCAACGGCAAAAGCTGACTATCCGTGGGATGACGGGGTGGGTCCGGTTGCGGGGGGCGCTGCAAGTACGTCCATGTAAGCTCGGTCGCCGCATCCATGCGGCTCACGCCCCCGCAACCGGACCCACCCCGCCTTCGACAGTTCTCTGCGATCTGCGATCTGTCTGGATGGCATGATCCGCTCTTGGTGGGTGTCGACCTTGGTCGACACGATGGATCCACGCCAGGCGTGGTTAAGGTAGTGCGCATAGAGCCGAGCCCATGCTCGGCTCTTTTTTGCCTGCAATCTCCGGCACAATCGCGGGCCTGATTCCCCCAGAAACGGTGAACGTGCAATGCGCATCCTGATTCTCGGCGCCGGTGGTACCGGCGGTTACTTCGGCGGCCGCCTGGCCCAGGCCGGCGTGGACGTGACCTTCCTGGTACGCCCTGCACGCGCCGCCCAGCTGGACCGCGACGGTCTGGTCATCCGCAGCCCGCTGGGCGATGCCAGCTTCCCGGTGCAGCATGTCACTGCCGATGCCCTGCCCGCGCTCGCCGCGCAACGACCGTTCGACCTGGTCATCCTCAGCTGCAAGGCCTACGACCTGGACAGCTCGATTGACGCGATCGCCCCTGCGGTGGGCGCAGACACCACCGTGCTGCCGATCCTGAACGGGCTGCATCACTACAACGTGCTGGACGCGCGCTTCGGCCGCGACGCCGTGCTCGGTGGCCTGTGCTTCATCAGCGCGACCAAGGCGCCCGATGGCGCGGTGCTGCACCTGGGCAAGCCGGCCAAGCTCACCTTTGGCGAGCGTGATGGCGGCGCAATCTCCGCGCGCGTGCAGGCCTTCGCCGCCGCCTGTGCGCAGGCCAGCCTCGAGCATCTGGCCAGCGAGCACATCGGCCAGGAGCAGTGGATCAAGTACACCTTCCTGACCGCGTTGGCCGCGGCCACCTGCCTGCTGCGCGCGGATATCGGCAGCATCGTCGCCACCGATGATGGGCAGGCCATCGTGCGTGGCCTGTACGACGAATGCCTGGCGGTGGCCGAAGCGGCCGGTGAGCCGGTTCCCGATGCTGCGCAGGAGACAGCGCGCGGCACCTTGACCCAGGCCGGTTCAGCGCTGAAGGCATCGATGCTGCGCGACCTGGAAGCCGGCCAGCAGGTGGAGGCCGAACAGATCGTCGGCGACATGCTGGCGCGCGCGCGCAAGGCCGACCAGGAAGCCCTGCTGCTGCAGGTCGCCTACAGCAGCCTGCAGGCCTACCAGGCGCTGCGCAGCGCGTGAGCCTCGCCTCGCCTGCGGGTGCCTTGCCCACCAGGGTGCTGATCCTCGGGCTGGGCTGGAGCGGGCGCGTGCTGGCCGCGCAGCTGCAGGCGCGGGGCGTGCACGTGGCCGGCACGGTGCGCGATCCGGCGTCGGCGCCGCACGACGGCGTGCGGCGCCATCAACTGCGCACAGACGCGACACTGTCACCGGCTCTGCTCGACGATGTAGCGCAGGCCGACGCCGTGCTGTGCAGCGTGCCACCCGACACTGAAGGCGATCCTGCACTGCGCCTGTTGCTGCCTGCACTGCAGGCCAGCCCTGCGCTGCGCTGGGTCGGCTATCTGTCGTCGACCTCGGTGTATGCCGACCGGGCCGGCGGCTGGATCGACGAAACCAGCGTGGCGGACGCCACCGAAGTCGCCGGCCTGCAACGCAGGCAGGCCGAAGCGCAATGGCGTGCACTTGCGGAGGAACGCGGCATCGCCTCGGCGGTGATGCGCCTGCCCGGCCTGTATGGGCCCGGTCGCAATGCGCTGCTGCAGCTGGCGCAAGGGCGTGCCCGCCATGTGGTGCGGCCTGGCCTGGTGTTCAACCGGCTGCACGTGCAGGACCTGGCGGCGGTGGTCATCGCTGCGATGCGGTGGCCCACACCTCATGCGGTGTACCTGCCGGCCGATGATGAGCCGGCACCGCCGCAGGACGTGCTGGCCTTCGCCGCGCAGCTGGGCGGGTTTGCGATGCCGCCTGCCGTGGCGTGGGACGACCCAGCGCTGAGCCCGACCTTGCGGCGCTTCTATGAAAGCAACAAGCGCATCGACAGCCGTCGCACGCGCGAAGCGCTGGGCTGGGAGCCGCGCTTCCCCAGCTACCGTGAGGGCCTGCGCGACCTGCTCCGGTAGTGCCGGCCGCTGGCCGGCAATCGCGCGATGTTTGCGGCGTTCATGCTGCTGCCGGCCAGCGGCCGGCACCACCCGATCAACCGGCGTCGGGCAGGCGGAAGAAAGCCCGCGTGGCGGCGGTGGCATTTGCGGCGGTCACCACCACGTCTTCGCCTCGGTCGCGTGCCAGTTCTTCCACGATGTGCGAGAGGAACATCGGTTCGTTGCGGCGGTCCTTGGGCAGCGGCTTCAGCGTGCGCGGCAGCAGGTATGGTGCATCGGTTTCGATCATCAGGCGGTTGGCCGGGATGTTCTTCACCAGCTCGCGCAGGTGCGCGCCCCGGCGCTCATCGCACAACCAGCCGGTGATGCCGATGTACCAGTCCTGGTCCAGGTAATCGAACAGTTCATCGCGTTCGCCAGTGAAGCAATGCACCACCGCGGGGCCGATGCGCCCCTCGAAGTTCTTCATCTGCGCCATGAAATCCGCGTGCGCGTCGCGCTGGTGCAGGAACAGCGGCTTGCCATTGTCTGCGGCCAGCTGCAGCTGGCGTTCGAACGCGCGGTGCTGGGCCGGGCGCGGCGAGAAATCACGGAAGTAGTCCAGCCCGCACTCGCCCACCGCCACTACTTCCGGGTGGGCATGCAGCGCGCGCATCTCGGCGTCGCACTCTTCGGTGTACTCCACCGCATGATGCGGGTGCACGCCGGCGGTGGCATACATAAAACCCGGATGCTGCTGCGCCAGCTGCAGGGCCAGCGGCGAGTGCTCGCGGCTGGCGCCGGTGATCACCATTTGCACCACGCCGGCCTGGCGCGCGCGGTCCAGTACGGCATCGCGATCGCGGTCGAAGGAATCGTGGGTCAGGTTGGCGCCGATATCGATCAGGTGCATGGTCATCGCGGGGGAAAAGTGCCCGCGCATTGTACCTGCGCCCGCCGTGGCCCCTTATCCTTTGCACATGAACGCCCCGCTCTTCCCGATTTCCCCGCTGCTGCCGCAGATCCAGCAGCACCTGGCCGCGCAGCCGCGCCTGGTGCTGGAAGCACCGCCCGGTGCCGGCAAGACCACCCAGGTGCCACTGGCCCTGCTCGATGCACCGTGGCTGCAGGACCGGAAGATCATCCTGCTGGAACCGCGCCGGGTGGCCGCGCGCAGTGCCGCGCTGTTCATGGCGCGGCAGCTGGGCGAGGACGTGGGCGGCACCGTCGGTTACCGCATCCGCTTCGAGAACAAGGTCTCGGCGCGCACGCGGATTGAAGTCGTCACCGAGGGCATCCTGACCCGCATGCTGCAGGACGACCCGATGCTGGAAACGGTCGGCGCGATCCTGTTCGATGAATTCCACGAGCGCCATCTCAGCGGCGACCTTGGCTTGGCCCTGGCGCTGGACGTGCAGGCGCAGCTGCGCGACGACCTGCGCCTGGTGGTGATGTCGGCCACGCTGGATGGCGAGCGGCTGGCGCGTTTCCTCGATGCGCCGCGCCTCAGCAGCGAAGGGCGCAGTTACCCGGTGGCGATCAGCCACTTCCCGGCACGCCGCGATGAAGCACTGGAACTGCAGGTGCGCCGTGCCGTGCAGCAGGCCCTGGCCGACCATCCCGGCGACCTGCTGGTGTTCCTGCCCGGCCAGCGCGAGATCGCGCGGGTGCAGGCGGGCCTGCAGGAATCGCTCGATGGCGGTGTCGAAGTACTCGCCCTGCACGGCGAGCTGCCGGTGGAACAGCAGGCACGCGTGCTGCAGGCCGCCAGCGATGGCCGCCGCCGCGTGGTGCTGGCCACCAACGTGGCCGAATCTTCGGTGACGTTACCCGGCGTGCGCGTGGTGATCGACAGCGGCCAGGCGCGCGAGCCGCGCTACGATCCCAACAGTGGCTTCACCCGGCTGGACGTGGTGGCCATCGCGCAGGCGTCGGCCGACCAGCGCGCTGGACGCGCCGGTCGCGTGGCCGAGGGCGTAGCGTGGCGGCTGTGGCCGCAGTCGCAGCGGCTGGAGCCACAGCGCCGCGCCGAGATCGACCAGGTGGAACTGGCCGGGCTGGCGCTGGAACTGGCCGCATGGGGCAGCAGTGATCTGCGTTTCCTCGACCCGCCGCCCTCCGGCCCGATGGCTGCCGCACGCGAGCTGCTGCAGCGGCTGGGCGCGCTGTCGGACACCGGCGCAATCACCGCGCTGGGCCGTCGCGTGCTGGCGCTGGGCACCCACCCGCGCATGGCGGCGATGCTGCTGGCCGCACCCGATGCACGCGCGCAGGCGCTGGCCGCCGATCTGGCCGCGCTGCTGGAGGCACGCGATCCGCTGCGCCAGGGCGGCGATGCACTGGCGGCGCGTTGGCGTGCGCTGGCCGCCTTCCGCAATGGCCGCGCACCGTCCGATGCCAACCGCAGCGGCCTGGCCGCCATCGATGCGGCTGCCAGGCAATGGCGCCGACGCCTGCGCTGTGATTCCACGCCACCGGCCAGCATCGAGGCGCATGAGCTGGGCGACCTGCTGGCGCACGCCTTCCCCGACCGCATCGCCTTCCAGCACCCCAGCGACCCGCTGCGCTACCTGCTGGCCAATGGCCGCAGCGCGCGCCTGCACGAACTGAGCGATCTGCGCGGCGAACCCTGGCTGGTGGCCAGCGAACTGCGCTTCGAGGCACGCGACGCGCTGCTGCTGCGCGCTGCGCCGGTGGATGAGAATGGCCTGCGCAAGGCGTGGCCGGAGCGCTTCGTGACCGAAGACGCCGTGCGCTGGGACAGCGAACGCCGCGCCCTGATGGCCCTGCGCGAAACCCGCTTTGATCGCATCGTGCTGGACAGCCGCTCGGCCGGCCGGGTCGATCCGCAGCAGGCCGCGCAGGCGTTGACCGATGCGGTGGCCGAGCTGGGCCTGTCCGCGCTGCCGTGGACGGAGGGCCTGCGCCAGTGGCAGGCCCGGGTGGAATCACTGCGCCGCTGGATGCCCGAGCTCGGCCTGCCCGACTGCAGCGATGATGCGCTGCTGGCCACGCGCGCGCAGTGGCTGCAGCCGGCATTTGCCGGCAAGACCCGCCTGGATGCGCTGGACGAAGCCAGCTTCGGCGAAGCGCTGAAGTCGCCGCTGGAGTGGTCGCAGCGGCAGCTGGTGGAGCGCCATGCGCCGACCCGCATCACCGTGCCGTCCGGACTGGAGCGGCCGATCACCTACGCATTGGACAGCGAGAGCGGCGAACCTTTGCCGCCGGTGCTGGCGGTGAAACTGCAGGAACTGTTCGGCCTGGCCGACACCCCACGCATCGCCGATGGCCGCGTGCCGTTGACCCTGCACCTGCTCTCGCCTGGCGGCCGCCCACTGCAGGTCACCCAGGACCTGCGCAATTTCTGGGAAAACACCTACGCCGAGGTGAAGAAGGAAATGAAGGGCCGTTACCCGCGCCATCCGTGGCCGGATGATCCATGGACGGCCACCGCGACGCACCGCGCCAAGCCGCGCGGGACCTGACTGGTCGTGCCGGCTGCAGACCCTGCCTGATCCTGAATGGCTGCGCTGGGGTCACGCCACGCACGGCCCCGCCTGACATACCGTTTACGGACAACACGCGACACTGGACTTCGACCCGAGGCAAAGGACCCCCGCATGAGCAAGCTGACTGTAATCACCGACCGCGCCCTGGAGCGCGCCCTGGAGCTGGCCCACACCGCCGGCGATGGCCTGAAGAGCGCCGGTGGCAGCCTGCGCAATGCGGACTGGATCAAGACCGGTGCCGCCATCGGCGCAGTGAAGACTGGCGGCAAGGCCGCCACCAAGTTCGTGCGCCGCAACCCGGCGGTGGCCGTGGCCGCAGCCGCGGTGGGTGTCGGCCTGCTGGGCTATGCGCTGTACCGCAAGCAGCAGAAGAAGAAGGCCGCCAATGGCCACGTGGTGAATGGGCAGGCGCAACGCATCAGCGCACGTGACCGCCGCAATGCCACCGTGGTTGACGAGCATAGCGACATCGGCAGCGACGCCTGAGGCATTGCGCGTTGCCAGGGCCGGACCGCTTCCACGGGAGGCGCTCCGGCCCTTTCCGTTTCTGCGGGTGTGTTCAGCCGATCTGCCGCCACTGCCCCGGTTGCAGGTCGTCCAGCCGGTACGGCCCCATCGCCATCCGCACCAGCCGTAGTGTCGGCAGGTTCACCGCCGCGGTCATCCGCCGCACCTGGCGATTGCGGCCCTCGCGGATCGTGATCGCCAGCCACGCATCGGGCACGGTCTTGCGGAAGCGCACGGGCGGATCACGTGTCCACAGCGAAGGTGCTGGATCGAGGCGTTCGATCTTCGCCGGAAGGGTCGGCCCGTCATTGAGCAGCACGCCGTCGCGCAGCTGCTGCAGCTGCTCGTCGCTGGGCGTTCCCTCCACCTGCACCCAGTAGGTCTTGTCGGCCTTGTGCTTCGGGTCGGTGAGTTTGTGTGCCAGCGTGCCGTTGTCGGTCAGCAGCAGCAGGCCTTCGCTGTCGTGGTCCAGGCGGCCGGCGGCGTACACCCGCGGCGGCAGGCCGAATCCCGCCAGGGTCGGCCGCGGCGGCACGCTGCGGTCGGTGAACTGGCAGAGCACGTTGAAGGGCTTGTTGAAGGCAATCAGCATCGCGGATGCGGCAGGCGGTGGGTACGGCATTGTCCCATTCCCGCGCCGCCGCCGCGATCATCGCCGGCTCAGCCGAACACCTTCCATTCCAGCAGGAACGATCCCAGCACCAGCGCGATGCCGCACGCCGCGATGATATTGGCGCGGCGCCGCAGGCGTGCGGAGGGCGGGCGGGCGCTGCGTGCACGATCCTCCAGCAGGACGCCGGCGAACAGCACTCCGAAACCAGCGGCCCCGACCAGGTCGTGGGCGTGGCCGCCGTAGAACACGAAATCGATCAGCCGCGTCAGCACCAGTACCGCGACGGCGATGTAAAGGATCTTCTTCAACAGTCCATGTCCTTGAATACGATTGAACCCCGGCGCGCGCGGTGAGCCGGGCATGGGCCCGGCTCCATGGTGGGCACTCCGCGCGGGCAATGCGGCGTGCCGCCTTACGGCTTGATGAAGCGCAGGGTCATGCGGTCGCTTTCGCCGATCGCCTGGTACTTCGCGTCGTCGGCCTTGTCATGCTGGTTGGTCGGCGGCAGCGTCCATACGCCGTTCGGGTGGTCCTTGGTGTCGCGCGGGTTGGCGTTGACCTCGCTGCGTGCATCCAGCTTGAAGCCGGCCGCCTCGGCCATCGCAATCACCTGCTGCTGGCCGACGTAGCCGGTGTCATCGTCGTCGGCCACATCGGCCTTGGCGCGATGCTCGACCACGCCCAGCACGCCACCCGGCTTGAGCACGTTGAAGAAGCCCTGGAACATGCCCTGCGCCTGGCCGGCCTTGCGCCAGTTGTGCACGTTGCGGAAGGTCAGCACCACGTCGGCTGAACCGGCCGGACCGAACACCGGCTTGGCCGGATCGTAGGCGACCACGGCGGTCTTGCCGAACTGTGCCGGTGCAGCGGCGTACTTCTTTTCCAGGCTGTCGCGGCTGCGCTGCTGGTAATCCCGGCCACGGCCTTCGGGCACCGCCATCGGATCGACCACGGCGGCGACGTAGTGGCCCTTGCCATGCAGCAGCGGCGCCAGGATTTCCGAGTACCAGCCATTGCCGGGGGTGATCTCGATGACGGTCTTTTCAGGCGCGACCTTGAAGAACGACAGCGTCTGCGCCGGGTGGCGATAGGTGTCGCGCTTGACGTTGTTGGCATCGCGGGTGGGCGCCTTCACCGCCGCATCGATGGCCGGCGAGACCTGGATCTTCGCCGGTGCCACCGTGGCCGGTGCGGCAAATGCGGGAACAGCGGCGAGCAGGGCCCAGGCAAGCAGCAGGCGGCAACCACGCAGGGACGAAGCAGGCATCATCGGGGCGACTCCAGCGGAAGATGCGGCGAGACTAGCAGTCGCGGCGTCCCAGGTGTTCACAAAACGTTAGCCGGAGGCGCGCGGCGGAACACTGTTTTGTGGTCGCCGCCGCAGCGCGGTCACACAACGCGTTCTATTCTGGAGCACTTCCCCAAGGAGTCCGTGCCCATGACGGCAACCCGCGAACTGGGCCGTTCCGGCCTGCATGTACGTCCGCTCGCCTTCGGTGGCAACGTGTTCGGCTGGAGCGCCGATGAGAAGGCCAGCTTCGCCCTGCTCGATGCCTTCGTCGACGCCGGCTTCAACCTGGTCGACACCGCCGACGTGTACTCGGCGTGGGTGCCGGGCAATGCCGGCGGCGAATCGGAAACGCTGATCGGCAAATGGTTTGCCCGTAGCGGCAAGCGCGACAAGGTGGTGCTGGCGACCAAGGTGGCCAAGTGGGCCGAGCGCCCCGGCCTGACCCCGGACAACATCAATGCCGCCGTCGAGGATTCGCTGCGCCGCCTGCAGACCGACGTGATCGATCTGTACCAGGCCCACGAGGATGACGAGTCGACGCCGCTGGAAGCCACGCTGGCCGCGTTCGGCCGCCTGATCGAAGCCGGCAAGGTGCGCGCCATCGGTGCCTCCAACTACAGCGCCACGCGCCTGGCCGATGCGCTGAAGGTGTCCACCGACTACAAGCTGCCGCGCTACGAAACCCTGCAGCCGGAGTACAACCTGTACGACCGCGCCGGCTACGAGAAGGAGCTGGAACCGTTGGTGCAGCGCGAGCAGATCGGCGTGATCGGTTACTACGCGCTGGCCAGTGGCTTCCTCAGCGGCAAGTACCGCACCGCGGCCGACGCGGCCAAGAGCCCGGCGCGGGGCGAGAACGTGGTGAAGCGTTACCTCAACCCGCGCGGCCTGCGCATCCTGGAAGCGCTGGATGACGTGGCCAGCAAGCACAACGCCAGCGCCGCGCAGATCGCGCTGGCCTGGCAGATCGCGCGGCCGTCGATCACCGCACCGATCGTCAGCGCCACCAGCGTCGAGCAGCTGCACGACCTGCTGGCGGCGGCCAACGTGTCACTGAGCGTGCAGGATGTCGCGCAACTCGATGCCGCCAGCAAAGAGGGCTGAGGTGTAGTGCCGGCCGCTGGCCGGCATCGCACAACAGCGAAGAAAATAATTGAACAAAATGGTTGCGCACGACTAAATCGTGGTTTATCGTGCGCACCTCGTTTCAACAACCACTGGAAACTTCCCTTGAACGCGCATTCCGTCGCCACCGCCAAACTGCTGCCATGCCTGCGCATGGACGTGCTGGCGCGCGCGTTCGGCAAGGAAGTCCAGCTGACAACGGCCTGATACCCGCCCTGCGGAGATCGGCCACCCCGATCTCCGAGGCCTGACGACGCCCTCGGAACGCAAGGCCCGGGGGCGTTTTCGTTTGCGTCGGCACAAGGACCCGCGATGCCAGAACTGCACCCCGCGCGGCAACCCGCCGCTCACTGACCCAGGTTTTTCCGCCCCGCCGAAGGATTTACTTCGCGCGAACGGCGACGCCTGGACATTATCTGCATCGCATCAAAACATTATCGCTCGTCGATAATGTCGGTGGCCTGCACCCCCGATTCTCCAACGGTCCCGTTTCAACCACGGGCTGGTGCGCGCGGCGTTGCCGTGGCGTATGCCGGAGGTCGCGGACAGGCCATCGTCTGGATCGCCTGCTGGACGCAGGCACCGGTTCGCCGGTACGCGGTTCGATTCCGCGCGGTTCCCAACTGGATAGCTCAGCTTGGTCAGAGCAACGGATCCTGATTCCGTCTGTCGTGGGTTCGATTCCCACTCCAACCACATGACCTGTCACGTCATGACTTGAAGCAACACCCGGGGCGCAAGCCCCAGCGGCCATCGCCGCCTTCCCTGCCACCGCCTTCGGGCGCGGCCAGGAAGGCAACGGACCACACGCCGGGCCCTGGCCCGTCGCCACCCATTGCCCCGCTCCGCACCGGTGCTGCCTGCCGGCAACGACGATGGCACGGGTGATGACGCGCCGCAGGCTCCGCGTGCGGACCGTCCGGCGATGGCCGCCCTCTTCCGCGGGCTGCACACGCTGTGCAGCCGGCCACGCCACGACCTGATCGGCCCGGGTCATGGCGTTTCATCCCATCGGGTCGAACCACCAGAGCCATACAAGGAGAGACTCCCATGTTCTGGACCATCAAGGTCGTGATCGGCGACGGCGAGCGCGGCCTGGTGTATCGCAACCGTCGTTTCCAGCAGATCCTGCTGCCGGGCGTGCACCGCCTGTCGCCCTTCGGCGGCCGCCCGCAGGTGGACATCCACACCGCATCGAAGGGCGCGGCCTACACCGGCAGCGACCAGGACAGCCTGATCGAGGCACTGGGCGCACGGCTGGACACGCACTTCGTGCTGGCCAACGTCGGTGCTGCCGAGGTCGGCCTGTTGCTGCGCAATGGCCGCATCGATGAAGTCCTGCCGCCGGGCAGCCGCCGCCTGTACTGGCGGGGTTCGGTCGACACCCAGGTGCGGGTGATGGCGCTGGGTGACGAGCCGCGCATTGCGGCGGACGTGCAGCAGCGCCTGGGCCAGCTGGGCGTGCTGCCGCGTGTAGCGGTGATCAGTACCGTGCCGAGCGAGTCGGTCGGCCTGCTGTTCATCGATGGCACGCTGCGGCAGACGCTGGACGCCGGCCTGCACGCGTTCTGGAACTTCAACGGCAATGTGTCGGTGGAGCGCGTGGAGCTGCGTGCGCGTTCGCTGGACGTGTCCGGCCAGGAACTGCTGAGCCGCGACAAGGTGACCCTGCGGGTGAACCTGGCCGCGACCGTGCAGGTGGTTGACCCGGTGCGCGCACACCGCACGCTCAGCAATGCCGACGAGTTCGTCTACCGGCAACTGCAGTTCGGCCTGCGCCAGGCGATCGCCGCGCGCAGCCTGGACGAGCTGCTGGGCGACAAGGCGGCACTGGACGGCGAGATCGCCGCGCATGTGCAGGCGGCGATCGAGGGCCACGGCGTGCGGTTGCTCGGCGTCGGCATCAAGGACGTGATCCTGCCGGGCGAGATGAAGGAGATCCTCAATGGCGTGGTGCTGGCCGAGAAGCAGGCCCAGGCCAGCGTGATCCGTCGCCGCGAGGAGGCCAATGCCACGCGTTCGCAGCTCAATACCGCAAAGCTGATCGAGGACAACCCGGTGCTGATGCGCTTGAAGGAGCTGGAGGCGCTGGAGAAGGTCACCGAGAAGATCGACACGCTCACCGTGTTCGGCGGCCTGGACGGCGTGCTGAAGCAGCTGGTGACGATCAGGTAGGGGGTAGCGGTGGCGCAAGGACGCGCCACCGGCCCATCAAGGACATACACGAAGACATGGACACTCAACACAACTATCAATGGCTGCACGCCGAGGGCACCACGCCGATCAAGGGCTGGGTCAACGGGGTGCCGCTGGAAGCGCAGGCGCATGAGCAGCTGCGCAACATCGCCGCGATCCCGTTCGTCGGGCCGTGGGTGGCGGTGATGCCGGACGTGCACCTGGGCAAGGGCGCGACCGTGGGCTCGGTGATCCCGACCCGTGGTGCGATCATCCCGGCCGCGGTCGGCGTCGACATCGGCTGCGGCATGGCCGCCGTGCGTACCACGCTGCGCGCCAACGACCTGCCCGATGACCTGCGGCAGCTGCGCAACAGCATCGAGCGCAGCATCCCGGTCGGCAACGGCCGCGGTGGCGAGCACCAGCGCATGCCCGACAGCATCCACACCCGGCTGCTGCAGTCCGGGCTGGCCGCCGGCCTGGAGAAGATCAAGGACAAGCACCGCCGGATCCGCACCGACAAGCTTGACCGCCAGTTGGGTACGCTGGGTGGCGGCAATCACTTCATCGAACTGTGCCTGGACGAGACGGACACGGTGTGGGTGATGCTGCACAGCGGCTCGCGTGGCACCGGCAACCTGATCGGTACCTACTTCATCGAGAAGGCGCGCGAGGAGCTGGCCCGGCGCGTGCTCGGCTTCCACCTGCCGGACAAGGACCTGGCGTTCTTCATGGAAGGCGAGCCGCTGTTCGACGACTACGTCGAGGCGGTGTCGTGGGCGCAGGACTACGCCCGGCAGAACCGCGAGGCGATGATGTCGCGGGTGCTGGCCGAGATGCGCCACCGGCTGCCGAAGTTCCAGCTGGCGGCGATGGCGGTGAACTGCCACCACAACTACGTGCAGAAGGAGACGCACAACGGGCAGGAGCTGCTGGTGACGCGCAAGGGCGCGGTCAGTGCCCGCGAAGGCGAGCTGGGCATCATTCCCGGCAGCATGGGCACGCGCAGCTACATCGTGCGTGGCAAGGGCAACGCGGACAGCTTCCACAGCTGCAGCCACGGCGCCGGCCGGGTGATGAGCCGTGGCAGCGCACGCCAGCAGATCACCCTGGCCCAGCACCGCGAGGCCACCGCGCACGTGGAATGCCGCAAGGACAGTGGCGTGCTGGACGAGTCACCGGCGGCGTACAAGTCGATCGATGACGTGATGGCGGCACAGCTGGACCTTGTCGACGTGGTGCACACCCTGCGCCAGGTGCTGTGCGTGAAGGGATGAGGGAACGGTGCCGGCCAAGGCCGGCACCCACCGTGCCTCAATGGTGCCCGACCACCCTGCAGTAGATCCACGCCATGCGTGGATGCAGCGGCGCCGACCAGGGTCGGCCTCTACAGAACAAGCCCGATCAGCGCGGCACGCTGTCTTCGCTCACCAGCGCATGATGCATGCCGATGCCCGCGCGCACCCCTTCGGCGGTGGCCAGGGTGATGTTGCCGACCGTGGTCGCATCGCCTGCGGCATACACGTTCGGCACCGAGGTCTGCTTCATCGCATCGACCTCGATCAACACGCCCAGCGGGCTCTCGGCCAGCGTGCAGCCCAGCCGCTGCACCAGCGGCGTGGCCATCGCCTGGGTGGCCGGCACGAACAGCGCACGCTGCGCGACGCGACGGCCGTCGGCCAGTTCCACTTCCAGCCAGCTCGGCTGGTCGCCCTGCACGCCCAGTACCGGCGAGGTCTCGATCTGCACGCCGCGCTGCTGCATGGCGGCGCGTTCGTCATCGGTGATCGGCAGGCCCTGGCTGAAGAAGGTGACATTGCCCCAGTCGGCGAACAGCGGCGCCTTGGCGGCCGACATCGGGTGGCCGCCGAGCAGGCCGATCGCACCGCCACCGACTTCATAACCATGGCAGTAGGGGCAGTGCAGCACGGTGCTGCCCCAGCGCTCGGCCAGGCCCGGCAGCTCCGGCAGCTGGTCGGCGATGCCGCTGGCCAACAGCAGCTTGCGCGCGGCCAGCACCTGGCCGTCGGCGGTCTCCACTTCAACCCCATCGCGGGTGCTGCGGGCATGCACCGCATCGGCATGCACCCAGCGCACGCTGGGATAGTCCAGCAGCTGCTGGCGGGCGGTCTTGAGCAGCTCGGCGCCGCTGACACCATCCAGCCCCAGCACGCCATGCGAATGGCTGGCGAAGCGGTTGCGCGGCGAACCGGCGTCGATGACGGTGACCGGGCGACGGGCGCGGGCCAGGATCAGGCCGGCGGCGATGCCGGCATAGCTGCCGCCGACGATGAGCACATCAGGATTCATGGTGACCTTCCAGGGAGCGGTGATGGGCGAGATGGCGGGCGAATTCGGCACCGAGCTGGTCCAGCGTGGCTGCCTGCAGGCGCTGTTCGAGCAGCCGCTGGGCCTCGCGCGCGCCCTCCAGCAGGGCGCTGTTGACCAGGTGCTGGATCGGGCAACCGCCGCCGGAATCGCGGGCACCGACCTGTACCAGCGGCGGCGCGCCTACGGCCAGATAGATGTCGTGCAGGGTGATGGTGGCGGCGTCGCGGGCCAGCTGGCTGCCGCCGCCGTGGCCGCGTGCGGTGTGCACCAAGCCGGCCTTGTGCAGCTGCGCGAGCAGGCGCCGGATCACCACCGGATGGGTCGGCAGGCACGACGCCAGCTGTTCGGAAGTGCGCGGTGCGGTCTGGCCGACCAGGTGCGCCATCACGTGCAGGGCATCGGAAAGCGGGTTCGCGGATTTCATGTAACAACAATAGTTACATTTAAATCCCCTGTCCAGAGTCTGCTTTCGTTCCATATGGACACATTTGTCCTATGAAATGTTTCCTTCACTTCGCTAAACGAAACGCGAATGTGATCAACGTCGCACTTCAGAGGTGATCGAAACCGGTCGATACCGCATCGCCCCTTCCCGAGAGCCCCTTCCGATGAATGCGTCTGTCCGTGCACCCCGCCTGCAGTCCAAGCTGCTCGGCGCGGTTTCCGTTGGCCTGGCCGTAGTCCTGTTGTGCGCCCTGGCAGGTCTTGCTTCCGCCTGGTTGAAGCTGTCCACCGATGTCCCGCTCGAAGTCGCGCACAGCCGCGATGCCGAGCGCCTGCAGCGCGAGTTCCGCGGCCAGGTGCAGGAATGGAAGAACGTACTGCTGCGCGGGCATGACGACGCGCTGCGTCAGCATCACCTGGAGGCCTTCGACAGCGAAGGCCGTCTGGTCGAACAACTGGCCAAGGGCCTCGCCAGCAGCCCGGATGCGCGCACGCGCGAGCAGGCGCAGGCCTTCATCGGACTGCATGCGCAGCTGCAGAAGGACTATCACGCCGCGCTGCAGGCTTTCGCCGCCGCCGGCTACGATCCCGCCGCTGGCGACACCCTGGTGCGTGGCAAGGATCGTCCGGTGGCCACCGCACTGGATGCGCTGAGCACGCAGGCCACGCAGGTGGCCGAAGCGGCACTGGCGGCGCGTTCGCAGCAGGCGCGGCAGACCCTGCTGCTGTGCGCCGCACTGACCGTGCTGGCCGCGGTGCTGCTGCTGATGGGCCTGGCCTGGTGGTTGCGGCGTGCGGTGGTGCAGCCGGTGCTGGCGGTGGAAACTGCCGCACGCGCGGTCGCCGCCGGCGACCTGCAGCACGTGGTGCGGGTGAGCAGCCGCGATGAGATCGGCCGCCTCGCGCAGGCGATGCAGGCGGTGCAATCGACGCTGCGCGGCGTACTGGATGCACAGGGCGCGATGGCGCAGGCGCACGAAGCCGGCACCATCAGCCATCGCATGGATGCCAGCGCCTTCCCCGGCGCGTTCGGCGAAATGGTGGCCGACAGCAATGCACTGGTGGATGCGCACATCCAGGTGAAGATGCGCGCGATCGCGATCATGGGCCGCTATGCCATCGGCGACCTCAGCCAGGACATGGAACGCCTGCCCGGCGAGAAGGCGGTGATCACCGAAGCGCTGGATACCGCCAAGGCCAATCTGGGCACCATCAATGGCGAGATCCGCCGCCTGGCCGAAGCCGCCGCCGCCGGCGACTTCAGCCAGCGCGGCGACAGCGCGCGCTTCGAACATGACTTCCGCGCGATGGTCGACGGCCTGAACCGCCTGATGCAGGCCACCGAACTGAACCTCGGTGAGGTCTCCGGCATGCTGCGCGCGATTGCCGATGGCCGCCTCGGCGCACGCATGCACGGCGATTTCCAGGGCGTGTTCGCCCGCATCGCCGGCGACGTCAACACCACCGCCGCGCAGTTGGCGACCATCGTCACCGACATCAAGCACGCTTCCGGCAACATCCACACGGCTGCGGCGGAGATTGCTGCCGGCAACAACGACCTGTCGCGTCGTACCGAGCAGCAGGCCGCCAACCTGGAAGAGACCGCCGCGTCGATGGAGGAACTGACCTCCACCGTTCGGCAGAATGCCGAGCACGCGCGCCAGGCCAACCAGCTGGCGATCGGCGCGCACAGCGTCGCCTCGCAGGGCGGCAGCGTGGTCGGCCAGGTGGTGGCGACGATGGGCGCGATCGAGACCTCGTCGCGGCAGATCGCCGAGATCATCAGCGTGATCGATGGCATCGCGTTCCAGACCAACATCCTGGCGTTGAACGCTGCGGTGGAAGCCGCGCGTGCCGGCGAACAGGGCCGGGGCTTCGCCGTGGTCGCCAGTGAGGTGCGCACGCTGGCGCAGCGATCGGCCGCTGCGGCGAAGGAGATCAAGTCATTGATCGAAGCCTCGGTGGAACAGGTCGGGCACGGTGCGCAGCGCGTGCGCGAGGCCGGCGACACCATGGCCGAGATCGTGGCCTCGGTGCAGCGCGTCACCGACATCATGGCCGAGATCTCCGCCGCGTCGCAGGAACAGAGCGCTGGCATCGAGCAGGTCAGCCAGACCGTGATCCAGATGGATGGCACCACCCAGCAGAACGCTGCGCTGGTGGAAGAGGCCAGCGCCGCTGCACGCAGCCTGGAGCAGCAGGCGAACCGCCTGATCGACGCTGTGGATGTATTTGACCTGTCGACCACGGCGGCGGCGAAGGATGCGCTGCAACGCGCGGCCTGATTGATCCGGCTGCCGGCCAGCGGCCGGCACTACCGCAGGCTCTGGTGGGTGCGGACCGTCGGTCCGCACCGAACCTGCCGTCGCCCGACCCACGGTCGGGCGCCACCCATGTCCGCGCTCCACGGTAGTGCAGGCCGCTGGCCGGCAACCCGGCGGCAACGCTCAGCGCAGGTAATCGCTCTGCGCCATCGCTTCACCGAGGTAATCGAGGAACGAGCTGATCCGCGCTGACACCGCCGTGTTGCGGTAGTACACCGCATGGATCGGCTGGTACACCTCCAGCGTCTGCGCGGCCAGCACCGGCACCAGCGTGCCGGCGGCGCGGTCGCGATCGGTGACGAAGTCGGACAGGCAGGTGATCCCCACCCCTTCCACCGCCAGCCGGCGCAGCGTCTCGCCACTGGACACGGCGATGTCCGGTCGCACCAGCAGCAATGCCTCCGACTCCCCGGGCAGCGGCCAGCGGTTCAGCGATTCCGGCTCGTTGAAACCAAGCAGGGTGTGCTGGCCCAGCGCGGCGACCGTGCTCGGCTCGCCCAGCCTGTCCAGATAGGCCGGGCTGGCCACCAGCCGCAGCCTGCAGCGGCCCAGCGGCCGTGCATGCAGGGTGGAGTCGGCCAGCGGCCCGATCCGGATCGCCAGGTCGGTGCGTCTCTCCAGTAGGTCGATGTAGCGGTCGGAACTGTTCAACTCCAGCTGCACGTCCGGGTAGCGCTCCCGATAGCTGGCCACCAGTGGCGCGATCACGTGCAGCACGAACGGCATTGCCGCGTCCACGCGCAGGCGCCCGGCCGGGCGCTCGCGGCGCGCCGCCATCTGTTCCTCGGCCGATTCCACCGCGTCGATGATCGCGCGCGCATGGCGCCGGTACGCCTCGCCCTCGGCGGTAAGGTGCAGGCGGCGGGTGGTGCGGGTCAGCAGGGTGGTGCCCAGCTTGTCCTCCAGCCGCCCCAGCGCGCGGCTCACGCCCGACGGCGTCTGCCCCAGCTGCTCGGCGGCGGCGCTGATCGAACCGCTGTCGATCACCGCCAGGAAGGCCTGCATTTCATCAAGCGTCGTCTTCATGCCGCCATTATTGACTGCACGGCAAGAGTGATTGGCGTGAAGACCGGTTTTTCGGCCAGAGATGGCGGCGCAGACTGCGCAGCCTCTTCCCCTGCTGGACCCTGTCATGATCCGTGGCATTCCCCTCGCCCTGCTGGCGTTGACCCTCGGCGCGTTCGCCATCGGCACCACCGAATTCGTCATTGTCGGCCTGATCCCGACCATTGCCGCCGACCTGCAGGTCAGCCTGCCCTCGGCCGGCCTGCTGGTTTCCCTGTATGCACTGGGCGTGGCCATCGGTGCGCCGGTGCTGACCGCGCTGACCGGCCGCGTGCCGCGCAAGACCCTGCTGGTGGCGCTGATGGTGCTGTTCACCCTCGGCAACGTCATCGCCTTCATGGCACCGGGCTACACCTCGCTGATCGCCGCACGCATCCTCACCGGCCTGGCGCACGGCGTGTTCTTCTCGATCGGCGCGATCATCGCCACCGCGGTGGTGCCGAAGGAGAAGGCCGCCAGTGCCATCGCCATCATGTTCACCGGGCTCACCGTGGCGCTGGTGACCGGTGTGCCGCTGGGTACCTTCATCGGACAGCATCTGGGTTGGCGCGCCACCTTCCTGGCCGTGGCCGGCCTCGGCGTGATCGCCCTGCTGGGCGCACTGCTGTTCGTTCCGCGCAACCTGCCGCAGAGCGCACCGGCCAGCTTCCGCCAGCAGCTGGCGGTGCTGGGCCAGCCGCGCCTGTTGCTGGTCTATGCAATGACCGCACTGGGTTACGGCGGCACCTTCCTGGCCTTCACCTATCTGGCGCCGATCCTGCAGGACGTCACCGGCTTCTCGGCCAATGCGGTCAGCCTGGTGCTGCTGGTGTACGGCGTGTCGGTGGCCATCGGCAACCTGTGGGGCGGTCGACTGGCCGACCGCCTGGGCCCGGTGCCGGCGTTGAAGCGCATCTTCGCGCTGCTGGCCATCGTGCTGTTCGTGCTCACCTTCACCGCCTCCAACAGCGTGCTGATGCTGCTGACGGTGCTGGCGCTGGGGGCCGTGGCCTTCGGCAACGTGCCGGGCCTGCAGGTCTACGTGGTCAAGCAGGCGCAGCGCTATGCGCCGCAGGCCACCGATGTGGCCTCGGGCCTGAACATCGCCGCGTTCAACATCGGCATCGCCCTGGGCGCCTCGCTGGGTGGGCTGGTGGTGGAACACATCGGCCTGATGCATACGCCGTGGCTGGGTGCGCTGGTGGTGGTTGGCGCCTATGCGCTGACCGCGCTCAGTGGTCGCCTGGACCGTCGCGATGGTATCGATCCGCGCGCCGACGGCATTGCCGCCACCGCGCATTGATCCATGCAATGCACCGTTGCCGGCATGCATACGGTGCCTGCCCTACCCTCTTCTCCTGCTACTCCCTTCCCCCCGTTGGAGCTTCCCATGACTGTCCCCGCCTTTGGTCTCGGCACCTTCCGCCTGAAGGACCAGACCGTGATCGACTCGGTGCGCAACGCGCTGGAGGTCGGCTACCGCGCCATCGACACCGCGCAGATCTATGGCAATGAAGCCGAAGTCGGCCAGGCCATCGCCGAATCGGGTGTGCCGCGCGACGATCTGTACCTGACCACCAAGGTGTGGATCACCGAGTTCAAGCACGATGCGTTGCTGGCCAGCCTGCGCACCAGCCTGGAAAAACTGCGCACCGACCGCGTCGACCTGGCGCTGATCCACTGGCCGTCGCCGAACGACAAGGTCGACGTGCCGATGGAGGAATACCTGCCGGCACTGGCCGAAGCCAAGGCGCAGGGACTGGCCCGGGAGATCGGCATCTCCAACTTCACCATCGCGCAGACCCGCAAGGCGATCGAGATCCTCGGCGCCGACGCGATCGCCACCAACCAGGTCGAGATCCATCCGTACCTGCAGAACCGCCTGCTGGTGAAGTTCCTGCAGGACAATGGCATCCACATCACCGCCTACATGAGCCTGGCCTATGGCGAAGTGCTGAAGGACCCGGTGATCCAGGCCATTGCCGGCCGCCACCAGGCCACCCCGGCGCAGGTTGCGCTGGCCTGGGCGCTGCAGCAGGGCTTCTCGGTCATTCCGTCGTCGACCAAGCGCGACAACCTGGCGGCCAACCTTGAAGCGGCGGCCGTGCGCCTGACCGACGAAGACATGGCGCAGATCGCCAAGCTCGACCGCGGCCATCGCCTGGCCAACCCGGAAGGCATCGCCCCGGCCTGGGATTGATCCCGACCGTGTTTGCGGCACCGAATCGGTGGGTGCCGACCTTGGTCGGCACTGACCTGTGATCGATCGTTGAAACAACGTGCCGACCAAGGTCGGCACCTACCGAAGGCGGGGTTATCCCTCGTCCTGCAACAACCAGCCGCGCATGGCGGCGCTCACTTCATCCGGCTTTTCCATCGGCGCCAGGTGCCCGCAATCGGGCACCACCACCAGCTGCGAGTGCGGCACCAGCGCGTGCATTTCCTCGCTCACTGCCAGCGGCGTGATGCGGTCGTTGGCACCGCACACGATCAGCAGCGGGTCGCGATAACCTGCCAGCACGTCATGCCCATCGCGGCGCTCCAGCGCGCTCTGGCGCAGGAACACTTCGGCGCCCAGCCGTGCGGTCATGTCGCGCACGCGCTGAACCAGCACATAGTCGTCCAGCCGGGAGGCATCGATATAGCTGCGCATCAGTACGTCACCGAAGCCATGGAATTTCCCCGGTAGGCGCACGCTGGCACGTTGGCTGCGGCGCTGTTCGGCGCGCTCGGGCGAATCGGCATGGATCGAGGTGTCGATCAATGCCAGCTGCAGTACCCGCTCCGGAGCGATACGCAGGATCTGCTGGGCGACGAAACCACCCAGTGAGAAGCCGGCCAGCGCAAACCGCTCCGGTGCCTGCGCCAGCACGTCTTCGGCAACCGCCTGCAGGGTTTCGCCACGGGTCTGGTCGCCCACCGTGCAGTCGGCGATATCGGCCAGGTCGGCCAGCTGGGCGCGCCACAGCTCGGCATCGTTGAGCAGGCCGGGTAGCAGCAGCAAGGGAATGCGGTCGGTCATGGCGGTATTGTCGCGCCAGTACGGTGACGGAGCCATGCCGCATCGGGTCATTGGGTTGTAGAGTCGAGCTTGCTCGACTGCTTCCCGCCGTAGAGTCGAGCTTGCTCGACTGTCTGGCTGGCAGTCGAGCAAGCTCGACTCTACGACACGGACGCGACCATGGCAGACCCCTACAACAGCGGCATCCCCTCCCCTCCGGCGCTGCGCTTCGACGATTCGCTGGTCACCACCGCCTTCGAGCTGCCCGGCCACCGCGTGGCGCGCAACCTGGGCGTGGTGCGTGGCATCACCGTGCGCTCGCGCTCGATCGTCGGCAACTTCCTGGGCGGCATCCAGACCCTGTTCGGCGGCAACATCACCATCTACACCGAACTGTGCGAACAGGCCCGCGAGGAAACCTACCGCGACATGGTCAAGCACGCGCGGCAACTGGGCGCCAACGCGATCATCGGCATGCGCTACGACGCCACCGACGTGATGACCGGGCTGACCGAGGTGCTGTGCTACGGCACGGCGGTGGTGGTGGAACCCCTGCGCTGAGGCCGGTGTGCCGCCGGGCGTGATTCACGCCACCGGGGGCACCTCCGGCACCTCGACCTGCTGCACCGGCAGGGTCACCATCATCACCGTCGGGTCGTCCGGGTCCAGCTTCGTCTTGAAGCCCAGGCTCTGGCACATCGCCAGCATGGTGCTGTTCTCGCGCAGCACCTGGCCCTCGACCACGTCCAGGCCCAGCCACTTGGCGTACTCGATCATGATCGCCATCAACCGCCAGCCGATGCCGTGGCCCTTCAGGTCCGACCGGATCAGGATGCCGTACTCGCCACGGTGGTAATCGGCGTCGGCGTGCAGGCGCACCGCGCCGAGCATTTCGCCGCTGCGCGGTTCAATCGCCACCAGTGCGATCGAGCGCGCGTAGTCGAGCTGGGTCAGGCGCGCGATGAATTCGTGGCTGAAGTGCTTCACCGACTGGAAGAAGCGCAGGCGCAGGTCCTCGTCGCTGACCCGGGCGAAGAACGCGCGGAACAGCGCGTCGTCTTCCGGCCGCACCGGCCGCACGAAGGCACGGCCGCCGTCGGACAGTTCGATGGTGCGCTCCCACTCCTTCGGGTACGGGAACACCGAGAAGCGCGGATGGCCGCGGCCCTTGTGCAGGATGCGCGAGGGCGCAATGGCGACGCGCGCATCCAGGGCGAGGATGCCCTTGCCATCGACCAGCAGTGGATTGATGTCCAGCGTGCGCACTTCGGGAATGTCGGCGGCCAGCTGGGCCAGCTTCACCAATGCCAGCGCCAGTGCACGCTCGTCGGCGGCCGGCACGTCACCGTAGGCCTTGAGGATGCGCGAGGCACGGGTCTGGCCGATCAGTTCGTGGGCCAGGCGCAGGTCCAGCGGCGGCAGTGCCAGTGCCTTGTCGTTGATCACTTCCACCGCAGTACCGCCACGGCCGACCACGATCACCGGGCCGAACGTGGCATCGTCGGCGATGCCGACGATCAGCTCGCGCGCTTTCGGGCGGACGATGGTCGGCTGTACCAGCAGGCCATCGATGCGTGCGTCCGGCCGCAGCTGGCGGGCCCGCGACAGGATCGCATTGGCCGCGCTCTGCACCGCCGGCAGCGTGCCCAGGTTGAGGCGCACGCCATCCACTTCCGACTTGTGCGGAATGTCCGGCGACAGGATCTTCAACGCCACGCTGGCGCCGCGCTCCAGCAGCGGTTGCGCCAGGTCCATCGCCTCATGCGCATCGCGCGCGTGCATCACCGGCGCGGACGGAATGCCATAGGCCTTGAGCAGTTCGTGGGTGGCCAGCGGGTCCAGCCACTGCTGGCCGTTGGCCAGCGCGGCATCGACCAGCGCGCGCGCAGCCGCCGCATCGACATTGAAATCCTGTGGCAGGCTGGGCGGCGTTTCCATCAGCGCGTTCTGCGCTTCGCGGTAACGCACCAGATGCTGGAAGCCACGCACGGCTTCGGCCTCGGTCGGATAGGTCGGCACCCGCGCCGCGTTGAGCGTGGCGGTGGCCTGGTCATCGTTGCCCAGCCACACCGCGAATACCGGCTTGTCGCGGTGATGGCGCGGGCGCAGGCCGAGCGTGCGGGTCAGCGCCTGTGCCGCATCGGCGGACGAGGTGAACGCGGTCGGCACGTTGACCACCATCACCGCGTCGTTCTCGTTGTCGGCCAGCAGCGCTTCGATCGCCGAGGCGTAGCGGTCACCGTCGGCATCGACCACGATGTCGACCGGATTGCTGCGCGACCAGCCCTGCGGCAGCACCGCGTCGAGCTTTTCGATGGTGCTGTCGGACAGGTTGGCCAGCGTGCCCCGCAGTGCGATCAGCTGGTCCACCGCGAGGCGGCCGACACCGCCGCCGTTGCTGAGGATGGCCAGGCGGCGGCCGGGGAAGGTGCCCAGCCGGCCCAGCGACTCGGCGGCGGTGAACAGTTCGTCCAGCGCACCGACGCGCAGCAGGCCGGCGCGGTTGAACGCCGCGCCGTAGACATCGTCGGCGCGCGCAAGTGCCTGCACGTGGGTATCGCGGCTGCCCGGCTGCACGCGTTCGGCGCGGCCCGACTTCACCACCACCACCGGCTTGGCACGCGCGGCAGCACGCGCGGCCGACATGAACTTGCGCGCGTCCTTGATCTGCTCGACATAGAGCAGGATGGCGCGGGTGCGGTAGTCGGTGGCGAAGTAATCGAGCAGGTCGCCGAAGTCGACATCCATCGTGTCGCCCAGCGAGACCACGGCAGAGAAACCGACCGAGCGCGCCACGCCCCATTCCACCAGTGCGGCGGCAATGGCCGAGGATTCGGAGATCAGCGCGAGGTCGCCGGCCTGCGGGAAATGTGCGGCGATGCTGGCGTTGAGCCGCGCGTGCGGCGCGATCACGCCCAGGCAGTGCGGGCCAAGGATGCGCAGGCCATGCGTGCGCGCCACCGCCTCCACCTGCGCCGACAGCGAGCCGGGGCCTTCGCCCAGGTGCGCGGTGAGGATGATCGCCGCCTGCACGCCACGTTCGGCCGCGGTGCGCACCACCTGCGGCACGATCGTCGCCGGCGCGGTGATCACCACCAGGTCAGGCACCCAGTCCAGGTCCTTCAGCCGTTTGACCGTGCGGATGCCATCGATCTCGGCATGTCGCGGGTTGATCCAGGCCACCTTGCCGGGAAAGCCGGTGCCACGCAGGTTGCGCATCACCGCACGGCCGGCCGAACGCTCGCGCGGGCTGCCACCGATCACCGCGACCGACTGCGGACGGAACACAGACTGCAGATGGTAGGTACTCATGCGCCTACGGTACCCAAAAAGGGGACGGAGGGGATTAAGTCGTTTGTGGCACAAACGACTTAATCCCCTCCGTCCCCTTTTTGTTACAGCAGCGTGCCGTGCAGGATCATCGCGGCGATGCTGAAATAGATCACCAGGCCGGTGACATCCACCAGGGTGGCGACGAACGGGGCCGAGGCGCTGGCCGGGTCGAAGCCGAGGCGCTTCAGGATGAACGGCAGCATCGAGCCGGACAGCGAGCCGAAGGTGACGATGCCGACCAGCGCCGCACCGATGGTGATCGCCAGCAGGATCCAGTGCTCGCCGTAGTCGTGCAGGCCACCCAGCTGCCAGATCACGATGCGCACGATGGCCAGGCAGCCGAGGATGGCGCCGAGCACCATGCCGGTCGGGATCTCGCGCAGGGCCACTTTCCACCAGTCGCGAAGGCGCAGTTCGCGCAGCGCCAGGCTGCGGATCAGCAGCGAGGTGGCCTGCGAACCGGAGTTGCCACCCGAACTCATGATCAGTGGAATGAACAGGGTCAGCACCACCGCGCGCGCCAGTTCGTCCTCGTAGTGCTGCATGGCGCTCGCGGTCAGCATCTCGCCCAGGAACAGCACGCTCAGCCAACCAGCACGCTTGCGCAGCATCTCAAGGAAGCCGATCTGCATGTACGGCTTGTCCAGCGCTTCCATGCCGCCGAACTTGTGCGCATCCTCGGTGGATTCCTCGATCAGCGCATCCAGCACGTCATCGACGGTGACGATGCCAAGCATCTGCTGCTGCGCATCGACCACCGGGATCGCCAGCAGGTCGTGGCGGCGGATCAGCCGCGCCACTTCCTCCTGGTCCATCAGCGCGTCAACGGTCACCGGCGGATTGACCTGGGCCACGTCCAGGATCGATTCCTCCGGCAACCCGGTGATCAGCCGGCGCATGGTCACCACCTGCTGGAGGTGCTGGCTGGCCGGGTCCAGCACGTAGATCGCGTACACCGTTTCGCGGGTGCGCTCGACCTGGCGGATGTGCTGCAGGGTCTGCGCCACGGTCCAGCTGGCGGGCACCGCCACGTACTCGGTGGTCATCAGCGCGCCGGCGGTGTTGGGCGGGTAGCTCAGCAGCTTCTGGATGGCCTGGCGGGCATCGGTGCCCAGCAGCGGGATCAACCGCGCGCGCTCGTCCTCGTCCAGCTCGTGCACGATGTCGGTGGCGCGGTCATCGGCCATCAGCCCGAGCAGGGCGGCGGCGCGCGCCGGCGGCAACGCGGCCACCAGCTCGCCACTGCGGTGCAGTTCCGGCGCTTCGAGCATCTTCACCGCACGCGGCAACGGCAGCGCCGCCAGCGTGTCCGCGGCGCGGGTCAGCTCCAGCGTATTGAGGAACTCCACCGCGTCGGCGGTGTTGTAGTTCGCCAGGGGTGCGGCCAGGGCAGCAGCATCGGCCCCTGCGCGCAGCAATTGCTTCTGGTTCATCGGTTCTGCCTTGTGGGGGTGCGACCTCGCGCAACGCCAACGCAGGCAAACCGTCCCGATGTCAGGCGGTGGCCATCGCTGGCGTCGAACGAGGTCGACTTCTACTGTCGCTGGACATGGGTTGGGGACTCCGGGATGCGTGTGCCGGCGGACGCGCCGCCAGCGGCGGGGAGTCTGGACCTGCCGGGCAGGCAGGTCAACCCGGGGCCAGCCGGCAGCGTTGCCCGCACGCGTGTCCTCGTGCGTACACGCACCGGCGCGCATAATGTGGCAGTGGCGTTCGCCATGCTTTCCCTCCTCCGAACGGACGCGCGGCCGGTTCCCCCGATGACCAGGTACTCCCATGCATAGCGGTGGTCTGGAACTGGCGCTGGTGCTGCTGCTGGCGGCGGTCATCGCTGTGCCGGTGTTCAAGAAGTTCGGCTTCGGCGCGGTGCTGGGCTACCTGGCGGCCGGCGTGGTGCTGGGCCCGGACGGGCTGGGCTTCGTGCAGGACGCCGACCGCATCCTCGGCGCCGCCGAGATCGGTGTGGTGATGCTGCTGTTCGTGATCGGCCTGGAACTGTCGCCGGCACGCCTGAAGGTGATGCGGCGCTCGGTGTTCGGTGCCGGTGCGGCGCAGGTGGCGCTGTCCGGGCTGGTGCTGGGCGGCCTGTTGCTGCTCGACCATTTCCAGTGGAAAAGCGCGCTGGTGGTGGGTGTGGCGCTGGCGCTGTCGTCCACCGCGGTGGGCCTGCAGCTGCTGTCCGAGCACAAGGCGATCAACAGCGACCATGGCCGGCTGGGCTTTGCGATCCTGCTGTTCCAGGATCTGATCGCGATCCCATTGCTGGCGGCCATTCCGCTGCTGGGCGGGGTCAAGAACGAGACGCTGCGCTGGGAGGACGCGGCCGTGGCGCTGGGCGCGCTGGCGGTGGTGATCCTGTGCGGGCGGTCGGTGCTGCGCAGGGTGTTCAGCATCATTGCGCGCACCCGCAGCCCGGAAGTGTTCACCGCCACCGCCCTGCTGGTGGTGCTGGGCACCGCCTGGTTCATGCAGGAAGCCGGCCTCAGCCCCAGCCTGGGTGCATTCCTGGCCGGCGTGCTGTTGTCCGACTCGGAATTCCGGCACGAACTGGAAGCACAGATCGAGCCGTTCAAGGGGCTGCTGCTGGGCCTGTTCTTCATTGCGGTGGGCATGGGCATCGACCTCGACCGCATCGCGTCCGAGCCGTGGCTGATCGCCGCCGGCGTCGGCATCCTGCTGGTGGTCAAGTTCGGCCTGCTGTACGTGATCGGGCGTATTGCAAGGCTCAGTTCGCGACAGTCGCTGCTGCTGGGCAGCGTGTTGTGGCTGGGCGGTGAATTCGCCTTCGTGGTGTTCAACGAAGCGCAGCGAGCGCACCTGCTGGGCAACGCCAACCATGACCGGCTGGTGGCCATTGTCGGCCTGTCGATGGCGATCACACCGCTGCTGATGATCGCGCTGCTCAGGCTGCTCGGCCAGGAAAAGGCCGCACCGCGCCAGGCCGCCGAGGCTGACAAGGTGGCACCGGACAACCGGCCGAAGGTGCTGATCGCCGGCATGGGCCGCTTCGGCCAGGTGATCGCGCGCCTGCTGACCGCGCAGAAGGTGCCGTTCGTGGCGCTGGAGGCGAACCCGGACACCGTGGCCGACCTGCGCCGCTTCGGCAACCAGCTGTACTACGGCGACCCGACCCGGCCCGAAATGCTGCGCGCGGCCGGTGGCGAGCACATCGATGTGTTCGTGATCACCGTGGATGACCCGGAGACCAACCTGCGCGCGGTGCGCATGGTGCGCCGGCTGTACCCGGATGCGACGGTGCTGGCGCGAGCGCGCAACCGCCAGCATGCGTGGCGGCTGATGGACATGTCGGCCGAGCCGTTCCGCGAAGTGTTCGGCACCAGCCTGGAAATGAGCGGGCGCGTGCTGACCGCGCTGGGCGTGGCCCCGAACGTGGCCGAACGCCATGTGCAGCGCTTCCGCGAACACGACGAGCAGTTGCTGCGCGACCAGTACCTGGTCTACGACGACGAGGCCGCGGTGATCCAGACCTCGCGCGATGCGCGCAACGACCTGATGCACCTGTTCGAGGCCGACGCGGAAAGCGACGACACGTAGGCGTGCCGACCAAGGTCGGCACCCACCCGATGATTCGCGAACCCGGTCGTGCCGGCCGCTGGGATCAGCCGTTGTCGCGCAGGAACCGGGCCATCGAGGAAACACCCGGCACGCGCGGCTCGAACTCACCGGCCACGTCGATGAAGCCGCGCATCACCGCGATCTCGCGTGGGCTGCGGTTGAGGCTGTCGCGCACTTCCGGATCGGCACCGGCACGCAGCAGGCGCTGCACCAGCAGCGGCAAACCGTGCAGGGCGGCCAGGTGCAGCGGGCCGAAACCGCGCGGGTCACGCACGTCCAGGCTCACGTCCTCGTCCAGCAGGCGCTCCACCGCGGCCATCACCACCTGCTCGTCGCAGGCGGTACCCGGCTCGGCGCGTGCGCCCAGCAGCAGCAGCAACGGCGTAACCGAACCGGCAGCAGCCTGGTCCGGTTCCGCACCGGCCAGCAGCAGGGTGTCGAGCAGGGCCAGCAGGCGCGAGCGGTCACGGGCACTGAAGCCATACAGCGCGGCACAGTGCAGCGGACCCAGCTGCTGCGCGTCACCGGCGTGCACGTCGGCACCGGCGGTGAGCAGGCGCGCGACGATGTCCGGCAGGCCAAGCGCCGAGGCCAGCATCAGCACCGTCACTCCGCCCGGCAGGCGATGTTCCAGCTTGGCACCGGCATCGAGCAGGGCCGAGACGATATCGACCTGGCGCATGCTGACCGCCGCCGACAACGGCGTGGCACCACTGGCCGCGGCGTGCTGCGGATCGGCGCCACGCGCCAGCAGCAGATCGGTCACTGCCAGATGGCCGCCACCGGCCGCACGCAGCAGCGCGGTGCAGCCCTGTGCATCAACCGCGTCGACCGCAAATCCCAGATCGATCAGGCGGCGCACAGCGTCCACATCACCGGCCATCGCGGCGGCCGGTAGATCGGCCTCGCGCAGGGTGCGGCGTGGCAACGGCCACACCCGCCAGTCCAGCCAGTCGGCCAGGTCACGGCGCCCAATCGACAGCGCCACGCCCAACGGCGTCTGGCCATCGGCGGCGCGTGCCTCTGGCGAGGCACCGTGCTGCACCAGCAGCTTCAGTGCACCTTCTCGGGCCAGCGCGGTGGCCAGATGCAAGGCGGTCATGCCGTGGCTGTCGCGCGCTTCGCGATCGACGCCAGCCTTCAACAGGGCCTGCTGCAGGCGCAGCCAACCCAGGCGTACCGCCAGCGACAGCGGCGGATCACCGGCCGGCGAGGCCGCAAACGGATCGGCGCCACGTTCCAGCAATTCCAGCGCCAGCTGTTCCAGCCCTCGGGCGGCCTGGTCGTGCTGGGCGCAGGCGGCGAGGAAGCGCGCGAGGCCACCGCGTCCGGCCGGCGACAGGCCACGCTGCAGCATCACCTGCAGTGCAGGCACCGCATCAATGCCGCGCGACAGCAAAGCGAACATCGGCGTGTCGGCGCAGGCGTCACGCACATAGGGATCGGCGCCGTGGCCCAGCAGCCAGTCGACCGCACGTGGTTCCAGCGCCAGCTCAGGATCGAGCAGCAGGCCACCCAGTTCTTCCGGCTGGCACAGCCTGGCCAGCGCGGCCATGCCTTCGGTGTTGCCGAAGCCCAACGCTTCACGCAGCAGGGTCAGCGGCGGACGGTCCGGCAGCAGGCCGCTGGCCATGGCCGCTTCGCCGCGCTCGGCCAGCCCATCACTGACCGCAGCCGGCAACGGATAGGACGGGTCCAGCAGTGCGACGATCGCCCAGCGGCCCGCTTCAGCAGCGTAGTCCACCGCGCGGCGGCCGACCGGATCGGCGGCATCGGCGGCGATGCCCAGCTCAACCAGGCGCTTGATCAGCAGCGGCGAGACATCCTCGGCCATCACCGCCAGCTGCACCGCGTTGCGGCCTTCGCCGTCCACTGCAACCAGGTCCGGCTTGTGTGGAAGCAGGTGCTCGACCACGGCGGCACGGCCGGCACGGGCCGCTTCCAGCCACGGCGTACGGCCCAGCGCATCGCGCGCTTCCAGGTTGGCGCCGGCACCGAGCAGCACGCCGATGATCTCGACGTGGCCGGCCAGTGCGGCCTCGTGCAGCGCGCTGCGGCGTTGGCGATCACGCGCGTCGGCCCGTGCCTTGTGCTTGAGCAGCAGCTGCACGCCGGCCGGATCATCGTCTTCGGTGGCGGCGGCAGCCAGCAGCACCGGGGTGCCTTCGGCCGGCTCGCTGCGGGCACCGCGTTCGAGCAGGAAACGCGCCAGGCGCCAGTTGCCGACCTGGCAGGCCACCGCCAGCGGTGACCAGCCGTCGTTGTTCAGCGCGTCGACTTCGGCCGCGGCATCGCGCAGCAGCGCCGCCACGCCCGGGTCGGAACTGCGCGCAGCATGGTGCAGCGGCGTGTTGCCGTCTCCGTCGGTGGCGCGCGAATCGGCGCCGTTGGCGAGCAGGGTCATCACCGCTTCGGGGCGGCCATGCCAGCTGTCACGGGTCGCCGCCAGCAGCGGAGTCATGCCGCGGTGCGGCGCGTTCACGTCGACGCCGCGGGCGATCAGCTCGCGCAGCAGGCGCAGGTCCGGCAGCACCGCGGCCAGTACCGCCAGGCTGCGCTGGTCGCGCCAGTTCGGGTCCGGCAATGCATAGGGATCGGCACCGGCCTGCAGCAGCTGCAGGCCGCGGTCGATGCGGCCATGGCGGGCGGCTTCGTACAGGGCCGGGGTCAGTTCCTGCGGCGCCATCGCCTCCAGCGGCGCGGTCTCGGCCGCGGCGGCGAACATCGGTTCGTGTTCGTGGCTGGTCGCGTTCAACGCGCCAGTACGCAACGACACCAGCGGTGCGGGCGCCACCCGCTGCAGCAGCAGGTGCAGCAGCGGCGACAGCACCACCACCGCCAGCGCGGCCGGCCATCGTGCACTTTCAGGCAGCAGGTCGGGCCAGGCCGGCAGCACCACCAGTGCCGCCAGCGCGATCACCAGCGCGGCCACACCGAGGCCGCGCCAGGCGGTCAGGTCGCGCCCGGCCAGCGCCTGCCAGTGTTGGGCCAGGCTGCCATCCAGGCGTTCGACATCGTTCCACAACGGCCAGGTGCGCCAGGCCGCCAGCAGGCCGGCACTGACCAGCACGCTCAGGCCCAGCACCGCGGCCAGGCTGCCGCTATCGCGCAGCGCCGCCAGCGGCCAGGCCAGCAGCAGCGCCAGCAGGACCGGTGCGGCCGCCCACAGCGCCAGCAGCGCGGGCAAATCCTGGCGCGCAACCACCTTCAACGGCAGCAGCGCGCGGCTGCGCCGCCACCACGACACGCCCAGCGCGAACGCAGGCTGCGCCAATGCGGCAAGCAGGGCGCCCGGGACGCCGCCCACGGCAGCGCCCAGCGCCAGCACGGCGCCAACAGTGAAGGCGATCGACAGCGCGCGCGGACGGGAGGGATCAGTCATAGTGCCGCGGCATCAGGCTGGCCACCGACGGCGGCACCTGCAGGTAGAAGCCGCGTTCGCTCATTTCGCTGCGGACCTTGTCCGGGTCGGCCTGGGCCAGGCGGCGCTGGGCATCCAGGGCAACGTCCAGCACGAAAGTGAGCGTCCCCAGCGATTTGAGCAGCGGCGCAGGCAGCGCGCTGAAATCTTCGCGTCGGGGAACGTAGACGTAGGTGTCCGGCTTGAGTTGGCTTTTATAGACGTAGGCGTGCATGTCCGCGGGACAATAACCCGGGAAGAGCCATGATTGTGTCGGAAAGCCGACACCGGGGAAAGCCGTCAGCCGACGATGGCGGCGTGATCGACGGTGTTTCCCCGACGAGGTTCAGCAATGTGGCGACGGCGTTCAGCCTTGGCCCGATGCTCAGTGATAGCCGGCGTCGGCGTGCACCTTGCCGCGGAACACCCGGTAGGACCACGCCGTGTAGCCGAGGATGACCGGCAGCAGGATCACCAGCCCGACCAGGGTGAAGCCCAGCGATGATGCCGGCGCAGCGGCCTGCCACAGGGTCATCGATGGCGGCAGCAGGTACGGCCACATGCCCAGCACCAGGCCGAGGAAGCCGAGCACGAACAGGGCAAGGCTGAGCAGGAACGGCGGCAGGTCACGGCGCGGATGGGTGGCGCTGCGCCACAACGCGGCCGCCACCGCCAGGGTCAGCAGCGGTACCGGCGACAGCCACCAGAAGTTGCCATCGCTGAACCAGCGGTCCATCAGGCGCGACTGCAGGAAAGGCAGCCAGCTGCTGACCAGGCCCATCGCCGCGATCACCGCCACCACCAGCGGCCGGGTCATCTGCCGCGCCAGCGCCTGCACGCGGCCTTCGGTCTTCAGGATCAGCCAGGTACTGCCCAGCAGTGCGTAGCCGGCCACCAGCGCAGCGCCGGTCAACATCGCGAACGGACTGAACCAGGCGAACGGGCCACCGTGATAGACGCCGTCCTGCAGGGGCAGGCCCTGCACCAGCGTGCCGAGGATCACGCCCTGGGCGAAGGTGGCCAGCAGCGAGCCCAGTGCGAACGCCACGCTCCACAACCGGCGTGAGCGATGCGCCTTGAAGCGGAACTCGAAGGCCACGCCGCGGAACACCAGCGCCACCACCAGCAGCAGCACCGGCAGGTACAGCGCCGACAGCAGCACCGCGTACGCCTTGGGGAATGCCGCCAGCAGGCCGGCGCCGCCCAGCACCAGCCAGGTCTCGTTGCCGTCCCAGATCGGTGCGGCGGTGTTCATCATCAGGTCCAGCTGTTCCTCGTCTTCGGCGAACGGGGCGAGGATGCCGATGCCGAGCACGAAGCCATCCAGCACCACATACATCAGCACACCGAAACCGATCACCGCGAACCACGCCACCGGCAGCCAGGTCATCAGGTCCATGTCAGCGATCCTCCAGCGGTTCGTCGGCTGCCGACAGCGGGCGCGCCGGGGTGTGGCTGCCGTGGTCCAGCGATGGCCCTTCGGCATACGGCTGCGGCCCATGGCGCAGGATCTTCACCAGGTACCAGATACCCCAGCCGAACACGAAGGCATAGCCGACCACGTAGACACCCAGCGACAGCGCGGTCATCCACGCGCTCTGCGGGCCGACCGCATCGGCGGTGCGCAGCACGCCATACACCACCCACGGCTGGCGCCCCATTTCGGTGACGAACCAGCCGGACAGCAGTGCGATAAAGCCACTCGGCAACATCCAGTTCCAGCCGCGCAGCAGCCACGGCGAATCCAGCAGCTTCCGGCGCCACAGCTGGAATGCCGAGACCCAGGCCAGCAGCAGCATCAGCGTGCCCAGCCCGACCATGATGCGGAAGGCGAAGAACACCGGCGTCACCGGCGGCCGTTCGCTGGCCGGTACCGACGTGAGCGGATCGAAGCTGCCGTCCAGCGAATGGGTGAGGATCACGCTGCCCAGCTTCGGGATCGCCACTTCGAAATCGTTGCGCTCTTCCTTTTCGTTGGGCAGCGCGAACACCACCAGCGGCACGCCCTCGCCTTCCTTGGTTTCATGCCAGTGCGCTTCCATCGCCGCGATCTTCATCGGCTGGTGCTTGAGCGTGTTCAGGCCATGCATGTCGCCGACGAAGATCTGCACTGGCACGGTCAGCGCCGCGAACGCTACCGCCGCGACCAGCATGCGCCGGCCGGCTTCCACGTGCGTGCCCTTGCGCAGGTACCACGCGCCGACGCCACCGATCACGAAACAGGTGGTGATGAACGAACCCAGCGCCATGTGCGCCAGGCGGTACGGGAACGAGGGGTTGAACACCACCTGCCACCAGTCCACCGGGTGCAAGATGCCATTGACCATCTCGTAGCCGGCCGGCGTGTGCAGCCAGCTGTTGGACGAGAGGATCCAGAACGTGGAAAACAGCGTGCCCAGCGCCACCATGCAGGTGGACAGGAAATGCAGGCGCGGCGAAACCCGCCCCCAGCCGAACATCATCACGCCCAGGAAGCTGGCTTCCAGGAAGAAGGCGGTCAGCACTTCATAGGTCAGCAGCGGGCCGATGACCGTGCCGGCCACTTCGCTCAGCCGCGGCCAGTTGGTACCGAACTGGAAGGCCATGACGATGCCGCTGACCACGCCCATGCCGAATGACACGGCGAAGATCTTCTGCCAGAAGAAATACAGCTCGCGCCACACGGGCAGTTTCGTGCGCAGCCAGCGCCATTCAATGAAGGCCAGCCAGCTGGCCGTGCCGATGGTGAAGGCCGGGAACAGCACGTGGAAACTGATGACGAATCCGAACTGGATCCGGGACAACAACAACGCGTCCAAGGGACGCCTCCTGCCTGCGACCGGTGGGATACCGGACCACTTTAGGAGGATTTGGTTAAGCCGGGATGCGACCGGGTGACGCGCTGCTTCACTTTGTCGCAGGGGTCAACCGCTCTGGTAGCTGCCAACCTTGGTTGGCACACACGCCCAAACGCCGACCAAAGTCGGCATCTACCAGGCCCACCGCCCGGAGGACGCCTCAGTGCCAGAAATACCAGGCCGCGGCAGCCAGCAGCGCGCCAAACAACAGCACCTGCACCACCACGTAAAGCACACCGCTATCGCGCGATTCGGCTGTGATGCGCTTCTGCAGTGCCTCGCTCACATCCGGCGTCTGCTCCTGCTGCGCCTGCTCACGCAACGCCTGTGCCAGCGCGCGCTCGTCCGCATCGCGAGGGTCAGTCGATTGGCTCACAGCAGTTCTCCGGCGGTGGCGTGCCGCGTCAGCTCCTGCTTCAGGATCTGCCGCGCGCGGTACAGGTGGCTCTTGATGGTACCGCGCGCCAGCCCGGTGACCTGCTCGATCTCGGCCAGATCGAAGTCCTCCAGATAATGCAGGCCCACAATCAATCGCTGCGGCGCACTCAATCGCTCCAGTGCCGCGCCCAGCTGGCGACCGGCCTGCAGCGATTCGCTGAATTCAGCCGGCCCGGGGCCTTCATCGCCGATGCCCAGTTCCTCGGGCACCTCCACCGCCACCATCCATTGCGCCTCCAGCCGCCGCCGGCGCAGGTGCTGCAACGCAGTGGTGTAGGCCACCCGCGAAACCCAGGTGCGTAGCGAGGATTCAAAGCGGAACCGGTGCAGCTGGCGGAACACCGCCAGGAAGGTCTCCTGCAGCAGGTCGGCGACCTGGTCGCGGTCGCCGACCATGCGCCCGATCACATGCGCGCAGGTGCGTTGATGGGTCTCCACCAGCTGCGAGAACGCCGCCTGCGAGCCGTCGATGATGGCCCGTACCAGGGCCTGGTCCGCATCCAGCGGTGCAGCGAGTGCCCCCGCCGCTGCTGCATCGTGGCGGCGACGGCCCCGCAATGCCGACAATGCTTCGCCGAGCAGGCTCATCTACGGGGCGCCCCCTGTGCCCGTGGCATGGGCCAGCTCAGCCCTTGCGCGCCGCAGGACGGGTGAAGTGCCAGGCCAGCAGCTGGCCCAGGCCGGCGCTGCCAACCAGCGCGGCGGCGGCACCGAAGGTCAGGTCACGGGCGCCGATGACTTCCAGCAGGGCCATCGCCAGCGCCAGGCAGACCAGGCTGATGCCCCAGCGCAGCGCGCCCTGGCGGCGGCGCTCCTCTTCCAGCACGGCCAGCGAGCGGATCACTTCCTCCGGCACGTGTGGGGCCACCAGCTTGCTGCGGGCGCGGGCATCGGCAATGGCATGGATCGCATAGGCGATGCAGATGAAGAGGGTGATCGGGATCAGTTCCTGCATGGTCGGGCTCCTGTTCGGTGGATGATGCGGGTTCAGGACAATGGATGCGCGACCACGGCAACCGGTTGCAGCAGTTTGCCGATTCCGCTGCCATGACCTGTGGCCCCTGCCCGCGGCCGGGGCGGCTGCTACCCTTGCCCGGTTTCCTCTTCCGGTGCCGTCCGCCCATGTCCCGAGTGCTGCCCCTGTCCCTCCTGCTGTCGGCCGTGCTGGCCGCACCGGCCGCGTATGCCGCGCCGACGCCGATCACCATCGAACAGGCCATGGCCGACCCGGACTGGATCGGCCCGCCGGTCGAGAAGGCCTGGTGGTCGTGGAACAGCCAGCAGGTGGAGTACCAGCTCAAGCGCAACGGCAGCCCGGTGCGCGACACCTTCCGCCAGCCGGTGGCCGGTGGCGTGGCCGCGCAGGTGGCCGATGACCAGCGCGGCACCCTGGACGTAGCCGAGCCGGTCTACGACCGCAGCCGCAGCCGCAGTGCGTTCGTGCGCAATGGCGACGTGTTCGTGCGTGACCTGCGCAGCGGCGCGCTGACCCAGCTGACCCGCAGCAACGAGCGCGCGGGCAACGTGAACTTCGCGGCCGACAACGGCGTGATCTGGCGCGTCGGCCAGAACTGGTTCCACTGGACCGCCGCCAGCGGCGTGCAGCAGGTGGCCAGCCTGAAGGCCGAGAAGGACCCGCGTACGCCGCCGAAGGCCGACGTGCTGCGCGACCAGCAGCTGCGTACGCTGGAAACACTGCGCCGCGACCGCGACCAGCGCGAGGCGCTGAAGGACCAGGACCAGCGCTGGCGCCAGGCCGACCCGACCCGCGCGCCCGGCCCGGTGTACCTGGGCACCGATGTGGAGATTGCCGACAGCGTGCTGTCGCCGGACCTGGGCCACCTGATCGTGGTGACCAAGCCGAAGGACTTCGATGACGGTCGCGGCGGCAAGATGCCGCTGTACGTGACCGAATCAGGCTACGAGGAAACCGAGGACACCCGCACCCGCGTTGGCCGCAACGGCTTCGAGCCGCACACCCTGTGGTACGTCGACGTGCGCTCCGGCAAGGCCGAGAAGCTCTCGCTGTCGGGCCTGCCGGGCATCGGCACCGATCCGCTGGCCGAACTGCGCCGCAAGGCCGGCAAGGACGCGCTGAAGGGCGAGCGCAGCGTGCAGGTGATGAGTGATTTCATGGGCGGTGGCATCCGCTGGAGCGCCGACGGCCAGCAGGCCGCGGTGATGCTGCGTGCCAACGACAACAAGGACCGCTGGATCATCAGCGTCAACGCCGCCGACGGCCGCGTGCAGAACCGCCACAGGCTGACCGACAACGCCTGGATCAACTGGGGCTTCAACGATTTCGGCTGGATGGCCGACGGCCGCACGCTGTGGCTGCTGTCCGAGGAATCGGGCTTCTCGCATCTGTACACCCAGGCCGGCAGCGCCAAGCCGCAGGCGCTGACCAGCGGCAAGTGGGAGACCTCGGCACCGGTGCTGTCGGCCGATGGCAAGGGCTTCTACTTCCTGTGCAACCAGCAGGCCCCGCATGACTATGAAGTCTGCGCGGTCGACACCGGCAGCCGCCAGGTGCGCGAGCTGACCAGCCTCAACGGCGTGGAAGACTTCTCGCTGTCGCCGGATGGCCAGCAGCTGCTAGTGCGCTACTCCGGCGCCTACCTGCCGCCGCAGCTGGCGGTGCTGCCCAGTGCCGGCGGCCAGGCGCGCGTGCTGACCGATACCCGCACCGCCGACTACAAGGCCCGCCAGTGGATCCAGCCGAAGCTGGTGGCGGTGCCGTCCAAGCATGGCGCCGGCGTGGTCTGGGCCAAGTACTACGAACCGGAAAACAAGGAGCCGGGCCGCAAGTACCCGATCGTGATGTTCGTGCACGGCGCCGGCTACCTGCAGAACGTGCACCAGCGCTACCCGGCCTACTTCCGCGAGCAGATGTTCCACAACCTGCTGGTGCAGAAGGGCTACATCGTGCTGGACATGGATTACCGCGGCAGCGAGGGCTACGGCCGCGACTGGCGTACGGCGATCTACCGCAACATGGGCCACCCGGAACTGGAAGACTACAAGGACGGCCTGGACTGGCTGGTCGGCACCCAGCAGGGTGACCGCGACCACGCCGGCATCTACGGCGGTTCCTACGGCGGCTTCATGACCTTCATGGCGCTGTTCCGCTCGCCGGGCACCTTCAAGGCCGGCGCCGCGCTGCGTCCGGTGGTCGACTGGCACCAGTACAACCACGGCTACACCAGCAACATCCTCAACACCCCGGACATCGATCCGGAGGCGTACCGCGTGTCCTCGCCCATCGAGTACGCGCAGAACCTGCAGGACAACCTGCTGATCGCCCACGGAATGATGGATGACAACGTGTTCTTCCAGGACTCGGTGAACCTCACCCAGCGCCTGATCGAACTGCACAAGGACAACTGGTCGATCGCGCCGTACCCGCTGGAACGCCACGGCTATGTCCGTGCCGATTCCTGGCTGGACCAGTACAAGCGCATCCTCAAGCTGTTCGAGCAGAACCTGAAATGAGCACTGCCGCGGCCACGATAGAGATCGTGGCCGCGGTCATCCTGGATGACCGTGGCCGGGCGCTGGTGGTGCGCAAGCACGGCGCCCACCGCTTCATCCAGCCGGGCGGCAAGCCCGAACCCGGCGAAGCGCCGCTGCAGGCGCTGGCCCGCGAGCTGGACGAGGAACTGGGCGTGCAGCTGCGCGCCGATGCCACCCTCGCGCTGGGCGCCTTCGAAGACTGGGCGGTGAACGAGCCCGGCCATCGCGTGCGGGCGCAGGCGTGGTGGGTGCAGGTGGACGGTACACCGCAGGCGCGCGCCGAGATTGCCGAACTGGCCTGGGTGCCGCTGCAGCCGCCGCACGGCCTGCCCTTGGCACCGCTGAGCGAACACCATATCCTGCCGGCCGTCGCCACCCGGGTGACGGCCCGCTGACCGCGCGGGTGCCGATTGCAAGGACACCGGATGTCAGTGCCGCTCCCGCCGCCCTCGTTGCAGCCTTCGCCCTACCACGCGTGGATCCGGCCACTGGTCCAGGCGTCGTTCTGGCTGTCCGCGCTGCTGGCCGGCTATTTCGTGCTGCAGGGGCTGCTGGTGTGGCCGCTGCACGACGTTCCACTCTGGCAGCTGCTGGCGGGTGAAGCACAGCATCGGCAGATGCACAGCCTGGCCTGGCTGCTGGCGCACCCGGTGGTTGCCTCGATGATCGCCGCACTGCTCTGCCTGGTCTCGGCCGTGGCCAGCTGGGGGCTGCTGCGCGAACGCTACTGGGGCCTATGGAGTTTCGTGGTGATGCTGCTGCTGAGCGCACTGGCCAATTTCGCGATCACCTGGTGGTGGGACGTGTTCATGCGCGACATGATCGTGCTGCTCGCCGACGGGCCGGAGATGCAGCAGTCGCTGCAGCCGCGTCGCTGGATGATGACCTTCACCCTGCTCGGCACTTCAGTGCTGTTCCTGGGCCTGCAGGGTTGGCTGGCCTGGCGCCTGTTGCGGCCCGATATCCGCTCGCGCTTCCACTGAGCCCCACCCCCTTCTCGCACGACAAGGACCGTCGCATGCGCTTGCTGGCTCTTTTCCCTGCCCTGCTGCTGTTCGCCGCGCTGCCTGCCAGCGCCGATGCCCTGCGCTGCGGCGAGTATCGCAGCCTCGATGACGGCATGGCACTGGTGTTCACCAGCCCCAGCAACGGTTACCGCCACAACGGCATCGGTGAGCCGGAGCCGCTGTGGGTCGATCGCAGTGCGGCACAGACCCGCCTGGTCATGCTCGATGATGGGGTGGCGGAGCCGGTCCGGATCAGCGCCGATGGGCAGCGCATCGAGGACAGCGTGACGGTGGTCTACACCCTGCGCCAGCCCCGGGCCTGCACCGCCGAACCCAGCGCGGTGGCCGGCAGCTGCCACGCTGCTGGCAGCTACTGCATGGTGCAGCTGCCAACGGCCTCGCCCGGCCAGGCCCGGCGCGCCTGCGACGAGGGCGTGGGTGCGGGCTGCTCGACGCTGCTGCGGCTGATGCGTGAGGGCAGTGCGGCGGATGCTGCCGATGACGCCGGCCCGGCCGTCTTCGAGCGCCCGCCGCCGTGCCGCGAACACACCGCCGGGCACGATCGGCAGGCCTGCGAAGCCATGACCGACGATGCACTGGCCACCGCCATGCGGCGGGTGGATCAACGGCTGGCACAGGAAGACGAAGACACGCTGGATTCGCCGCTTCCGGCCGCTGCGCGCGATCGCCTGCAGCAGTTGTGCCTGCAGCACCGGGGTGGCCGCTTCTGCGTCGAGGTGGCCGCGCAGCAGCTGATCGCGCTGGAGCCCGCATTGGCAGTGCAGGCCCTGCAGGTCACCTGCGATGGCGGCCGCGTCAGTGCCTGCGAACGTACCGCGCCGCTGCGTGAACTCGGTACCGATCTGCGCCTGGTGCCGCTGCAGCGGGTGCCGTGTGGCCGCTACCAGGCCGACGGTGGCGTGATCGACATGCTCGACTTCGGCGATGGCACGCAGGCCCGCCTGCACGAAGGCGCCGTCCAGCTGCAGCAGAACGGCGAAACCCTGACGCTGCGCCAGCTCGGCAATGGCGACCTGCTTGGCATGGATGTGCAGACGGCCTACCAGCGTTACCAACCCGTGCCCGGAACGGCACAATGCACGCCCCCGCGCGAGGGCCGTGGTTCGCCGTAGCGCCTGGAGTTTTCCGTTCGATCGTCAAGGAGACGACATGCATTCACCCGCACCGCGCCGCCGCTGGCTGGCCTGGGCGTTGCTGCTGGCCGCGCCGATGGCCGCCGCGCAGTCACTGCAATGCGGCCTGTTCAAGGCCGATGAAGGCAGCAGCACGCTGCGCATCAGCTCACCCAACCGTGGCGAGCAGAAGCACTTCGGCAGTGCACCGTCTCCGGTCGCGTTCCAGCAGATCGATGGAAAGCTGCAACTGGTGAATCTGGAGTACGGCCTGCCCAGCGCGCTGCAGGTGCGCGATCGTGGCCGCACGGTCGAGGTGGATGGCACGGTCTACATCCTGCAGGCCCCCGCGCAGTGCACCGCGGCCGCCACGCCGGCTGAAGGCAGTTGCCTTGCCGATGCCGCGGCGTGCCTGGACAATCGTCGCGAAGCGAATCCAGCCGCGCTGGAAGCAGGATGCCGGGAAGGCGTGCCCGGCATGTGCCTGCAACTGGCCGATCGTTGGCACGATGAAGCCAAACCCACGGTCGAGGCCGATCCTGCCCTGGCAAAGGCAGCCCTCGACGCCGCCTTGTCCGGCATCAAGCTCCCCGTCGCCTGTGACGATGGTGGCTTCGAACAGGGAACCCCGGCGTGTGCCGCCGCGCTCGAGGCCGACCCCGCAGTGCAGGAGCAGCTGGTCAAGGCCGCGATGACGGCCGCCATGACCGAAGCGATGGTGACGATGACGGCGCCGACCGTGCCGGTGATCATTCCGACTGAGCGGCGGCAACAGTTGTTGCGGCTGTGCCGCGAGGTACCGCATGGCGGCTTCTGCACCCGGGTGGCTGAACTGTCCTGGGAGGCGGGAGATCCCCAGCAGGCGGTACAGGCCCTGGCTGCGGCCTGCATACCCGGCAATGACACCACCACCTGCGAGCGCCTGCCGGCGTTGCAGGCGGTGGGCGCATCGTTGCAGCCGCAACCGGCAACGGCCTTGCCCTGCGGCAGCTACCGGGCCGACGGCGGCCTGATGGACACGCTGGACTTCGGCGATGCCGGCCTGGTTGGCGTGGGCTGGAGCAGCCATCTTCGCGCACGCGTCGAAGAGGGCGACATCCGCATCCGCCACGACCGGGGCGGCGACTTCGTGCTGCGCCCGCTGCCTGGCGGCCAACTGCTGGGCCTGGACACCTGGACCCGCTTCCAGGTGTTCGTCCCCACTGGCGAGGGCTCGAGCCGCTGCAGTGCACCGAAGCAGTTCAAGGTGCTGCCACTGCCACAGGATTGCCCGCTGGCTTTGGCCAACGAGGACGGGGCCGAAGCCTGCTGCGCACAGGGCAAGCTGCAGGGCTGCAACATTCTCGGCAACCGCCTTGCGCTGTCCGGGAACTGGTTGCAGGCCGCCGAGCACTACACCACGGTCTGCCGCGCTGGCGTCCGCGAGGGCTGCGAGAACCTGGTCACCGCTCAGGGCAACGGTGCGGATGTGGACGCACGGGCAACCCTGGAGCAGCTGTGCAAGGCCGACCGCAGCGGCCTGCATGTGGCCTGCGACGTACTCGGCACCCAGAACTGGGAGCTGATCACGCTGGGTGGTGCCCTGCAGAAGGCGGTTGACGAGGCGGCCGTGGACGACGCTCCGGCGCCGCGCAATTCCAACCGCAAGCGCTGAGCCCGCCAGGGCCTGTCCGCAGCTTCGGGCGGGCCCTGCGGTAAAGTACGCGCCATGAACGAATTCGAGCGCGTGCGCGCCTACCTCACCGACCTGCAGGACCGCATCTGCGCGGCGATCGAGGCCGCCGATGGCCAGGCCCGCTTCCAGGAAGACCTGTGGCAGCGGGCCGAGGGCGGCGGCGGGCGTACCCGCGTGCTGCGCGACGGTGCGGTGTTCGAACAGGCCGGCATCGGCTTCTCCGACGTGGCTGGCAGCCGCCTGCCGCCGTCGGCCTCGGCCAACCGCCCGGAACTGGCCGGCGCCTCGTGGCGCGCCACCGGCGTGTCGCTGGTGTTCCACCCGCTCAATCCCTACGTGCCGACCACCCACGCCAACGTGCGCTTTTTCCAGGCGCAGCGCGACGGCGAAGTGGTGGCCAGCTGGTTCGGCGGCGGCTTCGACCTGACCCCCTTCTATCCGTTCGACGAGGACGTGCAGCACTGGCACCGGGTCGCACGCGATCTGTGCACACCCTTCGGCGAGGAACGCTACGCCGCGCACAAGCGTTGGTGCGATGAGTACTTCTTCCTGCGCCACCGCAACGAAACACGCGGCGTCGGCGGCCTGTTCTTCGATGACCTGCATGGCGATTTCGAGCGCGATTTCGACTATCTGCGCGCGGTCGGCGATGGCTTCCTGGATGCGTACCTGCCGATCGTGCAGCAGCGCAAGGACACGCCCCATGGCGAGCGCGAACGCGAGTTCCAGCTGTACCGCCGTGGCCGCTACGTGGAATTCAACCTGGTCTACGACCGCGGTACGCTGTTCGGCCTGCAGAGCGGTGGCCGCAGCGAAAGCATCCTGATGAGCCTGCCGCCGCGGGTGCGCTGGGAATACGGCTTCAACCCGGACGCCGGCAGTGCCGAGGCACGCCTGGCTGATTACCTGGTGCCGCGCGACTGGCTCTGAGCTTCCGGCACCACGCCTGGGGCGTGGTGCTTTCCCCTGCCTGCGGTGCGTCCTGCACCGGACAGGTCGTGTTCTTTCTTCTTCAAGGATGATGTCATGCCTGCTGTTGTTGCCCTCCGCCCCCGCGCTGCGGGTTGGCGCTCCCTGCTGCTGCTCGTGCTGGCCTCGGCCAGCCTGCCGGCCGCCGCGCAATCGATGGCTTGCGGCACCTACAAGGACAGCAGCGGCAACACCACGCTGACCCTCGAAAGCGAGGGCCACGGCTTCCTGTCCGGCCCCTACCAGGCCACCGAGGAACTGCGCATCGCCCGCCAGGACGACGTGCTCGGCACCGGCAACCTGTCCACGGGCCGCCTGGAGAACTGGTACTTCTCCGACAACGACCGCACCCTTAGCACCCCGTACCGCGAGTTCACCCGTGAGCGCTCCGCCGCATGCAAGGTGATGCCAGAGCCCATCGAAGACGGCTGCGTGATGAACACTTCCGAGTGCCTGGAGGCCTTGCCGGAAGCCGAGCCGCAGAAGCTGCATGCCTGGTGCGCCGAGGGCGTGGGCGCCGCCTGCATGCGCCTGCTGGAAACCTACCAGCAGCAGGCCAAGGACGCTTCGCCGAGCACAGCGGAGCCGCCGATGCCCGAGATCTGCAAGGAGGAGTCACCGTCGTTCGATGCCGAGGGCTGCACGACGGTGGCCAGGCAGGTCGCCTCGGAAATGATGGGCAAGGCCCTGCTCGGCCTGCAGCATTCGGTGGATGCGCCGCTGCCGCCGGCACAGCTGGATGAACTGATCGCCCTGTGCCGCGTGCAGCAGGGCGAAACGTTCTGCGCCGACACCGCCGAGACCTTGTGGAGCAGTGGCCGCCTGCAGCAGGCCCGCGAGGCGCTGCAGCTGTCGTGTGCGCAGCGCGCGGATGCCCCGGCCTGCGGGCCGGCCAAGGATCTCGGCGTGCTGGCCAGCGCTCCCGGCACGGCGCTGGCACCGGTCACGGCCAGCGCGCTGCCCTGCGGCAGTTTTGAAGCCGAACGCAGCGTGCTGTCGCAGCTGCGCTTCCTGCAGGGCGGCGTGGTCGAAGCCGGTGGCCGCGAGCAGCCACTGCGCGCCAGCCTGCGCGACGGCCGCATCCTCATCCATCGCGAACTCGGCAGCGACTTCGTGCTGCAGCTGCTGCAGAACGGCAACCTGGCCGGTATCGACGGTGGCAACCGATTCGCCTACTACGAGCGCAAGCCTGCGGCGGGCAACGACCGCTGCATGCCTTGACCGGGGCTGCGGTCCCCCGCCCGGCTGATGCACCGTGCAGCCGGGCCCAGGCACGGCGCTACCAGGTCAGGTGCTCTTCCTGGGGATGATGGTGATGTGCCCGTTGATCTCCAGCAGGGCCAGTTCGACATCCTCCACGCCCAGGCAGCCCTGCTGGCGCATGGCGGCCTCGAAATCGGCGCGGGTGACCTGTTCGCGACGCAGAACGGTGTCGAACAGGCGCCCATCGCGCGCGATCACCACCGGCTCTCCCTCTACCAGGCGCTCGATCCGCCGGCTGCGGGTACTCACCCAGCCCACCCCGTAGTTGAGCAGGATCAGGGTCGCCGCCAGCAGCAGGCCGCCGCCCAGCGAGGTGTCGGTGCCCAGCAGGGCGTTCTGCACCGCATTGCCCAGCAGCACCACCAGCAGCACGTCGAACGGGGTGATCTGCCCCAGCGGGCGCTTGCCGCTGAGCCGGACCATGCCCAGCACCACGACGTAGACCACCACCGCGCGCAGGATGAACTCCCACCACGGCATCGCCAGTGCGAACAGATCGGGCATCGTTTTCCCCTGCGGAGCGGTGGCCCAGCGTGGCGCAGACCAGGGAATCTGGCAACGGCACAAATAAAAAGCCCCGCTGACCAGGGGGAGGTCAACGGGGCCGGGGAACGGGCACTTGGGGAGGAGTCCCCGTTCCGAGATCTGCTCCAGGGGATGGGAGAGATCCACAACAGGCATTGCGCCTGTCGAGAGTTATAGAAGCACTCCGAACACTAACGGTTCGTGAAGGGGCCCAATTTAATGAACTTCAATCGGGGGAACATTCATGATCGAGTCAGAAACCCCCGACTGATGAACAAATTCACGTCGTTTTCGGCCTGAAACGCCGTCAGTGCGCCTCGTCCCAGTTGCTGCCGATACCGGTATCGACCACCAGCGGCACCCGCAGTTTGGCCGCTTGCGACATGCGTTCCACCACCTGCAAACGCAAGTCTTCAACGAAACTGCTTTCGGTTTCGAACACCAGTTCATCGTGCACCTGCAGGATCATCCGTGCCGGTGCGCCGCTGTCACGCAGCCACTGGTCCACGTCCACCATCGCGCGCTTGATGATGTCGGCGGCGGTGCCCTGCATCGGCGCGTTGATCGCCGCGCGTTCAGCCCCCGCGCGCAGGCCCTGGTTGCGGGCATGAATGTCGTTCAGGTACAGGCGGCGGCCGAACAGGGTTTCCACGTAGCCCTGGTCGCGGGCCTGCTGGCGCATCCGCTCCATGAAGTCGCGCACGCCCGGGTAGCGGCTGAAGTACAGCGCCACGTAGTCCTGCGCCTGGCCACGGTCGATGCCCAGGTTGCGGGCCAGGCCGAACGCGCTCATGCCGTACATCAGGCCGAAGTTGATGGCCTTGGCGGCACGGCGCTCGTTCGGGGTCACCTCCTCCAGCGTGCGCCCGAACACCTCGGCAGCGGTGGCACGGTGCACGTCGGCGCCCTGTTCGAAGGCGCGCACCAGGCCCGGGTCCTCGGACAGGTGGGCCATGATCCGCAGCTCGATCTGCGAATAGTCGGCCGCCAGCAGCTGGCAGCCCTCCGGCGCCACGAACGCGCGGCGGATGCGGCGGCCGTCCTCGGTGCGGATCGGGATGTTCTGCAGGTTCGGGTCCGATGAGGACAGGCGGCCGGTGGCGGCACCGGACTGGTGGTAGCTGGTGTGCACGCGGCCGGTGTCCGGGTTGACCATCTCCGGCAGCTTGTCGGTGTAGGTGCTGCGCAGCTTGGCCAGGCCGCGGTACTCCAGGATCACCCGCGGCAGCTCGTGCTGCTCGGCAATCGCCTCCAGCGCCTCTTCATTGGTGCTGGGCTGGCCCTTGGGGGTCTTCACCACCGCCGGCAGCTTCAGCTCATCGAACAGCACCGCCTGCAACTGCTTGGGCGAATCCAGGTTGAAGCTGCGCCCGGCCAGCTCGGTGGCCTTCTGCTGCGCGGCCAGCATGCGCGAGGACAGGTCCTGGCTCTGCCGGCGCAGTTCGTCGGTGTCGATCCGCACGCCATTGGCTTCGATCGTGGTCAGTACCGGCACCAGCGGCATCTCGATGTCGCGGTATACGCTGTCCAGCGCCGGCTCGGCCAACAGCTGCGGCTGCAGCGCGTGGTGCAGGCGCAGGGTGATGTCCGCGTCCTCGGCCGCGTAGCGGCTGGCTTCGTCGATGCCCACCTGCGAGAACGGAATCTGCTTGGCGCCCTTGCCGGCCACGTCCTCGAACTTGATGGTGCTGTAGCCCAGGTAGCGCAGGGCCAGCGAGTCCATGTCGTGGCGGGTGGCGGTGGAATTGAGCACGAAGCTCTCGAGCATGGTGTCGTCGTGGTAGCCCTGAATGTCCACGCCGTGGCGGCGCAGCACATGCAGGTCGTACTTGCCGTGCTGGCCCAGCTTCTTCTTCGCCGGGTCCTGAAGCACCGGGCGCAGCGCGTCCAGCACCTGCTGCATCGGCAGCTGCGCCGGCGCACCCGGGTAGTCGTGGCCGACCGGAATGTAGGCGGCCCTGCCCGGCTCGACGGCCAGGCTGACGCCGACCAGGCGCGCACGCATCGCGTCCAGCGCATCGGTCTCGGTATCGAAACTGATCAGGTCGGCCTGCTGCAGGCGCTCGACCCAGGCCTGCAGCTGTTCGGTGGTCAGCACCGTCTCGTATTCACCGGGCGCGGCCAGCGCCGGGTCCAGCGTACCGGCAGCCGGCACTTCGGCGCTACCACGGGCGAAGCCGGCGGCGGTACCGCGCAGGCTCGGGGTGGCCTCACTGGCAGCGGTGGGCGCCGGCAGCGGTGCTCCCAGTTCCTTCAGCGCCTGGGTGAAGCCGTAGCGCGTATACAGCTCGGTCAGCTCCGGCACGTCCTGCTCGCGCAGGGCCAGCGTGGTCGGGCTGGCGTCCAGTGCCACATCGGTGCGGATGGTCACCAGCTCGCGGTTCAGCGGCAGCCGCTCCAGTGCGGCGCGCAGGTTCTCGCCGATCTTGCCCTTCATGGTCGGCGCTGCCGCCATCACCCCGTCCAGGTGCTGGTACTCGGCCAGCCACTTGGCAGCGGTCTTCGGCCCGCACTTCTCCACGCCCGGCACGTTGTCGACGGTGTCACCCATCAGCGCCAGCAGGTCGATGATCTGGTCAGCACGCACGCCGAACTTGTCCATCACTGCCGCGTCCGAATCCATGCGGCTGCCGGTCATGGTATTGACCAGCTCGATGCCCGGACGCACCAGCTGGGCGAAGTCCTTGTCGCCGGTGGAAATGGTCACCTTCAGGTCCTGCGCCAGGCCCTGCAGGGCCAGCGTGCCGATCACATCATCGGCTTCCACGCCGGGGATGCGCAGGATGCTGATGCCCAGCGCCTCGACGATGCGGCACATCGGCTCGACCTGGCTGCGCAGCTCGTCGGGCATCGGCGGCCGGTTGGCCTTGTACTGGTCGTACAGGTCGTCACGGAAGGTCTTGCCGGGCGCATCGACCACGAACGCAACGTAGGCCGGGCGTTCCTTCAGCGTCGAGCGCAGCATGTTGACCACGCCGAACAGCGCGCCGGTGGGTTCACCCTGTGCATTGGACAGGGGCGGCAGCGCGTGGAACGCGCGGTACAGGTAACTGGACCCGTCGATCAGGACTAATCTGCTCATGCGCCGATTCTACGCGCCCGTGCCTGCACCGCGACGACACGGCACGCACCCGGCGATGGGGCATAATCAGGGCTCTATCCAGGCAAAGGCCCCCGCCGATGAAGACCCTGATGCTGGCTTCCGTGCTCCTGCTCGCTGGCTGCGCCAGCATGGGTGGCGCAGGTGCTCCCCCGGTGGACGTCAAGGGCGCCGATGTCTCCAAGCGCACCATGGACAACGGTGACACCATCGAGGAATACCGCGTGTCCGGCCAGCTGCGCATGGTCAAGGTGACCCCGTCGCGCGGCGCGCCGTACTACATGTACGACAAGAACGGCGACGGCCGTTTCGACAACGACAAGGACGGCGTGTCGCCGGTGTACTGGAAGCTGTACAGCTGGTGATGTGACCGGCATCGAACCGGGCGGAGTGGCAGCACTCCGCCCATGTTCAACGGGTTACTGCACGCAACCCGCCGCGTCACCGTCGCAGGCCCGCGCCGTCCCCGCAGGCAACCGGATTCCAGGGTACGTGATGCCGATCGCACGCTGCTCAACGGCTGCTGCCGCCGCATCGACATAGACAGCCCGCGGCAGCACCGCGCCCTGTGCGAGCACTCCAGGACGCATCGCTTCGGGATCAGGTCCATCGCCCACCACGAGAGGTCGGCCATCTGTGCCCACGGCATGGAAATAGGCCGGCGGGCGTCCGATGAAATCGATCGTGTGCGTTCTGCCGGCGCTGGTCAGATAGATCGGCAGGGGCTGGGTGCCGATGCCACCGCTGGACCACCAATGGCTGTCACCGGCCAGCACCGGCGTGGTACCCAGCTGGCGGATGTCACCGCCCTGCACCTTCAGGTGGAACCCGTTGTTGCCGGCATCGACGCTGAATGCGCTGCCGTTGAGCGAGGCGAGGGTCAGGGTACCGGCGTTGGTCAGGCTGAAGCCTGCCGGCGACTGGAAATCACCGAGGGTGCCGATGGCATTGGCCACGAACAGTGAGGCATCGCCCAGCATCGTCGGGCCGGCCGCGCGTCCACTGAGCTGGTCAGCCAGCAGGCGGCCACCGGCACCGGCGCGGATCGCACCGGACGACTGCAGCCGCAGCCCGCCCGCCTGCACACTGCCATCGAGCAGCAGATCACCACCGCGCACGTCGAGCAGGCCCTGTGCGCCGGCCTGCACGTTGCCGGTCACCTGCAGCCCCTGCATGGTTTTCAACTCCAGGCCCTGGCTGCCGAAGTCACCGAGCGTGGCGATACGGTTGTCGCCGCGCAGGCTGGCCTTGCCGCCGGCACTGCCCTGCAGGCGTTGTGCGGCCAGCACACCCCCGGTCTGGGTCAGCGTGCCACCACTTGCGAGCTGCAATACCCCCCCGGCCAGTACATCCTGGCCGAGCTGCAGGTCCTGGCCGCTGCGCAGGGTGATGTTGTTGCCGCGCAGCGCCGCCGGCAACCGCAATGCGCCGCCGGCCTGCAGCTGCAGGTCACCGTTGCCGGTATCGATTGTGCCGCTGGGCAGATCCAGTGCGCCCCCGGCCTGCAGGCGAACCGCTGCGCTGCGGCTGTCGAGCGAACCGATGCGCAGGTCGCCCGCACTGGTCAGATCGATGCCCGCGCCCGCCAGCGACACCGCACCGCGCAGATCGTTGCCAGCCAATCCCAGTGCAATCGATGCATTGCTGCGCAGGTCGGCGCTGCCATCCACGCGCAGCGTGCCGTCCTGATCGATGCCGTTGCTGCCCACCGCCTGCAGGTTACCGCCCACGCGGGTCGTGCCGAAGTGCAGTTGCTGGCCCTGCAGGGTCACATCGCCGGCGACATTGGCCGTCGACAGGGTCAGGTGTCCTGCACTGCGTGCAGCCAGGCCGTCCGCCGTCACGCCCTGCAGCTGCAGCGGGCCATCGCTGGCCAGTGCCACCTGCCGGCCCTCCACCGTGACCGCATCGCCGAAGCGGTTGCCACCGGCCTGCAGGTCGATGTCACCGCCAGCGCTCAGCCGGGTCGTGCCTCCCACCTGCGCGGCACCCTGCTGGCGGATGTCGCCGGCGCTGGCCAGCGACAGCTGGCCGCTCGCGGCCACGTTGCCCAGCAACAGCGTATCGCCGGTTACGTTGATGTCACCGCCGGACAGGTTGAGCGCGCCGCCGAAACGGTTGCCGGCATTGCCCAGCGCGATGCGCCCGCTGCCTGCATCAACCTGCACCGCACCGACCGACTGCACGCTGCCACCCACTGCATTGGGCACGGCGACCTGCACGATGTCCGCGTTGCTGCTGGCCAGGCTCAGCGAACCGCTGCTGCGCAGATCGGCCCCCAGGCGCACGCCATCGCGGCCGACCACGGTCACGTTGTTGCCGGCCAGCAGCGCATTGGCCTGCACCACACCCCCATCGGCGAGCAGGGTCAGGTTGCCGGCGCCGGCATCGATGGCCGGCAGCTGCAGGCCTCCCCCGGCGTGCAGGCGCACATCGGACGGGCCGCCGTTGTTGAGGCGGTCGACCTGCAGATCGCCCGCTGTGCGTAGATCGACACCGTTGCCGTCCAGCCCGACCGCACCCGTGAAACGGTTGTCGGCACGGTCCAGTGCAATGGCGCCCTGCGTGCGCACGTCGCTGCGTCCGCCGACTTCGAGCGCCGCCTGCTGGGAAACACCGCCCAGGCCCGCGCGCGCATCCAGGTTGCCGCGGGCGGACACGCTGTCGAGCAGCAGGCCGTCACGGGCGGTGATGGCAATGTTGCCGCCCTGCAGGGCGACGCTGCCATCGAAGCGATTGCCGGCCTGGTCAAGGCTGATGTCCGAACCGGCCTGGAAGCGGCTGTTGCCCGTCACCTGCAGCGCGTCGGACTGGGTGATCGCAGCGGCGCTGTTGACCTGCAATGCGCCCTGCACCGAGGTTGCACCGAACCGCACGCCGTTGCCGCTGAGCAGCACGTCACGCGTGGCCTGCAGGTTCTGCAGGTCCAGGGCCGTGTTGCTGGACAGGGTGATGTCGCGGCCCTGCACCTGCAAGGCACTGCCCAGTTGATTGCCGGTTCCGCCCAGCACGATATCGGTGCCGGCGGTCAGCTGGCTGTTGTTGCCGATCGCCAGGCTGCCACTCCCCTGGTTGATGGCACCTGCGCGTGCGGTCGCCACCAGTGCACCACCGATGCTGGCTCCCTCCAGCAGCAGCGAGGCGCCATCGAGCGTGACATTGCCCGTGACGTCGGCGGCGCCCAGGGTCAAACGGTCACCACTGCGTGCAACCAGGCTGCCCGCCGTCACGCCCTGCAGCTGCAGCGGGCCATCGCTGGCCAGTGCCACCTGCCGGCCCTGCACCGTGACCGCATCTCCGAAGCGGTTGCCACCGGCCTGCAGGTCGATGTCACCGCCAGCGCTCAGCCGGGTCGTGCCTCCTGCCTGCGCAGCACCCTGCTGGCGGATGTCGCCGGCACTGGCCAGCGACAGCTGGCCGCTCGCGGCCACATTGCCCAGCAGCAGCGTATCGCCGGTTACGTTGATGTCACCGCCGGACAGGTTGAGCGCGCCGCCGAAACGGTTGCCGGCATTGCCCAGCGCGATGCGCCCGCTGCCTGCATCAACCTGCACTGCGCCGACCGACTGCACGCTGCCACCCACGCCATTGGGCACGGCGACCTGCACGATGTCCGCGTTGCTGCTGGCCAGGGTCAGCGAACCGCTGCTGCGCAGATCGGCCCCCAGGCGCACGCCATCGCGGCCGACCACGCTCACGTTGTTGCCGGCCAGCAGCGCATTGGCCTGCAACGCACCGCCATCGGCGAGCAGGGTCAGGTTGCCGGCACCGGCATCGATGGCCGGCAGCTGCAGGCCTCCCCCGGCGTGCAGGCGCACATCGGACTGGCCGCCGTTGTTCAGGCGATCGACCTGCAGATCGCCCGCTGCGCGTAGATCGACACCGTTGCCGTCCAGCCCGACCGCACCCGTGAAACGGTTGTCGGCACGGTCCAGTGCAATGGCGCCCTGCGTGCGCACGTCGCTGCGTCCGCCGACTTCGAGCGCCGCCTGCTGGGAGACACCGCCCAGGCCCGCGCGCGCATCCAGGTTGCCGCGGGCGGACACGCTGTCGAGCAGCAGGCCGTCACGGGCGGTGATGGCAATGTTGCCGCCCTGCAGGGCGACGCTGCCGTCGAAACGATTGCCGGCCTGGTCCAGGCTGATGTCCGAACCCGCCTGGAAGCGGCTGTTGCCCGTCACCTGCAGCGCGTCGGACTGGGTGATCGCAGCGGCGCTGTTGACCTGCAATGCGCCCTGCACCGAGGTTGCACCGAGCCGCACACCGTTGCCGCTGAGCCGCACGTCACGCGCGGCCTGAAGATTCTGCAGGTCCAGGGCCGTGCTGCTGGACAGGGTGATGTCACGGCCCTGTACCTGCAGTGCGCTGCCCAGTTGATTGCCGGTTCCGCCCAGCCCGATATCGGTGCTGGCGGTCAGCTGGCTGTTGTTGCCGATCGCCACGCTGCCACTTCCCTGGCGGATGTCGCCGGCACTCGCGGTAGCCAGCAGCGCGCCGCCGATGCTCACCTGGTCGAACAGCAGGGACGTACCGTCAACGATCGCAGCGCCCGCAACATTGGCATTGGCCAACGACAGCGCGCCCGTGCTGCTGGCATCCAGCGCGGCGGCCGTCACGCCATCCAGTGCCAGGCCCGGCTGCGCGCGGATCCGCACCTGGTTGCCGCTCAACGCGACCTTACCGGCAAAGGTGTTGGCCGTTGTATCCAGCATCAGGTCGCCACCGCTGCCGGCGCTGAAGCTGGCATCGCCACCGACGGTGAGCGTACCGCCCTGGGTGAACCCGGTGCCGCTGCTGACGTCAAGCCGGCCACTGGTGCGGAGCGCCTGCGCGATCACGCTTGACCCCTTGAGTTCGAGATTGGCCAGCCCCGCGCCGGGCGTGGTACCCGCACCGGACTGCAGTTCAAGCGCGCCGTGCGCATTGAGCGCCAGGCTGCTGCGGCCATCGCTGCTGCCGTCGATACGACCGGCCAACAGGTTGCCGTTGTTGCTGCGGATGCTGAACACCCGGGGGGTGTTCGCCACCAGGTTGACGTTGCCCAGGCGGATCGCGCCGTCGGCGGTGATGTTGCCGCCGAGCTGGAGCGGACCCGCACCACGGCTGTCGAGGCTGGCGAGCGCCTGATTGCCGCCCACGTCACCGGCAAACACTACGTTGAGCCCGCTTGTGAGCGTCAGTGCGTATCCACCATCGATGCGCCCCCGAAAACTGATCTGGCCAAGCTGGCTGTCCAGCACGCTGTCGCGGGTCAGCGCCACATCGCCCTGGAAGTACTGCAGGCCGATGCTCCTGCCGCTGGCGGGAAGCTGCACGACATCAGCCGTCGCAATCAGGCTGTCCACATCGAAATCGGAGAACGCCAGCGTGCCGGCAGCAGAGATGTAGCTGCCGCGGCCCTTCAGTGACACCGTGTCGCCAAACCGGTTCACCGGCCGGCCCATGCCGTCGGTCCTGTCGAGGTTGACGGCGCCGCCGGCATCGATATGGGTGGTGCCGCCGACGTCCAGCATGCTGCCCGCGGCCTGCTGCAGCCCGCCGGTGAGATCCAGCCGCAGGTTCTCCGTCAGCGTGCTGTTGCCCAACAGCAGATCGCCCGCGCGTAGTTGGGCACTTCTGCCCGCCAGGGCGACCTCGCCACCGAAGCGATTGCCTGCATCGATCAGATTGATGTTCCCCGCACTCCGGAACCAGGCCCGGCCATCGACCTGGTAGCTGCCGGCCTGGACCAGGCTGATCGCGGAGTCGATGCTGAGGTTGCGCTTGCTGACGATGCCTCGACCGTTGAACAGAAGCCCGGTGATGCTGACATCGGCGGCATTGATGTTGCCGTTGACCTGGATCTGGCCGCCAGTAGTCAGTGCCAGGTTGTAACCACCGGCGGTGTTGCTGGAGATGCCGTCGGTGGTGAGGGCGCCGCCGCCAGTGCTGATCAGCTGCGTGTTGCCGTCCAGCACCACGTTGCCCTGCAGCAGGATATCGCCGGTGCTGGTGAGGCGGCTGCCCAGCACGATGGTATCGGCGCGACCGTGCAGGCGACCCACCACCCCGGCTCCTCCCACCTCGCCGCCGATCGTGAGCTGGCGTGCACTCAGATTCAGACCGCCACCGTCACCGTCGACCGTTCCGCCGAGTGTGAGGCTCCCGATGAGCGAGGTCAGGCTGCGCTCACCGTACACGCGCACCGGGCCAGAGAACCCGAGCGTGCCCAGCGTGCTGACATCGCCGAACAGGCGCGCACCGTTGCCCGTGCTGACATTCAGGCCCTGCAATGCGGTGCTGCCACCAATGGCACCGGAGAACGTGGCCATTCCGCTGGCGTCGACGCCCAGCTGGTAGCTGCCATCAACGGTGCCGTCGAACAGGATCGTCCCACCCTGCAGCGTCGCGTTGCCCTGCAGTGTCACCGCGGACCGGTAGGCCTGGTTACCGGACGTGGTGATCGTACCGCTCAGGCCAAGGCTGCCGCCCTGCGCATCCAGGCTGCGCGCGTCGATATCGCCCAGGTTCAGTGCACCGATGCCGACCAGACTGACATCGGCTCCTTTCGCGCTGACCCGGTTGCCGAAACTGTTGCCGGCATGGGTCAGGGTGATATTGCCCGCAGCTGCGTCGAGCGTGGTATTGCCACCTACCGACAGCGCCCCGCTGTTCGCCAGGCTGGTCGAGGTGGCCAGGGTCAGGTCGGTACCGACATGGCCACCAACGCGGCTGATGGCATTGCTCGCCTGTCCCAGGGTCACTCGGCCCTGCGTATCCAGTTGCAGCGCGCCCTCCAGCGAACCCGCGGTCTGGGTGATGTTGTTCGCGTCGATTCCGATCGAGTCTGCCTTGATCGAGCCTGACAGCACCACGTCGCCGTTGATGCCGCCATTTAAGTTCACGGTCCTGGCGTCGATGCTGCCGCCGGTCATCTGGACGGCGACCGGCCCCCCCATGACAGCCGATCCCACCGTGGACATCGCCGTGGCCGTAACGATGGCGTTGTTGATCGCCACCGGTGCAGAACTGCGGATGGTCAGGCTGCCGTCGCTGGCATCGATGGCGTTGGCGATGATCGTGCCGCCCGCGTTGATGCCGGTAGCGGACAGACCCGGTCCCATCAATGCCGTCATGCTGATGTTGCGTGCACTGAGGGTGCCGACGTTGCTGATGCCGGTTCCTGCGATGCCACTCGCTGCGGTGGTGACGAACGCCAGGCTTGGCATGCCGGCCGATGACACACCGGTCACCGCGGTCACGGCACCGGCCGCCACCAGATCGATGTTGCCCAGCGGTGCGGCGATGTAACCGTTGTTGAACACCGAACCGCCGACCAGGCTGATCCCGCCGGCCGTCGCCGTCAGCGTACCTCCCAGGTTGCTGACCGCGGCACCGGCCCCTGCGCCGCCCAGTTCAAAACTGGGCGGCAACCCACCACTATCCAGCGGAATCCCCTGTGCGCCGGGCGTCAGGGTGCTGGCCAGCAACCCGCCCACGTTGACGCTGGCAGTGCCGGTGAAGGTGATGCCCGCCGGATTGAGCAGGAATACCTGCCCGTTGGACAGCAGCTGGCCACTGATGATGCTGGCGGACGGGCCGGTCACCAGATTGATCGCCGTCGACCTCGAGCCTGCCTGATCGAATCTGACCGTGTTGCCGGAGCCGATGCTGAAGCTGCTCCACTGGAACAACGCAGCCTGGCTCTGCTGGGTGATCGTCATGGTGTTGCCATTGACGTTGATGATTCCCGAGCCCGACGTAATGGTGCCGTTCTGTGGCAGGGTCTGCGCCGTGGCCTGCAGGCTGCCGGTCAGCAGCAGCGCCGCGGTCAACGGTGCCAGCCAAAGGGGAGTGCGTGATCGCTCCGGGACGCAGCGACGTGGCCCGCGCGCGAACTCCGCAGCGACCTGCACCTGGCCCAGCGAAGGATTGAAGACGAGTCGGTAGATACGGTTCATGGTCGCTCCTCAGAAGGTCAGGCCAAGCCGCGCATACACGCGGACATCGCGGCCGTCACCCGGTCGCAGGGCGCTGGTCGGCTTGGCCGCCGCCACGCGCAGTTCCAGGTTCTTCCACTGGCGCAGGCGGAAGGTCGCGCCCATTCCCACCGATGCCAGGTCGGCCGGTGCCTCCAGCCCATCAACATCGAACACCCGTGCCTGGTCGGCGAACACATCCAGCTCCAGCACTTCGCGCCATGGCACGCCGCGGAACGGCGAGGCCACATCGCCGAAGCCCGGCGCGTCGACGTGGTACTCCAGCGCCCCGTACCAGCCACGATCGCCCAGGGTCTCGCCCTGCGCGTATCCCCGCACGCTGTCGTTGCCACCGACCTGGAACTGCTCCAGTGCCGGCAACGAGTTGTTGCTGTACTGGCCATTGAACTTGAACAGCAGGCGTTGGCTGCGGCTGAGGTACTGCAGCCGCAGCAGGCCCAGGCGCACCACGTTGAACCGGCTGTCACGTGTCGGGTTGATCGCATCGAAGTCAGCCGAGCGATCGCGCAGCGACTGGCGTAAGCTCAACTGCGCCAGGTTGATGCCATGCCAGCGTGCATCGTTGTGGCGCACGCTGGCCCCCACCTCGGCCACATCGTATTTCTGCTTGGAAAGAACCAGCCCCAGCGCTTCAAAGCGCGAGCTTTCGCGGATGTAGCGCGCCGAGCTGGTCACCTGCAGATCGGGCCGGTTGATGAACTTCCAGTCGGCACCTGCATAGGCCTGCGACGCCGGTCCCTTGAGCTTGAAGCCGCGCAGGATGCCGTCGTCCACCTCCAGCTCGCTGCGGTTGGCACCGGCCAGCACCGACAGACCCTGTACCGCCTGCAATGGCACGCTGTAGGACAGTGCGCCGGCACGGCTGGCCTGTGGATCGAATGCATACGTGCCACTGGCGGCGAACACATCGCCCAGGCCCAGTGGACTGTTCCAGGTCACCCCCAGCTGGGCACGGCCGCGCCCGGTCAACTCGGTGCCATGGTTGTCCACGCTGGTGCTGATCTCGTAGGGCCGGCCGCTTTCACGCGCGACCAGCACCAGGTCGGTTTCACCGACGTTCTCGCCGGGTTGCAGCACCGAGGAAACGGAAACCCCCGGCAGGTCACGCGCGTACAGCAACGCGCTGTCGATGTCGGCCTGGCGCAACGGCTGCCCACGCAGGCGTTCGGCCACGTTGCTGAGCGTATGGCTGCGGTAACGCTGGTTGCCCTGCACCACCACCTTGCCGATGCGCCCTTCCAGCACGCGCACTTCGATGCGGCCCTCGGCATCGAGCTTCTGCGGCGGCAGGTAGGCGACGCTGACCAGGAAACCCGCCTTGCGATAGGCCGCCGTCACCGCATCCGCCGCCCCCTGCAGCTGGGCGAAGTCCAGCACCGCCACGTCGGCACCCTGCGCCAGGTGTGCAAAGTACGCGTCCAGCACGGCCTGGACGTGGGCGGGCGTGATGCCTCGTTGTGGATGCTCACCGACGTCGCTGGCGCGGAAACCACGCACCTGCAGGGTCTGGCTGCCGGTACGCGCGGCCATGTCGGGCAACCGGGTGTCCGCTGGAATGTCGGCCGGGGGGGCCGCCGCCGCGACAGGCAATGCTGCAGACAGCAGCAGTGCGAACGACGAACGCTTCAACGGCATCAAGATGTCCTCCAATGACGGCAGATGTCCAAGGCAACGGACAACGCTCCGCCAGTCCCCGGGCGGAGTGCGTGAAAAAGACAGGCGCAGCAGAACGCGCTGGCAGCCAGCAGGCGATCCGCCCACGGCCCAGACATGCATGCACCTCAACAACCCCGCGCGGAGGATGCCACAAAGAATGAACGGCGACGCGTGCCGTTCGTAACCGTTCGTCGGACACGCCCCAGCAGCGCCGATGCCGACGCCACATGGATCGATCTGAATGCTCGTGCGCCACTCAGGGCCCACAAAAGATGACGCCGGCGCGCATCCTGCGGCCGGCGTCGGGTCCCCTCCCCGGGAACGCGTGAATCAGCGGGTGTGGATCAGCGGATGACCAGCACCGGCAGCGTGCTGCGTGCCAGCACTTCGGCGGTCTGGCTGCCCAGCAGCACGCGGGTGACGCCACGGCGGCCATGCGAGGTCATCACGATCAGGTCGCTGTTGCGCTCACCCGCCGTCTCGATGATGCCGTCGGCCGCGTAGCGGTCCAATACGTGCACCGGGTTGGCGGTGATGCCCTGCTCGGCCGCCTTGGCCAGCGCCGGCTGCAGCACCTTCTGTGCGCCTTCCTCGCGGTCGGCCTTGTACTCGGGGCTGTTCATGTAGCCCACGCTCCAGCCCATGGCGTCGTACATGCCGACGGCCCACGGCTCGGAAACGGTCACGATATCGACCTCGGCATTGAGGTCCTTGGCCAGCTCCAGGCCCTTGGCCAGGCCCTTGTCGGCCAGCTCGGACCCGTCGGTGGCAATCAGGATGCGCTTGTACATGGTGGGGCTCCGTAGCGATCTGCCAGATGGGAACGACACCATTGCACACCGGATGTGCAGGCCGCGCCTTGAGCAGGATCAATCCGGCGCCGCGCAGCGGCGTGTGCGCATCGCCCGCTTGCGTGCGCCGGTCAGTGCGGCGCATGCTCGGCGGGCGGCGCACTGCCGCGCTCAAGGCCGACCGACATGCAGGACAACAAACCGCCCGCCTGGAGTTCCCAGACATCCATCCTGGTCGCCGCGATCATCGCCTTGGCGGTGCTGTTCGGCGGCTACCAGATCGGCAAGGACATGGCGCTGCGCGACAATGCGCGGCAGGCGGCCGGCCGGTAACCTGCTGCCGTAGAGTCGAGCTTGCTCGACTGCTTTCTTTGCGGGTAGAAGCAGTCGAGCAAGCTCGACTCTACCGTTGCTTTGTTCAGGCGATCTGCACCACGCGTGCGTTCTGGCACAGCGGGTAGCTGGCCACGAAGTCAGCGATCGCATCACGCATCGCCTCGAACGATTCGCCATACATGTACAGCGCGGTCTCGGTCGGGCCCTGCCACCAGCTGCAGATCTCGCCGAGGCCGTCGATGTTCTCCGACAGCTGTTCGAACACGTGGTTGGAATCGCACTGCTCGTAGACTTCGTCCGGCAGGGTGAGGCCGTCCAGGTAGATGCCCAGGCCTTCGGTCACGCCGAAGCTGCGGTCGGCCTCGCCTGCGCCCTGCAGCTGCGAACCCTTCGGTGCACCCAGCTGCTCCAGCAGATCGATCAGCTTCGGCACGCCGCTCGCATCGATCAGCGCCACTTCGATATCGCCGTACTCGACCTCGCCCAGGTCGGACATCGCGGTCCCGCCGCCGGTCAGCTCGCCCACCTGGGCCGCCTGCAGCAGCGCATCGAGCGGATCCTCGAACAGTTCATGGCGGTGCTCCGGCTGCAGCCGGGCGTTCAACTTCACGGTGACGTGCAGCGTGGGTTCTGTCATGGGGGCGCTCCTGGAAGGTGTCAGGCCCCATTGTAGAGTCCAAGGTAGCGGCAGGAGCCGCTGCCAACGTCGCTTGCGACGGCCCGAAGGGTGCCGGTCAGGACGACCGGCATAGCTTGCTCGACTGCCTTCCCGCCAGAAGCAGCCGAGCATGGCTCGGCTCTACAGGCTTCCCGCCCCCTGACGGTGATCAGATCACCGTCAGGTTGGCATACGCCATCACCAGCCACTTGCTGCCGGCGTCGGCGAATTCGACCTGAACGCGGGCGTGTGCGCCGCTGCCTTCGTAGTCGGTCACCATGCCTTCGCCGAACTTGGGATGGGTGACCAGTGCGCCGAGCTTGAGCGGCGGTGCCTCGATCGAAGCATGGCCCATCACCCGGCTGCTGCCCAGCGAGGCCGGCCGCGAGACCTGCACCTTCGGGCGGACTTCGTGCAGCAGCTCGCGTGGGATCTCGCGCAGGAAGCGCGACGGCAGGCTGTAGTTGTCCTGGCCGTGGATGCGGCGCGATTCGGCGTAGCTCAGCACCAGCTTCTGGCGCGCACGGGTGATGCCCACGTAGGCCAGGCGGCGCTCTTCTTCCAGCCGACCGCTTTCCTCCAGCGAGCGTGCACTGGGGAACAGGCCTTCTTCCAGGCCGGCCAGGAACACCAGCGGGAATTCCAGGCCCTTGGCCGAGTGCAGGGTCATCAGCTGCACGCCGTCCTCGCCCGCCTGCGCCTGGCCCTCACCGGCCTCCAGCGCGGCATAGGCCAGGAACGCGACCAGCTCGTCCATGTCCTCGCCCACTTCCTCGATGTCGTCGGCGCGGCGCACGAAGCGCGAGGCCACCGAGACCAGTTCGTCGAGGTTGTCGGTGCGCGATTCCGAATCCAGCGCGTTGCGGCTTTCCTTGCTCCAGTGCTCGCGCAGCTGCGAGCGGGCCAGCACGTGGTCCACGCGCTCGGCCAGGGTCATGTGCAGGGTCTGCGCCTGTAGCTCGTTGACCAGCACCAGGAAGCCGGCCAGCGCATTGCGCGCACGTGCGGCCAGCGCGCTGCCCTGGGTGACCAGCATGGTCGCTTCCCACAGCGAGATACCCTGCGCGCGCGCCTCGCGGCGCACTTCGTCCAGCGTGCGGTCGCCGATGCCACGGGTGGGCGTGTTGACCGCGCGCTCGAACGCCGCGTCATCGTTGCGGTTGGACAGCAGGCGCAGGTAGGCCAATGCGTCCTTGATTTCGGCACGCTCGAAGAAGCGCATGCCGCCGTACACGCGGTACGGCACCTGTTCGCTCAGCAGCGCTTCTTCCAGCGCGCGCGATTGCGCGTTGCTGCGGTAGAGCACGGCCACTTCGGTATAGCTGCCACCGTCGCGCACCCACTGGCGCGCGCGCTCGACGATATAGCGCGCTTCGTCCATCTCGTTGTACGCGGCATACAGGTCGATCGGCTCGCCGTCGCCGCTGTCGGTCCACAGCTGCTTGCCGATGCGGTCCGGGTTGTGCGCGATCACCGCGTTGGCGGCGCCGAGGATGTTGGCGGTGGAGCGGTAGTTCTGTTCCAGGCGGATGGTCTGCGCGCCCGGGAAGTCACGCAGGAAGCCCTGCACGTTCTCCACCTTGGCACCGCGCCAGCCATAGATGGCCTGGTCGTCGTCACCGACCACGAACACGTGGCCGGAATCACCGGCCAGCACGCGCACGAAGGCGTACTGGATGGCGTTGGTGTCCTGGAACTCGTCCACCAGGATCTCGCGGAAGCGGGCACGGTAATGCGACAGCAACGCCGGGTTGTCGCGCAGCAGCTCATGCGCGCGCAGCAGCAGCTCGGCGAAGTCGACCAGGCCGGCGCGGTCGCAGCGTGCCTGGTACTCGATATATGCCTGGCGCATGGTTTCCAGCCACGCGTCGTTCGGTTCGGGCTGGATGTGCTGCGGGCGGCGGCCTTCGTCCTTCTGCGCGTTGATCCACCACGCGATCTGCTTGGCCGGATACTTGCCGTCGTCCAGTTCCAGCGCCTGCACCACGCGCTTGACCAGCCGCAGCTGGTCGTCCGAATCCATCACCTGGAAGCCTTCGGGCAGCTTCGCGTCCTGCCAGTGCAGGCGCAGCAGGCGGTTGGCCAGGCCGTGGAAGGTGCCGATCCACATGCCGCGGCTGCCGTTGGGCAGCTGCGCGTCGATGCGGTGGCGCATTTCGCCGGCCGCCTTGTTGGTGAAGGTCACCGCGAAAATGCCGTGGGTCGGCACGCCATCGACTTCATGCAGCCAGGCGATGCGGTGGGTGAGTACGCGGGTCTTGCCGGAACCGGCACCGGCCAGCACCAGGTGGTGGCCGGGGGGAGCGGAGACGGCTTCGCGCTGGGCCGGGTTCAGGCCATCAAGCAGGTGGGAGACATCCATGCCCCCATTTTACGGCATCGCCGTCGCGGCTCCTGCGACCACCTGGGTGGCCAGTGCGTGCGCCTGCTGACGCAGTTCAGGCACGGCCAGGCTTTCCCACAAGCTGCCGATGCGCAGGCTGCCGAGCACGCCCAATCGTGCCTGTGGCTGGCCGCCGGTGGCACACAGGCGATCACCCGGCACCGTGCTGTCCAGGCCCAGCCCGTGCGGGCCAGGGCGGGCCAGCCCATCGGCCTGCAGCTGCTGCAGCAACGGATTGCGCAGCGCGCTGGCACGGGTTTCCACGCCGGTGGCGTTGATCACCCCGCCGATCGTCCACTGCTGTTCATTGCCCGAGGCATCGCGGCCGGACAGCTGCACGGCGCCGCCCTCGCGCCAGACGCGTTGCAGGCGGCTGCGGTGAATGCGCAGCTGGCCGCTGTCCTGCAGCGCCTGCAACTGCGAATCCACTTCTTCGGCGATGCGATGGCGATGCACGTCCCAATAGCGCACCACATGGCGCAGGAAGCGGCGCTGGTCGGCCTCATCGAGGCTGCACCACAGTGCCTGCCCGTGCGGACGGATGCGGTCCATCACGCCCTGCCACGGCACACCTTCGGCCTGTGCCTGCCCGGCAAACTGGCGCAACGCACGCAGGCGCTGGCGCAGGTTCATCGGCAGCAGCGTGGCCGGGTCGAAGCTCGGCAGGCCGCCGTGCGCGTGCGGCAACGGCAGCAGGCCATGGCGCGAGATCACGTGCAGCGGACCGGTGTGGCCAGCGGCGACCAGCGCCAGCACGGTGTCGGCCATGCTCAGGCCGGAACCGACAATGGCCACCGCCTGCTCACCGGCCAGGGTGCGTACGCCGTCGTAGTCCCAGGCCTCGATCACATCGTCGGCAGGCAGCGCATCGGCGCCGGCCACCGGCAGCGGGCGCATGCTGTTACCAGTGGCCAGCACCGCCTGTGCGGCGTGCAGCGTCTGGCCATCGCCCAGCTGCAGCCGGTAACCATGGTCATCCGGCTGCAGGCCCAGCACCGGCTGCGCGATCACCTGCAGCTGCGCCGGGCTTGCCGCGGCGGCATCCTGCAGGCGCTGCTGCAGGTAGGCGGCGAAGTAGTGGCGGCACACGTAGCGCTCGCCCAGCACCTCGCGCGCCTCGCCCGGGTAGGCATTGGCGGCCATCAGGTAGTCGAGGAAATCGCCGGGCGCGTCGGCAAACGCGCTCATCTTCGCCGCCGGCACGTTCAGCAGATGCTCCGGCCACGGCGTGGCATAGGCGATGCCTTGCGCCAGCTGCGAGGCCGGCTCGAAGATGGCCAGCGCCAGCGGCGCACGGGCCTGGCGCAATACCTGGATCGCCACCAGCACCCCGGCCGCACCACCACCGATGATCGCCAGGTCCAGTTCGCCATTACGCGGTGAATCAGTCATGGGCCGATTGTAGGCCATCGGCGATGACAGGCCGGCGTGCCGAAGCGGGCGGTTACTGCGGCCTCACATCAACGCATCGGCCAGGCGTGCGATGCCTTCGCGGCTGCGCCGCCACGTCGGGCGGCTGCGCCACTGCTGCAGGTCCAGCTGCCGCGACTCCCGCAGGTAGCCGTCCTCGATCGCGCACAGCTGCTGGACCAGCGCGCGGTCGTAGCAGATCAGGCCGATTTCGGCATTCAGCGCGAACGAGCGGATATCCATGTTGATCGAGCCAAGCACGGCGATGTCCTCGTCCACGCTCATGTGCTTGGCGTGCAGGAACTGCGGTTCGTACAGGGCGATGCGCACGCCACAGCGCAGCAGCTCGTCGTAGTACGCCTCCTGCGCCCACGAGGTCAGCCGCTGGTTGTTGCTGGCCGACAGGATCAGCTGCACCTGCACGCCGGACAACGCCGCGATGCGCAGCGCGCTCAGCGTGGCTTCGTCGGGCACGAAGTACGGGGTGACCATCACCAGCCGGCGCCGCGCCAGGTGGATCAGTGCTGCCACCGCATCGCGCGCGTTGCTGTACGGATAGGCCGGGCCGCTGGGCAGCAGCTGGGTGGCGATGTCATCGCTGCACTCGGGCACATCGGCGATCACATCCAGGCGCTGGCCGGTTTCCATGTACCAGTCGCTGGCGAACACCGCTTCCAGGTGCGCCACCGCCGGGCCACGCACGCGCGCCACCAGCTCGCGGTTCGGGTGGCCGGGCACGAACCCGGGGCCGGCCAGGTTCTGCGAACCAACGTAGGCCACCTCGTTGTCGATCACTGCGATCTTGCGGTGGTTGCGCAGGTCCATGCGCCCGCTGCGCCGCCAGCGCAGGCCACCGGGCAGCATCGCGCGCACTTCGATGTCGCGCGCTTGCAGGCGCTTGCGGTAGGCGCGCAGGCCGCGCTTGGCGCCCACCGCATCGAGCAGCACGCGGCACTGCACGCCGCGCGCGGCCGCACGCTGCAGCGCCTCGACCACCGCCTCGCCCACCGCGTCGTCGAACATCAGGTAGTACAGCAGGTGCACGCGATCTTCGGCCTGGTCGATGTCGGCGATCAGCGTGTGCAACGATTCGTCGTAGTCGGTCAGCAGGTCGACCGCGTTGCCGTGCACCGGCATGAAATCGCCCTGGCGCTGCACCAGCGGCACGATCTCGGCGCAGGCGGTGTCCGGTTGCGGGGTCCAGCGCAGGCGGTGCTGCAGCGCCTGCTCCTCGCGGATCACCTGCGAGGCCTCGGCCTGGCGGCGGATGCGCTCGCGCGACAGCCACGGGTGGCCGAACAGCAGGTACAGCGGCAGGCCCAGCAGCGGCACGAAGCCGACCAGCAGCAGCCAGCTGCGCGCCGCCCCCGGCGTGGTGCGGGTGGGGATCCAGCACAGCGCGACCAGCCGGATCAGCCAGTCGATCAGCAGCAGGTACGAACCCAGCAACCACTCGAACAGCATCGCGTCGCCCGTCGGGAGGTGATGGGCCATTCTGCCCAGCAGGGTGTGTAGAGTCGAGCTTGCTCGACTGCTTTGAACCAGCGTGCCGACCAAGGTCGACACCTACCGGGTGTGGGGGACAGTGTGCCGACCAAGGTCGACACCTACCGGGTGTGGGGACAGCGTGCCGACCAACGGTCGGCACCCACCACGGCAATGCAGGAAGTACCCACCACCTGGATGCCAGGCATGAAAAAACCCGCCACAAGGGCGGGTTTCTTCGCGGGGACCAGCAATCCTTGCGGATTACTTGATCTTGCCTTCCTTGTACGGGACGTGCTTGCGCACGACCGGATCGTACTTGGAGAATTCCATCTTCCCCGGGGTGTTCTTCTTGTTCTTGTCAGTCGTGTAGAAGTGACCGGTACCGGCGGTCGAAATCATACGGACCTTATCGCGCTTGCCTGCCATGATCGTCTACTCCTCAGACCTTTTCGCCGCGCGCACGCAGCTCAGCCAGAACGGAATCGATGCCGTTCTTGTCGATGGTGCGCAGTGCATGCGCGGAAACACGAAGCTTCACCCAGCGGTTCTCGCTGGCAACCCAGAAGCGGCGCTCGTGCAGGTTGGGCAGGAAACGACGACGGGTCTTGTTGTTGGCGTGCGAGACGTTGTTACCGGTCTGCACTCGCTTGCCGGAAACCTGGCATACGCGGGACATGGCGCACCTCGATAGTAAGTTGTGTCAGCCCGTAGCCCGGGAGACGGCGGCCTCGGTGGTTGCCCACCACACGTCAAGAGAATCAAAGGGTTACGCTGGCGTTGGGCGGCCGGGGACGTGCTCCCGGGGGCGCCGCCCGGTAGAAAACCGGACACAGCGAGCCGCGCATTATGCACGGGTTCAAGCACTTGCGCAAGTTACCCACAGGCTGTGGCTGAACGCGCCCGGTGGCGGGCCTCAACGCAGGTGCGGGATGACCTGGGCCAGCAGATGGGCATCCTTCAACGCACCGTGCAGGCCACGGTTGCCCGGAATGCGCAGGCGCTGCAGTACATCGTCCAGCTTGTTGCCCTGGCCCGGCCAGCGCCCGCGCGCCAGCTTCAGGCTGCAGGTGATGCGGCAATGCTGGGCCAGCGTGCCGGGAATGCCGGACAGGCGCAGCTCGTTGTCCAGGAAACCCACGTCGAAGGTGGCGTTGTGCGCGACCATCTCGCTGCCGCGCAGGAACGCCAGCAGTTCGGCGGCCTTGCTGGAGAACAGCGGCTTGCCCACCAGCATCGCATCGCTGATGCCATGCACGCGCTGTGCGCCCCAGTCGACCTTGCGCTGCGGCTGCAGGTAGGTGTGGAACTGGCGCCCGGTGAGCTGGCCATCGATCAGTTCGACGGCACCGATCTCGATCACGCGATGGCCGAGCCGATGGGAGATGCCGGTGGTTTCGGTATCCAGTGCGACGATGCGGCTCATGCGTGACCAGGTTTCCTGTTGCGTGCCGTGGTGATTTTCGCACGTGCAGCCGCGTGAGCGGATTCGGAAACGTTGCAGATGCTCACCCCAGCACCTCCACTACCCAATCAATGAACACCCGCAGCCGCTGGCTCATGTGCCGGTTCGGCGGAAACATCACATGCATCGGCATCGATGGCAGCTGCCAGTCCTGCAGCACCGGCAGCAGCTCGCCATGCGCCACGTGCGGCGCGGCCATGTAGCTTGGCAGCGCCACCACGCCCAGTCCGGCCAGCGCAGCGGCCAGATAGGCGTTGCCGTCGTCGAAGCCGACCGTGTAGCGGCCCTGCACCTCGATGCGTTCATCGCCACGCTGCGCGCTGAACACCCGGGCCCGGCCACTGCGCGGGCTGAGGAAACCGACCACGTGGTGATCGGGCCCTTCCAGCGCACGCGGGTCGGTCGGCAGGCCGAAGCGCTGCACATAGCCCGGGCTGGCGTGGAAACCGATTGGCAGCGCAGCCAGCGGCCGCGCCACCAGTGCCGGGTCGGCCGGGGTGCCGCCGCGGATCACGCAGTCGACGTTGTCGGCGATGACATCGACCTCGCGGTCGCTGACGCCGATGTCCAGCTGGATCTCCGGGTAGCGCGCCTGGAAATCCGGCAGCGCCGGTACCAGCCGCAACCGCGCGTAAGGCCCGGGCACATCCACGCGCAGGCGCCCACGCGGCTGGATGGCCGCATCGCCCAGCCCGCCCTCCACCTCTTCCAGCTCGGCCAGCAGGCGGGCGATGCGCGGGTAATAGGCCGCGCCATCGGCGGTGACGCTGACCCGGCGCGTGGTGCGGTTGAGCAGGCGCAGCCGCAGGTGCGCCTCCAGCTGCTGTACCAGCTGGGTGACCGTGGTGCGGCTGACCTGCAGGGTGTGCGCGGCGCGGGTGAAGCTGCCGGTCTCCACCACCCGGGCAAACGCCCGCATCGCCTCGAAGCGGTCCATGACAGGCCGTTATTGTTTGGGATTGGCAATCAATCTAGGCCGATCATCACGGTTTATCCAGACAGCGTAGGGGCGGACGATGGCGTTCTCTCCCACGGGATCTTCCCCATGTCACAGCGCGATGTCGTTTTCCCCACCGGGCGCCAGGCCCTGTACGAGCGCAACTGCTACTCGCCGGCGATCCGATCCGACGGCTTCCTGTTCGTTTCCGGCCAGGTCGGCAGCCGCGAGGACGGCTCGCCCGAGCCGGACTTCGAAGCGCAGGTGCGCCGCGCCTTCGACAATCTCAACGCGGTGTTGGCTGCCGCAGGCTGCACGTTCGATGACGTGATCGACGTGACCGTGTTCCTGGTCGATCCGGAAACCAACTTCGAGAAGGCCTGGGCGATCGTGCCCGAGTACTGGGGCGAGGCGCCGCATCCGACCCTGACCGGCATCGGCGTGACCTGGCTGTATGGCTTCCAGTTCGAGATCAAGGTGATCGCGAAGCTGCCCGCAGACCGGTAGTGCCGGCCGCTGGCCGGCAGCATCGAAAGGCGTGTCGACCAAGGTCGACACCCACCAGGGCAGGAAGTCGACACCCACCGGGGCAGGAGGTCGGCACCCACCAGGGCAGGAGGCCCCCCTGCCGCCCACCTGAACGGGAGATTCCGACGAATTCCCGAAGCGGCCATTGATATTGTATCCGGCGAAAACCGCTTGCTAGCCTCCCCTTCATGCGCCGGATCTCCCGCCACCTTCGCTCGTACCTGCTGATGCTGCTGATGGCGGCGTTCGTGGTCGTGCCGGTGGCCGACGCGCTGGCGTGCACGGTGGAACCGCACGCCAGCACGGTGCACGTGGAGTCCGCGCCGGATTCCGATGGCGATGCCGACGGCAAGCATGTCGGTGCCTGTGGCCACAACCACTGCCACCACTCCAACCTGAGCCTGCCGGCACACACGCTTGCCGCCTTCGGCGCGCCGCTGCCGGCGCGCTGGATGAATGCAGGCGATGCGGCGACCTATGCGGTCGCCCAGGATGAATTGACGCGTCCTCCCCGGGCGTGAGTTGAGCGCGTCCCGCGATTGCGGGCTCCCGTTTCACTCACAACCGGAATCCCCCTATGTCGATCCTGACACCTCGGTCGCCGCGCGCGGCCAGGCTGGTCGTCGCTGTGCTGCTGGGCCTGGCCCCGGCGGCATCGGTGATGGCGCAAGCCGCCCCTTCCTACGACACCCTGCTTGAACGCCTGGACCAGCTGCCCGGCACCCGTGTGGGCACGGCACTGGCCGAGGCCGCCGATGCGCGCGCCGACCAGGCCCGTGCGTTGCCCAACCCTTCCCTTTCCTACTCGGCCGAAAATGCCTGGGGCACCGGCTCCTATGGCGGCATGGGCAAGGCCGACACCGTGCTCACCCTGTCCCAGCCGCTGGAGGTCTGGGGCCAACGAGGCGCGCGCGTCCGGGCCGCCCGGGCCGAGGCACAGGCCGCTGCCCTGCGTGGTTCGCAGAGCCGCAGTGATGTCGCCAGTCAACTGGCGGTGGTCTACGCACAGGCGGAAAGTGCATTGCGTCGTTACACCCTCGCCAGCGAAGCGCTCGCGCTGACCCGCGATGATGCGGCCGCCGTCAACGCGATGGTCAAGCAGGGACGCGAACCGCAGCTGCGCGCGGTGCAGGCGCAGAGCGAAGTGGCCAATGCCACGGCGTCGCTGGATGAAGCACAGGCGTTCCGCGACGCGGCGCTGGCGCGGCTGGCCGGTGCCGCGTTGCTGGATGCGCCGGTGCAGTCGATCGACAACAGCCTGCTCGACCGCGCCCCGCCGCTGCCGCGTGGCGCCACCGACGCCGCACTGGCGGTGCGTATCGCCGAAGCGGAAGCCGATGCGGCCGGCAAGCTGGTCGAGGTGGAGCGCAAGCGCGCCCTGCCCGACCTCAGCGTCACTGCCGCGCAGACCCGCTTCCGCGAAGGTGGCGAGCGTGCCTACAACCTCGGGGTCAGCCTCAGCATCCCGCTGTTCGACCGCAACCGCGGTGGCATCCGCGCCGCCAATGCCGACCAGCGCGCGGCCGAGGCACGCCTGGACCAGCAGCGCCGCGACAGCGAGGCCGAACGCCTGTCCGCCGTGGCCGGGCTGAAGGCGGCCGGCAGCCGTACCCGCGCCGCCGATGAAAGCGTGGTCGCCGCCGAAGAGGCGTATCGCCTCGCACGCGTCGGCTTCGACGCCGGACGCATCTCGCAGCTGGAACTGCGCAGCACGCGCAGCGCTCTCATCGCCGCCCGCGGCACCGCCGTGGACGCGCGCCTGTCGCGCGTCGGCGCCGAAATCGATCTTGCCCGCCTGGAAGGGCGCGCACCCTTTGTGGAGGCCCCATGACTCTCTCCCGTTCCTTCCCCCTGATCGGCGGCCTCCTGCTGACCGTGTTCCTGGCCGGCTGCGCCGGCAATGCGCAGACGCCCGAAGCGGCCGACGCCACCGCCGCCAAGGCCGGTACCGACGATGGCCACGGCCACGCCGCCGACAGCAAGGAAGCCAAGGCAGAAGCGGCCAAAGCACCCGCCGACGCCGATGAAGGCGTAGTGCAGCTGACCCCGGAACAGATCAAGGCGTCCGGTATCGAGGTGGTCGCCGTCGGCCGCGGCGGTGGCGGTTCGACCCGCCTGTCCGGCCGGGTCGAACCGTCGGTAGGCGCACGTGCCTCGGTCGCCTCCACGGTGACCGGCCGCGTCGAACGCGTGCTGGTCGCGCCGGGCACGGCGGTGAAGCAGAACCAGGCGCTGGCCATCGTGGTCAGTGGCGAAGCTGCGGTGTTCCGCGCCAATGCGCTGGCTGCGTCGGCCGAAGCCGAGGCCGCGCGCCTGGCCTATGGCCGCGACAAGGCACTGGTCGACCAGGGCGTGGTCGCCCGCCAGGAGCTGGAAGCCTCGCGCGCCCGCTCGCTGGCGGCACAGGCCCAGGCTGCGGCCGCACAGGCCCAGGCCGCCGCCAACGGTGCGCCCGATGCCAGTGGCCGCGTGCGCATCACCAGCCCGGTGGCCGGCATCGTCGGCAACGTGCAGGTCACTCCCGGTGGCGTGGTTGCCGCCGGCAGCGCGGTGGCCGACGTCGCCGATCCGGCGATGAACGAGCTGGTGTTCACCGCGCCGCCGGCGCTGGCCGCGCAGGTCACGCCGGGCATGACGCTGGAAGTGAGCGTGCCGGGTGGCAGCTTCACCGCCACCGTTACCGGTTCGGCCGCCGATGTGCGCCAGCAGGGCGGTGTGGCGGTGATCCGTGCCACGCCGGTGGACGCTTCGCTGCCGCCGGCCGGTTCGCCGGTCTCGGCGGTGGTGGTTACCGAGGGCCAGGACGGTTCGCTCAGCGTGCCCGCCGATGCGGTGCAGAACGTTGATGGCAGCAGCGCGGTGTTCGTTGCCGTCGACGGCGGCTTCAAGGCACAGCCGGTACTGGCCGGGCGTCGGGCCGGCGACCGCATCGAGATCCTCGGCGGGCTGACCGGCAGCGAGCGCATCGTCGGCGCCAACGCCTTCCTGCTCAAGGCCGAACTGGCCAAGGGCGAAGCCGAGCACGGCCACTGAGGAGGCGACCATGTTCAAGCTGATCATTGAAACAGCGGTGCGCCACCGCTGGCTGGTGGTGTTCATGGCGGTGCTGATCGCTGCCGTGGGCCTGTTCCAGCTGGGCAAGCTGCCGATCGACGCGGTGCCGGACATCACCAACCGCCAGGTGCAGATCAACACGGTGGCACCGGCGCTGACCCCGGAACAGATCGAACGGCAGGTGACCTACCCGCTGGAAACCGCGCTGGCCGGCATTCCCGGCCTGACCACCACGCGCTCGCTGTCGCGCAATGGCTTCTCGCAGGTCACCGCGATCTTCACCGATGCGACCGACATCTACTTCGCCCGCCAGCAGGTGGCCGAGCGTATGCGCGAAGCATCCGAAGACCTGCCCGATGGCGCGTCGCCGATGCTGTCGCCGGTCACCACCGGCCTCGGCGAAGTGCTGATGTGGACGGTGGACTTCACCACCTTCGATCCGGCCAGGCTGGCCAAGCCCGGTGAAGCGGGCTGGCAGGCCGGCGAGGTCTACCGCACGCCGGAAGGCAACCTGCTGCGCACGCCGGAAGAACGCGCCACCTACCTGCGCACCGTGCAGGACTGGATCATCGCGCCGCAGATGCGTTCCAGCCCGGGGCTGGCCGGCGTCGATACGGTCGGCGGCTACGTCAAGGAGTACGGCGTGCATCCGGACAGCGCGCGGCTGGCCGCACATGGCCTCGGCCTGGCCGACCTGGTCACCGCGCTGCAGCGTTCCAACGTGCAGGCCGGTGCCGGTTTCGTGCAGCGTGCCGGCGAAGGCCTGGTGGTGCGTGCCGATGGCCTGGCGCTGACCACCGAGGACCTGGCACAGGCCCCGGTGGCCACCCGCAATGGCGTGGTGGTGCGCGTGGCCGATGTGGCCGAAGTCGAACTTAGCCGCGCACCACGCCTGGGCGCAGCCAGCCGCAATGGCCATGAAGCCGTGCTGGGTACCGCGCTGATGATTGCCGGCGGCAACAGCCGCACCGTGGCGCAGGCCGCTGCCGCACGCCTTGAACAGGTGAACACATCGCTGCCGGCCGACATCGTGGCGGCACCGGTGCTGGACCGCAGCGTGCTAGTCAATTCCACCATCAAGACCGTGGCCAAGAACCTCACCGAGGGCGCGCTGCTGGTGGTGGTGGTGCTGTTCCTGCTGCTGGGCAACCTGCGTGCGGCGACGATCACCGCGCTGGTGATTCCGCTGTCGTTCCTGTTCGCGGTGATCGGCATGAACCGCTTCGGCATCAGCGGCAACCTGATGAGCCTGGGCGCACTGGACTTCGGCATCCTGGTGGACGGTGCGGTCATCGTGGTCGAGTCGACCCTGCTGATGCTGGGCCAGCGCCGCGCCGAACTGGGCCGTGCGCTGACCGCGATGGAACGGCTGCGCGTGGCCGCCGATTCGGCCATGAAGATGGCGCGCCCTGCGGCCTTCGGCCAGTTGATCATCCTGCTGGTGTTCGCGCCGATCCTCACCCTGGAAGGCGTGGAGGGCAAGACCTTCCACCCGATGGCGGCCACCTTCATGCTGGCCCTGGTCGGTGCCTTCATCTTCTCCTTCACCTTCGTGCCGGCGATGGCCGCGCTGCTGGTGCGCGAGCCGAAGGTGAAGGACGGCGATGCGCATGCGAACGACGGTGAGCACGAGACCAAACTGATCCGCGTGCTGCGTGCGCGCATCGAACCGGTGGTGCGCAAGGCCGTGGCGCATCCGCGCACGGTGCTGGCCGGTGCGGTGATGATGGTGGTGGTGGGCATCGGTTCGTTCTCGCTGCTGGGCCGCGAGTTCATGCCGACGCTGGACGAAGGCAACGTGGCGATGCAGGCCCTGCGCGTGCCGTCGACTTCGCTGGAGCAGTCGCTGGCGATGCAGCTGGCACTGGAAAAGGCGATTGCCAAGCAGCCGGAAGTAGAAACCGTGTTCTCGCGCACCGGTACCGCCGAGGCGGCCATCGATCCGATGCCGACCAACATCTCCGACAGCGTGATCGTGCTGAAGCCACGAAAGGACTGGCCGGATCCGACGCTGGGCAAGGACGCGCTGGTGGCACGCTTCGAAACGCTGGCCGGGCAGCAGCTGGGCAACAGCTTCGAGTTCAGCCAGCCGATCGAGCTGCGCTTCAACGAGCTGATTTCCGGCGTGCGTACCGACCTGGCGGTGATGATCTTCGGCGATGACTTCAGCCAGCTGCAGAAGGTGGCCGACCAGGTGGCGTTGAAGCTGCGTGCGGTGGAGGGCGCGGCCGACGTGCGGGTGGAGCAGATCTCCGGCCTGCCCACGCTGAACGTGGCCATCGACCACGTGGCGGCGGCGCAGTACGGGCTGACCGCGGCGGATGTGAGTGATGCGCTGTCCACCGGCATTGGTGGTACGGCAGCCGGCAAGATCTTCGAAGGTGATCGCCGCTTCAACGTGGTGGTGCGCCTGGACGATGCCTCGCGCAACGATCCGGACCAGCTGGCTTCGTTGCCGATCGCTACGCCGTCGGGACTGGTGATTCCGCTGTCGTCGGTCGCGCGCATCACGGTCAGCGAAGGACCGAACCAGATCAGCCGCAACAACGGCAGCCGCCGCGTGGTGGTGCAGGCCAACGTACGCGGGCGTGACCTGGGCGGCTTCGTCGGCGAGGCACAGGCGGCGGTGGCCGACGTGGCACTGCCTCCGGGCGCCTACCTGACCTGGGGTGGCCAGTTCGAGAACCTGCAGCGCGCGGAGAAGCGGCTGGCAACGGTGGTGCCGGTGGTGTTCCTGCTGATCGGCAGCCTGCTGTTCATGGCCCTGCGCAGCGGCAAGGAAGCCATTCTGGTGTTCAGCTGCGTGCCGTTGGCGCTGGTCGGCGGCATTCTCGCGCTGCTGCTGCGTGGCATGCCGTTCTCGGTGTCGGCGGCGGTCGGCTTCATCGCCGTCTCCGGCGTGGCCACCTTGAATGGGCTGGTGCTGATGCAGGCGATCCGCGAGCGCCTGGATGCCGGTGACCTGCCGCTGCAGGCGGCGATCAATGGTGCGTCGAGCCGCATCCGCGCGGTGCTGACCACGGCGCTGGTGGCGATCGTCGGTTTCATTCCGATGGCGATCGCCAGTGGCTCCGGTGCGGAGGTGCAGAAGCCGCTGGCGACGGTGGTGATCGGTGGCCTGATCACCGCCACCGTGCTGACCCTGCTGGTGCTGCCGACCTTCGCGGCACGGGTGGCCAAGCCAAGGGCGGTGGGGTGAAACATGACGGGGTCGGATCCTGCGATCCGAACCCGTTCTCCGATCCCCGGTAGTGCCGGCCGCTGGCCGGCAATGTCGAACGATTGCAGTGCGTGCAGGTTGCCGGCCAGCGGCCGGCACTACCTTGGAGCGGTCAGGCCTTCTTGCGTTCGGCGATGTAGGCCTGGATCTGCTGTTCCAGCACCGGCAGCGGCACCGAGCCCTGCTTGAGCAGGGTGTCGTGGAAGCCCTTGATGTCGAACTTGTCGCCCAGTTCCTTCTCGGCCTGCGCGCGCAGGCGCACGATGGCGATCTCGCCCAGCTTGTAGCTCAGCGCCTGGCCCGGCCAGGAGATGTAGCGGTCCACTTCGGTGGTCACTTCATGCTCGCTCAGCGCGGTGTGGTCACGCAGGTAGGCCAGTGCCTGCTCGCGGGTCCAGCCCTTGCTGTGCACGCCGGTGTCGATCACCAGGCGCGCGGCGCGCCACATTTCGTAGGTCAGGCGGCCAAAATCCTCGTACGGGGATTCGTAGATGCCCATCTCCACGCCCAGCTTCTCGCAGTACAGCGCCCAGCCTTCGCCATAGGCGGAGATGTAGGCGTTGCGGCGGAACTCGGGCAGGTTCTTCTGCTCGGCGGCGATGGCGCCCTGCAGCGCGTGGCCCGGATCGGATTCATGCAGGGTCAGCGCCGGCAGGTTGTACAGCGGGCGCGATGGCAGGTTGTAGGTGTTGAGCCAGTAGGTGCCCATGCCACCACGCCCGGCGGTCCAGAACGGTGCGATGTCCGGCGGCACCGGCACGATGGTGAAGCGCGCGCGCGGCAGCGTCATGTACTTGCCCAGCTGGCCGTCTGCCCGCTTGGAGATCCACGCCGCGCGCGACAGCAGCTCTTCCGGCGTCTTCGCATAGAACTGCGGATCGGTACGCAGGAAGGTCAGGAACTCGGCGAAGCTGCCCTTGAACTTCACCTGCTTGATGATGTCGTTCATCTCGCCCTGGATGCGCTCGACTTCACCCAGGCCGATGCGGTGGATCTCGTCCGGCGACAGGTCCAGCGTGGTGTATTCGTGGATCTGCTGCTTGTAGTACGCCTTGCCGGCCGGCATCGCTTCGGCGGCCAGGGTGGTGCGCGCCTGCGGCACGTACTCGCTGACGAAGAAGGTGCGCAGCTGCTGGAACGCCGGCACCACCTTGCCACTGATCGCTTCGCGCGCCTGCGCCTGCAGCCTGGCCTGCTCGGCGGCCGGAATGCTGTTGGGCAGCTTCTTGAACGGCGCGTACAGCGGCGATTCGGTCGGGTCCTTCAGTTCGGCAACGGTGGCGATGGACACCTCGCGGCCATCGAGCACGGCACGCGGCACGCTGAAACCTCGCTTCAGGCCGACGCGCATGTTCTCGGTCTGCTGGCCGAAGTAGCGCGGCACGTCATTCAGGCGTGCGATGTAGTTCTGGTAGTCCTGCACGGTCTTCATCTCGCGCCGGGCCATGAAGGACAGGTTCGACCAGAACGAGGAGTCGGCGTTGAACGGCATCTCGTAGCCGCGCAGGCGCACCTCTTCGGCCAGGTTGAACACCTGGTCGCGGTAGATCGCGTAGTTGACCTGGTTGTCGGCCGACAGGGTCTTCGGGTCGATCTTCTTCAGCGCGGCCAGGGTCTCGTCCCACACCTTCAGGCGTGCCTGCTGCGCGGCCGGGCCGACGTCGGGCATGCGGGTGGCATTGGCCGGGGCATCTTCGTCCTCACTGGCCTCACCGCCGCCGTCCTGGCGCCACTTCCATTCCTTCTCGTACACCGCACGGAAGGCGGCGTCGGCGGGCGATTCGGTGGCCACGCTGGCAGGTGCAGCGGTGGCGGGCGGCGCGGCCAGGGCCACGGCGGGGGCGGACAGGGCAATCAGCAGGGCAACGGCAAGACGGGTTTTCACGAGCACAGGTTCCCGGGAAGGCAGACCCCGATCATGGCACCGCCCACCGCCCGTGGCATGGGACGAAGGTCCTGCCTGGGCCGTGCCTGGTAGCTGCCGACCTTGGTCGGCGCTGGCTTTCCCCGTGTGCCAACCAAGGTTGGCAGCTACCCGGCAAGGCTGCCGGGCATGTGGTAGATCCACGCCATGCGTGGATGCGCCGGGCCCGGATACACATGTGCCGACCAAGGTCGGCACCCACCGGATGGGGGCCCCGGGCGCCTCAGTGGCTGGCCCTGTCCCGCTTCCAGCCCCGGTGCTTGATGTCCAGCTGCAGGCTGTACAGCGCGGTGAACGCCGGGAACAGGTTCTGCAGCACGCCCACCGAGTCCTGCTTGGCCGAGAACAGGAAGTAGCTCAGCGTCATCAGGCTGCCGACCACGCTCATGTACCAGAACAGGCGCGGGATGACCGGCTTGCCGGCACGCTTGGAGGCGATGAACTGGACCAGCCAGCGGCCGCCGAACATCAGCGCGCCGGTATAGCCGATCAGCTTCCAACCGGTCACGTGCAGGCCGGTCCAGTACAGCCAGGTCAGCGGCTGGTCGAGCCAGTGCAGTGCCAGGCCCATCACCGCTCTTCCACCGCGGTGCGCTTGCTACGGGTGATCAGCCAGGCCACGCCGCGCAGGTCGCGGATGCCGACCAGCGCGCGGCCCAGGTTGTTGTACTTGGACACGCCGGCGGTACGGTGGCGGTGGTTGACCGGCACGCTGGTGGTCTTCCAGCCGGCACGCTGCATCAGCGCCGGCAGGTAGCGGTGCATGTGGTCGAAGTACGGCAGGTCGAGGAAGGCGTTGCGCTCGAACAGCTTGATACCGCAGCCGGTGTCGGGCGTGTCATCGCGCAGCATGCGCGCGCGGATCGCATTGGCCCAGCGGCTAGCCCAGCGCTTGCTGCCGCTGTCCTGGCGGTTGACGCGCCAGCCGGCAAACAGCTTCACCTGCGCCTCGGCCGCATCGCGCGCGGCCAGCAGCTTGGGAATGTCGGCCGGATCGTTCTGGCCATCGCCATCCAGGGTGGCGATCCACGGCGCCCGCGCATGCTTGACGCCGGTGCGCACGGCGGTGCTCTGCCCGCTCTGGTTCACGTGGTGCAGCACCCGCAGTTCCGGCGTGGTCGCCTTCAGGCCCTGCAGGACGGCCAGGGTGTCATCGCGCGAGTGGTCATCGATGTAGACGATCTCGAACGGTACCCGGCCACGCAGCGCCGCGGTGATTTCGGTGACCAGCGGGGTGACATTGTCGCGCTCGTTGAACACGGGGACGACAACGGAAAGCTCGGGTTGGCTCATAAGGCACTCGGCCAAAGGGGGACAAAGACCGCGCATTCTCCGAAACCGAGGTTATCCGAAGATGAACCCGGCGGCGTGAGGATCCGTCCTCAGGCGCGATCACCAAAGTACTCGCGGCACCATTCCACGACGGGTGGCAATCCCACTTCGATCGGGGTCACCGCGTCGAAGCCGAAGGCATCATGGGCGCGCCGGGTATCGGCCATCGTGCGCACCATGTCGCCGGGCTGCATGGGCTTGTAGACCTTCTGCGCGGGGCGGCCGGCAGCCTGCTCGATCACGCCGATGAAGCGCTCCAGCTCGACCGGCGTATGGTTGCCGAGGTTGAACACCCGGTGCGGCACCGGACCGTCGGCCGGATGCGCGAGGGCGCCAAGGATACCGGACACGATGTCGGAGACATGTGTGAAATCGCGCTGCATGCGGCCTTCGTTGAACACATCGATCGACCGACCGGCCAGCACTGCGCGCGAGAACAGCAGCGGCGCCATGTCCGGCCGGCCCCACGGGCCATACACGGTGAAGAAGCGCAGGCCGGTGGCATGCAGGCCGTACAGCTGAGCGTAGGTGTAGGCCATCAGCTCGTTGGCGGCCTTGGTCGCCGCGTACAGCGAGCGTGGCTGGTCCACGCGCTGGTCTTCGGAGAACGGCGGCGTGGCCGAGTCGCCATAGACCGAGCTGCTCGACGCATACACCAGGTGCTGCACGCCACGGTGGCGGCACAGTTCGAGCATGTTGACGAAGCCGACCAGGTTGCTGTCGACGTAGGCATGCGGGTTTTCCAGCGAATAGCGCACGCCGGCCTGCGCGGCCAGGTGGATCACTGCGGTCGGCTGCACCTCATCAAACAGCGCGGCCAGGCCATCGCGGTCGGTCAGGTCCAGCGTGCGCAGGTCCAGCGTCGGGCACAGCGCGGCCACGCGGTCGCGCTTGATCTGCGGGTCGTAGTAGTCGTTGAAGTTGTCCAGGCCGACCACCGGCTGGCCAGCCTCCAGCAGCGCGCGGGCGGTGTAGGCACCGATGAAGCCGGCAGCGCCGGTGAGCAGGAGGGTCATTGCAGTTGCCTGGAAATCAATGAGTACAGGTGCAGAGGATACGCTGCGGGCTCAGAACAGCCCGAAACGCTTCTTGGCCACATTGCTGCGGCCGGGTTCGATCACGTCCTGGATGTTCTTCGCATCGAAGCGGTCGAGCAGTGCTTCGGCGCCCTTTTTCAGCTTCAGGTCCATCTCTTCCGGGTACAGCGGCATGAGGGCCATGAAGGCGATGGTCTTGCCGTCCTCGAGCACCAGTTCGGCGAAGTCTTCCGGGGTGGTCACCGGCGGCAGCACGATGGCACCGTCGAAACCCACGCCCGGCGCATAGGGCTCGCTGGGGTGGCCGTTGGGGATGGTGTGGCCGAAGCCCAGCCAGGTGTCGTACTCGTGCGGCAGCCGCGCCATTCCCTTCAGCAGGCGCACCGGCCAGTAGTTGCGCTCGTCCTCGAAGGCGTCCTGCGAGATCGGCCAGTCGGCCGGCAGGGTCACCATCAGCTCCATGTAGCGCGGCACGTCCGCATCCACCTCGGCGGGCACGGTCATCGGCAGGTCGCTCATGCCGGAGGTCACCAGCCGCAGGTACGGGAACTGCTCATTGGCCGGCACCACGTGCACGTCGATGTGCACCAGGTCGGAGATGATCTCGTGGAAGACGCCGGACACCGGGCCCAGATGGCGCTCGATGTGCGCGCTGATCGCCTCGATGTGTTCTTCGCCCTGCGCCGGCGTGAAGTCCTTCTGGCGGCTGTGCACCATGATCGGGCTGCCGCCCGGGCTGACGTCGTCGAATGCGTTGCTCATGTCCTGCTCCCTGGATGAGGCCACGGGCCAGAGCACAGTGCAGGCCCCGGGGCGCGCGGCGGTGCGTTCCCTGTCATTCACGGGAAACGGCAGGAACGGGCCGCGTCCCCCGTTGCTGCGCCGGGCTCAGCCCTGGCGCGTACGCAGCTTTTCCAGCACGCCGTCCAGGGTGTCCAGATCGGTGTAATGGATGATCAGCTTGCCCTTGCCGCCGCGGCCGTGGTTGATCGCCACCTTGGCACCCAGCGCTTCGGACAGCTCGGTTTCCAGCGAGGCGATGTCGGCCTGCTGCACCTTCGGCGTGGCCACCGGGCGGTTGCTCGGCACCTTGCCAGCGGCGAAGGCCTGCGCACGGCGCTCGACCTCGCGCACCGACCAGCCTTCGTCGGCCGCTTCCTGCGCCAGCTTGCCGGCCAGCTCGGGGGCCAGGGTCAGCAGCGCGCGGGCATGGCCCATTTCCAGGCGGCGGGTTTCCAGCAGCAGGCGGATTGCCACCGGCAGCTCCAGCAGGCGCAGCAGGTTGGACACCGCCGCGCGCGAGCGGCCGACGGCCTCGGCGGCCTCGGCATGGGTCAGGGTGAATTCGCTGATGAGGCGTTGCAGCGCTTCGGCTTCTTCCAGCGGGTTGAGGTCTTCACGCTGGATGTTCTCGATCAGCGCCATCGCGATGACGGTGCGGTCTTCCAGCTCGCGCACCACCACCGGCACTTCGTCCAGGCCGGCCAGCTGCGAGGCGCGCCAGCGGCGTTCACCGGCGACGATTTCGTAGTTGCCCGCCGGCAGCTGGCGCACCAGGATCGGCTGGATCACGCCCTGCGACTTGATCGAATCGGCCAGCTCGGACAGCTTGCCCTCGTCCATCTCGCGGCGCGGCTGGTACTTGCCCGGCTGCAGCTGGCCGACGGCCAGCTTGCGCAGCACTTCGCCCGGCAGCGGCTCGATCACCGCGGTGGTGGCCTGCACCTGGCTGACCGCGCCCTTGGGACCGAGCAGCGCATCCAGGCCACGGCCGAGGCCTCGCTTCTTGGCTGCCGGCTTGCTGCTGGTCATCAGACGGTCTCCACGGCCTTGGCGGCCTTGTTGCGTTCGTTGTTGCGGCGGATGATCTCGCCGGCCAGGCCCAGGTAGGCCACGCCACCGCGCGAGGCGCGGTCGTAGCCGACGATGCTCTGGCCATGGCTGGGCGCCTCGGCCAGGCGCACGTTGCGCGGCACGATGGTGCGGAACACGCGGTCGCCGAAGTGCTCGGTGAGCTCGGCCGAGACCGCGTTGGCCAGGTTGTTGCGCACATCGAACATGGTGCGCAGCACGCCTTCGATCTCCAGCGCCGGGTTCAGGCTGGTACGCAGCGCTTCGATGGTCTCCACCAGCGCGCTCAGGCCTTCCAGCGCGTAGTACTCGCACTGCATCGGCACGATCACCGAATCGGCGGCGGCCAGCGCGTTGAGCGTCAGCAGCGACAGCGCCGGCGGGCAGTCGATCAGGATGTAGTCGTACTCGTCGCGGATCGGCGCCAGCGCGCGCTTCAGGCGCTGCTCGCGCTCGCTCTCACCCATCAGCTGGATCTCGGCGGCGGTCAGGTCGATGTTGCCGGGCAGCAGGTCGTAGCCCTCGGCGGCCTGCACGCGCACGTCGGCAGCACTGTTCTCGCCAAGCAGCAGATCGCAGGTGGAGGCAGCCAGCTCGCGCTTGTCCACGCCACTGCCCATGGTCGCGTTGCCCTGCGAGTCCAGATCGACCAGCAGCACGCGCTTGGGTGCGTTGGCCAGGGAAGCGGCCAGGTTGACGGCGGTCGTGGTCTTGCCGACGCCACCCTTCTGGTTGGCGATGGCGATGATGCGGGCCATGCGGGTGTGCCTCGTCGACGTGTGCTGGGACCGGTCATTATGCGTACAACCGGCCCCTTGCGGAAATCGTGAATCGCCAACCCGTTGTTCCACAAGGGGCTGGCGGCGGTAATCAGGGGCCTGTAACCGTGACCAGGTGGCGTTCGCCGGCCAGGCCGGGCACGCTCAGCGGGGTCACCTCACGCACCTGCCAGCCTTCCGGCAGGTCCGCGATCTCTTCATGGGGATAGACGCCCTTCATGGCCAGCAACACGCCACCGGGGCGCAGCAGGTGGCCGCCAACGCGGACGATGCCGGCCAGGGTGTCCATCGCGCGCGCGGTCAGCTGGTCGTAACGGCCGGCCTCGTCCAGCGCCTCGGCGCGTGATTCGGCCACGCGGGCGTTGCCCAGGCCGAGCTGGCGCACGGCCTCGCGCATGAAGCGCGCCTTCTTGCCGTTGCTCTCGACCAGGGTGACCTGCAGGCCCGGGCAGGCGATGGCCAGCGGGATGCCGGGCAGCCCGGGGCCGGTGCCGAGGTCGGCCAGGCTGCCATCGGCCACGAACGGCTGCATCGCCAGCGAGTCGAGCAGGTGGCGGGTGACCATCTCCTGCGGGTCGCGGATGGCGGTGAGGTTGTAGGTGCCGTTCCAGCGGTGCAGCAGGGCCAGGTAGCGCAGCAGCGGCGGTGCCAGCGCGGCATCCAGGCCCATGCTGGCCAGGCCCTGTTCCAGCGTGGCAGTCACGCTGGCGGGAAGTGGGTGTTCGCTCATGCCGGCATTATCGCCGGTTTTGCGCGCTGATTCCCCGCTTCAGTGCGGATACCAGGCCAATGCCGCGCGGAACTGCCCGCTGGCCTGCCATTCGTGCAGGTGCCAGCGCGCGGCCTCGCCCAGTTCCGGGTCGCACCAGCGCAGGTGCAGGGCGCCGTCATTGCCGGGGGCCAGCTGCAGCCGGTGCAGGCCGAACGAGATGCCTTGGCCGTGGGCTTTCAGCATCGCTTCCTTGGCGCACCACACGCGGAAGAACCAGTGCTCGCGCCCGGCCTCGTCCAGGCGTTCCAGCCAGGCCACTTCCTCGGGGTGGAAGAAGCGCCGCACGATCTCCAGCAGGCGTGGTCGCGGCCGCAGCAGCTCAAGGTCCACGCCCAGCCGCACGCCCTCGCCCAGCGCCACCAGCAGCACCTCGCCGCTGTGGCTCCAGCCGGTGCCGTAATGGGCCAGTGCGCCGGTCAGTTCAGGCCGCCCCTTGCCGTCGCGCACCAGCGGCAGCGCCTCCGGTTCGGCCCCCAGCGCCTGCGCCAGCACCTGCCGCGCCTGCGGTTCACCGCGGTGGCCGGGCACGTGGGTGCGCCGCCAGACCGTCACCGGGCCGAAGCGCCACGGGCCGTCGAGGGTGGCTGGCAGGCTCATCCGCACGCGCCCATCACGCAATTGCACGACGGGTTCACAGCCATGCGCGTCAACTGGTCACAGTTTCCCACCGGAGGTTCGATCATGGGCATCATCATCTGGCTGATCGTCGGCGGCATCGTAGGCTGGCTGGCCAGCATCATCATGAAGCGCGACGCCCAGCAGGGCATCATCCTCAACATCGTGGTCGGCATCGTCGGCGCGCTGATTTCCGGCTGGCTGTTCGGCGGCGGCATCAACGAAGCGATCACCATCCGCACCTTCCTGTTCTCGCTGATCGGTGCGGTGATCCTGCTGGCGATCGTCAACCTGTTCACCCGCAAGAGCATACGCTGACGCGGCGGTCGTGCCGGTCGCTGGCCGGCAGACGCATCACAAGGGGCCCGGCAATCGTCGGGCCCCCGTTCTGTGGAGTCGAGCTTGCTCGACTGCATGGGAGATCCGTCGAGCAAGCTCGACGCTACTTCCACCCATGCCGGCGCATGGTCGCTCGGGCGTTCCCAGGTACGCGGCTCGCGGTCGATGCCCGAGGCCACCGCACTGCGCTTCAGCGCGTCGGAGACCAGGGTCAGGTCGATGCGCAGGCCGAGGTTGCGGCGGAAGCCGGCGGCACGGTAGTCCCACCAGCTGAAGGTGCCCGCCTCGTCGTTGTGCAGGCGGAAGCCATCGTGCAGGCCCAGCTGCAGCAGCTTGTTCAGCGCGCCGCGCTCGGCGGTGGAGGTCAGGATGTGGTTTTCGTTCCACACCTCCGGGTCGTGCACGTCGCGCGCGTCCGGGGCGATGTTGAAGTCGCCCATCACGATCAGCTTCGGGTGCCGCTGCAGTTCTTCGGCGATCCAGGCATGCACCGCCTCCAGCCAGCGCAGCTTGTACTCGTACTTGTCGGTACCGATGTCCTGGCCGTTGACCACGTACAGGTTGATCACCCGCAGGTCGCCGAAGGTGCCGGCGATGACACGCTTCTGCTCGTCCTCGAAGCCGGGAATGCCGATCTGCACGTCCTGCGCCGGCTCACGCGACAGCAGCGCCACGCCGTTGTAGGTCTTCTGGCCGGCGAACACGCTGCGGTAGCCGGCGGCGATCAGCGCCGAATCGGGGAACTTGTGGTCCTCCAGCTTGGTTTCCTGGATACCGACGATGTCCGGGCCGAACGCCTTGAGCCACTGCTCCAGGTGCGGCAGGCGGACATTGAGCGAATTGACGTTCCACGAGGCGATCTTCATGTGGGCATTCTACCCGGCCCGGGTTTGGTAGACGCCAACCCTGGTTGGCGCTTGGGGTTCACGCGTGCCAACCAAGGTTGGCACCTACCGGAAGGGGCCGCGCGGGTTGGCACCTACCGGTAGTGCCGGCCGCTGGCCGGCAACCCCATGACCCCCGCCGGCACTACCGCACGAGGAACTTCAACAACCCGGCAATCTTCGAGTACGGCGGCCGCAACCGATCGCTGGCCGCCCAGCGCGACTGCCACAGCACCGGCAGCCGCTTGCTCATCGCATCGAACCCGGCCCGGCCGTGGTACGCGCCCATGCCGCTTGCCCCTACCCCGCCGAACGGCAGGCCATCGGCCGCGAAATGCAGCAGCGTGTCGTTGACCGTCACCCCACCGGCCACCACCTGGCCGAGGATGCGCTCCACCGTCGCTTTGTCATGGCTGAAGGGATACAGCGCCAGCGGCCGATCGCGGGACAGCACGTCGGTCAACGCGGCATCCAGATCCGGGTAGGCCCGTACCGGCAGGATCGGGCCAAAGATCTCCTCGCGCATCAGCTCCAGGTCGTCCGGCGGGTCCAGCACCACGGTCGGCACCAGCAGGCGCTCGCGGTCGGCGCGCGCCTCATCCACCTGCGCCAGCGGAATGACCGGCACGCCGCGTTCGCGCGCCTGCGCCAGATAACCCTGCAGGCGCCGGTACTGTCCTTCGTTGATGATGCGTGTGTAATCGTCGGCATCGCTGAAGTCGCCGTAGCGCTCGCGTACCTGCTGCTGCAGCGCCTGCACGAACTCGCGCTGGCGTGCGGTGTCGATCAGCACGTAGTCCGGCGCGATGCAGGTCTGGCCGGCGTTGAACCACTTGCCGGTGGCCAGCCGCGCAGCAGCCTTATCCAGAGGGAAATCGCGGCAGACGATGGCCGGGGATTTGCCGCCCAGCTCCAGCGTGACCGGTACCAGATGCTCGGCGGCAGCAGCCATCACCTTGCGGCCCACCGCCGTCGAGCCGGTGAACAGCAGATGGTCCAGCGGCAGCGAGGACACCGCCGCGGCCACGTCCGCCCCACCCTGCACCACCGCCACCCGATCGGGCGGGAACACGCTGGCCAGCAGATCGGCCAGGAATGCACTGGTGCGCGGGGTGTGTTCCGAAGGCTTCAGCAGCACGTGGTTGCCGGCGGCGATGGCGGTGGCCAGCGGCACCAGTGCCAGCGTGACCGGGTAGTTCCAGGGCGAGATCACCCCGACCACGCCCAGCGGCGTCGGCCGCAGCTGCGCGCGCGCCGGCCACAGTCGCCAACCGGCACCGACCCGCTGCGGCTTCGACCAGCGCCGCAGGTGGCGGCGCAGATGGTCGATGGCCGACAGCACGCTCATGCCGTCGGCCAGTTTCGATTCAACATGGGCGCGGTGGCCGAAGTCCTCGGCGATGGCCTGCGTCATCTCGTCCAGGCGCAGCTTCAGCGCCTCGCGCAGGCGGCGCAGGTCATTCTCGCGCTGGTCGAGCGTGGGGCGCTGCGCCTGCCATGCGCTGCGCAGGGTGTGCATGATGGCGGGGAGATCGGCCGGAGTAAGGGTGGTCATGGGCCGATTGTAGGGTCGAGCCGTGCTTGGCTCGCATGCCAACCTTCACGCGGTGGCGCATGGCCTCATTCGGGAACCTCGGCACCAACGTGCATGCGTGCACCCTTCCCAATGAACGCGCCCATCACTGGGCCTTCTGCCGGTCGGTACGTTCCGCCGGGCATGACTGCGGTTCTGGCAACTCAAGCGGAATCTTGATCGGGTACTCGGGGCTGCCGTAGGCGTAACAGGAGGTAGTGGCCTGAATCTCATCACAGGGCAGGAAATGCACGGTGATGCCGCAGACTTCCTGGCCGGTGTAATCCGGGACGGGGACGACTTTGCTGTGACTGCGCTTCTGCGCCAGGATTTTTTCTCTCCAAGCCAGAACTTTTGACCAATCCTCTGTCCCAGGAAAATCCATTGCACTTCCGGCACCCGTTTCCCAGTCAACCCGCACCGTCAGCCCCGGATACCAGTGTTCTGGTGCGCCGTAGCAGCAGGCTCCAGCCCCGCCTTGATACGGGCCAATGATGTCAACGGCCGAACGACCATCGACACTGAAACGGTTGATCGCCCAGTGGGTGTGGTTGACGCCGTAGATCGCACTGGCATCCACAGCGTCAGCAGATGAGAGCAGAGGTGGGCCAACAAGAAATGCCAGCACCACGCGCTTCAGAACAAACATCACTGAAACCCCAGAATGTGTAGCCCAAATATCGTGTCCGAGGGCGTCGATTCGCTACTCAGGCGCAAACTCCCGCCTCCAGTCACGCAGGATCTCGACCTCCCTCGCGAGCAGGCCGGCCTCTGCCCACGGAACGTCCGGCGATACATCGTCCACCGCCGGAATGCTCCGCAAAGGAGTGCCAGTGTTCCCTGTGAAGAAGTGAGGCATGAAACAGTACGGCACATCTCCACTCTGGCTGGGCGTCTTCACCAACGTTGCAAAGACCGCATTCAGCGGCACCTTCGGCTTGGCGCCTGAGCACCAGGGATGCGAGCTGAAAGCATCCCGCACCTGTGCGCCAAACCGCTTGAACTCCGCGACGCTGGTCACCTTGCCCAGAGAGAAACGGCGCACCCGCGTCTCATCGTCTTCCAATCCGGTCTCGACCAGCCAACCCCAATTGTCATGCGCCGTACCGCCGTAGTCGCAGGTCACCAATGTTGCGTTTGGTACTGCGTTGTTCCAGGACAGCCAGACCTTGTTCGTTCCGCACGCCGCTTTGATCACAGGTGACCTTTCCTCGATCTGCACGTTGCCCTGGCGCGTCGCGCTGATGACCGCTTTCACAACACGGTGGTCGCGTGCCAACCCTGCCGGATCACGCGACCTCCACGTCCACTCCACGGGCAGATGGCGTCGGGACTCCTTGGGGTTCAGCCCCACCCCGAAGTAATAGTCACCGCGAAAGAAGAATGCGGAGCAGGTTGCTTGCCACCCGGTGCCACAATTGACCTCCGGATAGTCCGGATAAGCCGGCCAAGGCCGCAGGTACTCTGCGTCCAGCGGGACCCACCCTGCGTCAAGCAGCAGCCTGCGTACCTGTGTGTACTCCATGCCTTCTCGCACACCAGTAACCTTGTCGGCTGCTGCACGCTTCGCGGGCGTCGCCGGTGATGACGCCGCCACGACGGACACTGCAACTAGAAGAAGGCCGAACATGATCTGCTCTGGTTGGATGGCTTCTTCATGCTAGTTGGCGCGTGGACGCATTGCCCGGATTCGGGCCATACGCGCCACAGATTGTCGAATTCGACCAGGAACGCCCTCCCACTCCTCGCCAATCACGTCATCTCGTTCCAGAGCGATGGGAAGATGTGCAAATTCGTACATATTTCATGGCCGAGCGGCTCCAGGTCCACCAATGTATGCGTCTGACGCGCTGAAGAGCAGGGTGTAGTGCGAGGATGAAGCGGTGGACGGGCTGTTGTACTTGCTCTTTCCGTTCGAAGCCTGGAACGAGAGGCTGAACATCCCTCGCAATGAGGTGCACTTCCCGTTTGTTCCTGTGTGCAACCTCGTTGTCGTCCGCGCTGCGCGTTGCCCGGGAGCCGACCAGTTGCGCAGGCAGATCCGCCAGGCAGGCGATGAGAGCGCGCAGCGTCGGTTCTGCATCGAAGCGTTTTCAATGCGGCAGTTTGAGCCCAGCCATGGATGCCCGGAGTAGCGCGTCCTGCGGTTGGGTCAGAGCCCTTTCGCATGCGAAAGGGATCCGACCCCGATCGCCGGCACATAAACAGAAAGGCCGCGGTCTGCACCACGGCCTCTCCTTCATCCGATGACCATCATTCCTACTTGGTGATGTCCACGTTCTTGGTCTCACGCAGGAACAGGCCACCCACCACCACCGACATCAGCGCGATGCCGATCGGGTACCACAGGCCGTAGTACAGGTTGCCGGTACCGGCCACCAGCGCGAACGAGATCGCCGGCAGGAAGCCACCGAACCAGCCGTTGCCGATGTGGTACGGCAGCGACATCGAGGTGTAACGGATGCGGGTCGGGAACAGTTCGACCAGGTAGGCGGCGATCGGGCCGTAGACCATGGTCACGTACAGCACCAGCAGCCACAGCATGAAGATCGTGCCGGCGATGTTGATGCGTGCACCATCGGCCTTGGCCGGGTAACCCGCCGTGGTCAGGGCGGTCTTCAGCTCCGCACCAAACGCATCGGCCTTTGCCTTGCCGTCTTCCTTGCTCAGGCCAGCGCCTTCATACGAGGTGACCTGGCTGCTGCCCACGCTCACCATCGCCAGCGAGCCGGCAGCGGCAGGCTGCACGTCGTACGGCACGCCGGCCTTGGTCAGCGCGGCGGTGGCGATGTCACAGGAGCTGGTGAACTTGCGTACGGCGACCGGGTCGAACTGGAAGGAACAGGTATTCGGATCGGCAATGACCAGTGCCGGCGAGTTGGTCCGGGCTTCTTCGATGGCCGGGTTGGCGAAGTGGGTCAGGCCCTTGAAGATCGGGATGTAGGTGACGGCAGCCAGCAGGCAGCCGGCCAGGATGATCTTCTTGCGGCCGATACGATCGGACAGCCAGCCGAAGAAGATGAAGAACGGCACGCCCAGCGCCAGCGCGGCAGCGATCAGCAGGTAGGAGGTGGTGGCATCGACCTTCAGCATGCTGCTGAGGAAGAACAGCGCGTAGAACTGGCCGCCGTACCAGACCACGGCCTGGCCGGCAGCAGCGCCGAGCAGGACCAGCAGCATCAGCTTCAGGTTGCCGCCCTTCAGGCTGTCGCGGAACGGCGTCTTGGAGCCCTTGCCCTCTGCCTTCATCTGCTGGAACAGCGGCGACTCGCTCAGCTGCAGGCGGATCCACACCGAAATGCCCAGCAGCAGGATCGAGACCAGGAACGGGATGCGCCAGCCCCAGGCCTCAAAGGCTTCATTGCCGAGGAAATAGCGGCAGGCCAGGATGATCAGCAGCGACATGAACAGGCCGAGCGTGGCGGTGCACTGGATGAAGCTGGTGTACAGGCCACGCTTGTCGTCCGGCGCGTGCTCGGCCACGTAGGTGGCAGCACCGCCGTACTCACCGCCCATCGCCAGGCCCTGGGCCAGGCGCAGCACGATCAGGATGACCGGGGCAGCAAAGCCGATCGTGGCGTAGTTGGGCAGCACGCCGACCAGGAAGGTCGAGATGCCCATGATCAGGATGGTGACCAGGAAGGTGTACTTGCGGCCGATGCGGTCGCCGAGGCTGCCGAAGAAGGCCGCGCCGAACGGACGCACGAAGAAGCCGGCAGCGAACGCCAGCAGGGCGAAGATCATGCCCGTGGTTTCATTGACGCCACTGAAGAACTGCTTGGCGATGATGGCGGCGAGCGAGCCGTACAGGAAGAAGTCGTACCACTCGAACACCGTGCCGAGGCTCGATGCGAAGATGACCTTCTTGTGGCCCTGGGTCAGGGTACCCGCTGGATTGTGCGGGCTTGATGCAGTGCTGGACATGGGACGTTTTCCCTCTGTAGATGCCGGCCTTGGCCGGCATTCAATCTCGGTGGGTGCCGGCCTTGGCCGGCATTCAATCTCGGTGGGTGCCGACCTTGGTCGGCACTCAATCTCGGTAGGTGCCGGCCATGACCGGCACCCCATCTCGGTAGGTGCCGGCCGCTGGCCGGCACGCTCTTAGAAGCTGTACTTGGTGGTGAACTGCAATCGGGTGATGTCACCCTTGTTGCCGTTCTCGATCTCGCGGCGGCCGTACATCAGCTCGGCGCCGATATCGACCTTGGGCAGCGGCGAGTAGAAGATGTTGCCGCGCACGCTCTGCACGCTCTTGGTCACCAGCGGGCCCAGCACGCTGTCGTTGTCGTAGTCGCTGCGCGCGTAGATCAGGTTGGTACGCAGCTTCGGCGAGAACGCATGCCGCCAGCCCACATAACCGGCAAGCACGCCGGTCGGGTTGAGCTCGTCGCGGGCCACGTCGTAGGCGCTGTCGGCAGTGATGCCCAGGCCGATGTAGCGGGCGATACCTTCGCCGCCGGTCAGCTGGTAGTGCAGCGAATCGCTGTCACCCATCACCCACTTGCCGCCCAGGGTCAGGCCACCGGCCACCTTGTCGGCCTTGGCGCCGGTGGCCTGGTTGTCGACCTTCAGCTGGCGGACGATGCCACCGACACCGAAGGTGCCCCAGTCGCCCTTCCAGCCATAACGCAGGGTCAGATCAGGCAGGCTGCCGCGATCGGAGTTGGCACTGGTGTTGGTCCAGGCGCCGGTGACCGGGTTGCGGGTACCGGTGAGGGTGGTGGTCTCCGGGTTTTCCAGCGCGACGCTGAAGCCGCCCTGGGTGTAGCGCACCTGGGCCTGGCGCACGAAGATCACGCCGTCGGTGGGGCCGACGAAGTCGACCGCTTCCGGCAGCGCGGCCGCGTCCATGAAGTTGGACCAGGTCTGGCCGGCCAGCCAGTTGTTCCAGTACATGTAGGCGTGGCGCAGGGTCACGCCATAGGTGTTGGTGGCGGTCTGGTTGCCCAGCGAGTTGCCGAAGAAGTCCATCTCGAAGAACGCACCGGCCTTGTTGCCCGATTCGCTCACGTTGTCGATGCCCAGGTTGAAGCGCGAGAACTTGGCATGAGCATTGAAGTCGGTGCCCGAACGCTTGCCGCTGCCGCCAGCGCCTTCCACCGGGGTCTGGCCCGGCAGGTACAGCGAGCGGCCGGTGGCATCGTCGGCCAGCTGGCCATCGCTGGTCTGGGTGGCCAGGAAGTCGGCCTTGATGAAGCCGCCGATCTTGACCGTAGTGCCCGGCGCCGCGCCCGGGGTGATGGTGGTGACCTGGATCGGCTGCTTGCCGGCCGGCACCTGTGCGACCGGCTTCTGCCCGGCCTGCACCGTGCGGACTTCGGTCACCGCCTGCTGGGTCTGGCTGATCTGGGTCTGTTGTTGTTGCTGCGAAGACAGCAGCAGCTGGACCTGGCGTTCCAGTTCGGCAACGCGTGCTTCCAGTGCCTTCTCTTTGGCGGTCTCTGCGAACGCCATGCCCGGTGCGACCAGGGCGACCAACAGGCAGGCCGCCAAAGGTGTGCGCACGGCTTTCAACGTACGGTGGCTCATGTTGCCCTCTCTCCCAAGTGGCAAGGTGATGCCGCGCGTGGGGCACGGTCGAGCCGAGACTGCGGGGCGTTCGCGCACAGCGGCTATTCGCCATTGGTCGAACCCGGCCCTGCTGGGCGCTCACTTTCGACCATGGTCTAACCAGGGTGGTGACGCGGCCGGGGGTGGATGGGGCAAACTGAGGGGAATCGGTCGCCGCGATGCTGCGACCGCACATACAAAGTCAACGTGCAAGTGAGGGTGCCATGGCTGATATCTACCCCGTCGATCCGCAGTTCGCCGCCAAGGCACGCATCGACAAGACGTCGTACGAACAGCAGTACCAGGCTTCGGTGACCGACCCGGATGGTTTCTGGGGCAAGGCCGCCGAGCGCCTGCAATGGATGCGCAAGCCGACGAAGATCAAGAACGTCAGCTACGACCTGTCCGATTTCCACATCAAGTGGTTCGAGGATGGCGAGCTCAATGCCAGCGTGAACTGCCTGGACCGCCAGCTGGACACGCGCGGCAACAAGACCGCGCTGCTGTTCGAACCGGATGGTCCCGACGCGCCGGCCCAGCACGTGACCTATCGCGAGCTGTACGAGCGCACCTGCCGCCTCGGCAACGCGCTGCGCAACCTGGGCGTCAAGAAGGGCGACCGGGTCACCATCTACCTGCCGATGATCGTCGACGCTGCAGTGGCCATGCTGGCCTGCGCGCGCATCGGCGCGATCCACTCGGTGGTGTTCGGTGGCTTCGCGCCGAACTCGATCGCCGACCGCGTCAGCGACTGCCAGAGCAAGCTGATCATCACCGCCGACGAAGGCCTGCGCGGCGGCCGGAAGATTCCGCTGAAGGCCAACGTCGATGCCGCGCTGAAGCTGCCCGGCACCAATACCGTGGAAACCGTGCTGGTGGTGCGCCACACCGGCGGCGCGGTGGACATGCAGGCGCCGCGCGACCGCTGGTTCCACGACGTGGTGGACAGCCAGCCGGCCACCTGCGAACCCGAGCGCATGAACGCGGAAGACCCGCTGTTCATCCTCTACACCTCCGGTTCCACCGGCAAGCCGAAGGGCGTGCTGCACACCACCGGCGGCTACCTGCTGTACGCGGCCTACACCCATGAAGCGGTGTTCGACCTGCGCGAGGATGACATCTACTGGTGCACCGCCGACGTCGGCTGGGTCACCGGCCACAGCTACATCGTGTACGGCCCGCTGGCCAACGGCGCGACCTCGCTGATGTTCGAAGGCGTGCCGAACTACCCGGATACCTCGCGCTTCTGGAACGTGATCGACAAGCACAAGGTGTCGATCTTCTACACCGCTCCGACCGCCATCCGTGCGCTGATGCGCGAGGGCGAGGAGCCGGTGAAGAAGACGTCGCGCGCCTCGCTGCGCCTGCTGGGCAGCGTCGGCGAGCCGATCAATCCGGAAGCCTGGCGCTGGTACTACGAAGTGGTCGGCGACAGCCGCTGCCCGATCGTCGATACCTGGTGGCAGACCGAAACCGGCGGCATCCTGATCTCGCCGCTGGCCGGTGCGATGGACCTCAAGCCGGGCTCGGCCACCCTGCCCTTCTTCGGCGTGCAGCCGGCGCTGGTCAATGCCGATGGCGAGATCCAGGACGGCCCGACCGAGGGCAACCTGATCATCCGTGATTCCTGGCCGGGCCAGATGCGCACGGTGTACGGCGACCACCAGCGTTTCATCGACACCTATTTCCGCACCTACCCCGGCAGCTATTTCACCGGCGACGGTTGCCGCCGCGACGAGGACGGCTATTACTGGATCACCGGCCGCGTCGACGATGTGATCAACGTGTCCGGCCACCGCATCGGCACCGCCGAAGTGGAAAGCGCGCTGGTCTCGCACCCGAAGGTGGCCGAAGCGGCCGTGGTCGGTTTCCCGCACGACGTGAAGGGCCAGGGCATCTACGCCTACGTGACCCTGGTGGCCGAAGAAGCACCGAGCGACGAACTGCAGAAGGAACTGGTCGCCTGGGTGCGCAAGGAGATCGGACCGATCGCCACGCCGGACCACCTGCAGTGGGCGCCGGGCCTGCCGAAGACCCGCTCGGGCAAGATCATGCGCCGCATCCTGCGCAAGATCGCCGAGAACGCGCCGGACCAGCTCGGTGACACCTCGACCCTGGCCGATCCGTCGGTGGTGGCGTCGCTGGTGGACGAGCGCAAGGTGCGCTGATGGCGTGACTGCAGGCGCAGGACGCGCCAGGGACGTGGCCGGGAGGAGGGACCCGGCCGTGTCCGACCCGTCCTGCACCTGCCATCACGTCGCTCCCTTTCCTGATCGATAAGCTCGACCCATGACCACCCTCCTGATTGCCGATGACCACCCGCTGTTCCGCGAAGCCCTGCGTGGGGCGGTGCAGCGGGTCATCCCGGGCGTGCAGTTGTTCGAAGCCGACAGCGTGGAAGCGCTGTACGCGCTGGCCGACCAGCACAACGACGCCGACCTGGTCCTGATGGATCTCAACATGCCCGGTGCGCAGGGTTTCAACGCGCTGGTGCACATGCGCTCGCTGCACCCGCACCTGCCGGTGGTGGTGGTGTCCGCGCGCGAGGAAGCCACGGTGATGCGCCGCGCGCTCGACCACGGCGCGCTCGGCTTCATTCCAAAGTCGGCCGACTCGGACACCATCGGCCATGCACTGGGCACCATTCTCGATGGCGAGACCTGGGCACCGCCGGAAGCGCACAACGTGCCGCCCACCGGCAGCGAGGAACGCGAGGTGGGCCAGCGCCTGCGCGAGCTGACCCCGCAGCAGTTCCGCGTGCTGCAGATGCTCGGCGCCGGCCGCTTGAACAAGCAGATCGCGTACGACCTCAACGTCTCCGAAGCAACGATCAAGGCGCACGTCACTGCGATCCTGCGCAAGCTGGGCGTGACCAACCGCACCCAGGCGGTGCTGATGGCCGGCAAGCTGGCGATCGACGACGACGCCATCGTGCTGCCGCCGGAAGAGGATTGACGGTCGTGCCGGCCGCTGGCCGGCAATTCCCTGAAACGCGCGAGACGCATGAAACCGCTCCGGTAGGTGCCAAGCTTGCTTGGCACGCTTTTGACGTTGCACCTGCCGGCCAGCGGCCGGCACTACCAGGCACCGCTGTGCTCGCGGTATAGCCATCGCTATACAAACCAGCCCTGCCTGCGCGTTTCGTTGGAAACGCGCCACGCGCGGATCGCGGTGCTAAGCTTCGCGTCCCCTTGGGGAGTAGCCGGATTCCTTCGCAGGAATCGTCCACGTCAACATACTCGGCCAGTGCGCCGTGGCGTGGACAACCATGATGGTTGGCGAGACCAGCGGCCCGCGCGCGCAACACCAGGTTGGGCGCGAGCGCAGGCCGTGCGTCCGTCCTAGCCCGACCTTCCGCTGCCGCCATGTCTCCTGTTTCGATCCTCCTGATCGGCTTCGCCATGTCCACCGATGCCTTCGCTGCGGCGATCGGCAAGGGTGCCGCCATGCGCAAGCCGGTGTTCCGCGATGCGCTGCGCGCCGGCATCATCTTCGGCGTCATCGAAGCGATCACGCCCATCATCGGCTGGCTGCTCGGCCGTGCCGCCCTGCAGTACGTCGAAGCCTTCGACCACTGGATCGCCTTCGGTCTGCTCGGCGCGCTGGGCATCCACATGATCTACAACGGCCTGCGCCCGGACAGTGCCGAGGAAGAAGAAGATCCTTCGCAGCACCACGGCTTCTGGAAGCTTGCGCTGACCGGCTTTGCCACCAGCATCGACGCGATGGCAGTGGGCATCGGCCTGGCCTTCATGGACGTGCATATCGGCGTGATGGCTGCGGTGATCGGCCTGTGCACGCTGACCATGGTCACTGCCGGCATCATGCTCGGCCGCGTGCTGGGCAGCATGGTCGGCAAGCGCGCCGAGATCATCGGCGGCGTGATCCTGGTGATCATCGGTGCGACGATCCTGTACGAACACCTGCATGGCGTGGGGTAACGCGCCCGCGATTGCGTGGTTGCCGGCCAGCGGCCGGCACTACCAGACGTCACATCCACGCATGGCGTGGATCTACTGCCGGGCGGCCGGCACTACTGCGCATCGCGCAGCGCGCCCAGGAAGGCGCGCAGCGAGGCCGGCTTGATCGGTTTGGTCAGCACGCGGTAGCCGCGCTCGCGCGCCATGCGCTTCAGTTCATCGCGGCCGTCGGCGGTCAGCAGCGCACCGGGCAGTGGGTAGCCCGCCGCATCGCGCAGGGCCACCAGTGCATCCAGGCCGTCCATGCGGTCGTGCAGGTGATAGTCCACCAGCATCACCTGCGGACGCTCGGCGATCTTCTCCAGCGCCTGGTCGACGGTCGCGGCGGTGATCACCTGCACCTGCCAGCGGCCAAGCAACGCGCGCATGCCGTCGAGGATTTCCTCGTCGTTGTCCACGCACAGCACGCGCAGCCCGGCCAGCGAATCGCTGCGTACCGGTGCGGCCACGGCCTGTGCCGGCGTGGCCAACTCGGTGTATCCGGGCAGTGGCGCCACCCGCGGCAGGATGATCGAGAACATCGAGCCCTTGCCGACCCGGCTGCGTGCGTTCAACCGATGGTCGAGCAGGCGCGAGATGCGCTGGCAGATCGACAGGCCCAGGCCGAGGCCCTGCTCGCCCCAGTCGAACGGCTGCTGGTAGCGGTGGAATTCGTCGAAGATCTGCCGCATGTGGTGCTCGGGAATGCCGGGGCCGGTATCCCACACCTGCAGCTCCACTTCGTCACCACGGTGGCGTACTGCCAGCACGATGCGGCCCTGGCGGGTATAGCGCAGCGCGTTGGCCAGGAAGTTCTGCAGCACGCGGCGCAACAGGCGGCGGTCGCTGCGTACCCACGCCGGGCGCGCGAACAGGTCCAGGCGCAGGCCACGGCCAGCGGCGACCGGGGTGTATTGCGCAGCCAGTTCGCGCATCAGCGCGCTCACGTCGAACTCGCCGATCACCGGGTGCAGGCCGCCAGCATCCAGCCGCGATACATCCAGCAGACCATCGAGCAGTTCCTCGGCGGCACGCAGCGAGGCATCCACGCGTTCGGCCAGATGCTTCTGCTCGTCACTGACGTGGTCACTGTCACGCAGCGCGGAAGCAAACAGGCGCGCGGCATTCAGCGGTTGCAGCACGTCGTGGCTGATCGCCGCCAGGAAGCGGGTCTTCGACTGCTGCGCGACCTCGGCCTCGTGCGAGCGCTCGGCCACGCGCTGTTCCAGCGTCTCGTTGGCTTCCAGCAGGGCTTTTTCCGCGTGCTTGTAATCGGTGATGTCGTTGTAGCTGGTGACGTAGCCGCCACCGGGCAGCGCCTGGCCACGCATCTCGATCACCTTGCCGTCGCTGCGGGTACGCTCGAACACGTGTGGTGAACCGGCGCGCATGTAGCCGATGCGGCGGTTGATCTGGATCTCGATGTCGCCCTCGCCAAGCTCGCCACGCTCGGCGTTGTAGCGGATCAGGTCCGCCACCGGGCGCCCCACGTAAAGCATGCCGTCGGGGTAACCGAACATGTCCTGGTAACGACGGTTCCAGGCGGTCAGGCGCATGTCCGGATCGACCACGCTGACTCCTGCGCTGATGTTCTCCAGCGTGGTCGACAGGATCTCGCGGTTGAAACGCAGCTCCTGCCCGGCTTCATCCAGCACCGCCACCACTTCGCCCAGGTCCATGCCCGAGCCGCGCAGCAGGCTGGTCAGCAGCAGGCGCGCGGACGCCGCGCCGATCGATGCGGCCAGCAGACGCTCGGTGAACTGCACCCAGGGCCGGTCGGCCGGTGCCGAGGACTGCAGCTCGCGCCCCAGCGACTGCGCCTGCTCGAAGAAGGCGCGCCGCGCGTGGCGTTCACCGACCACACGCGAGGCCAGTGCCAGCAGGTCGCCCACGTGCACATGACCGGGCCAGCCACCGGCCACCGAGGGGCGCTCGGCATACGGATCGAGGAATGGCGCGGCGCGCAGCCGCTCGTCCACGCCCGGTCGCCAGCGCGCGGACACCAGCATCATCGTCGCCGCATTGACCAGCAGTGACCAGAACGTGCCATGGGTCAGCGGGTCCCAACCGGTCATGCCGAACAACTGCTGCGGGCGCAACCAGGTGATGCCGAACGGGCCATTCTGCACCCAGCCGGCGTCCATCCAGCCGGCCATCGTCATCGCCGGCAGCAGCAGCGTGTACAACCACGTGCCGAAGCCCAGCAGCATGCCCGCCTCGACGCCGCGGCGGCTGGCGCCACGCCAGTACAGGCCGCCGATCAGCCCCGGTGCGAACTGCGCCACGGCAGCGAACGCCATCAGGCCGTAGCTGGCCAGGGTGCTGTCATTGCTGCTGCTGCGGTAGTAGCTGTAGGCCATCAGCGCCAGCAGCAGGATCGCCAGCCGGCGGATCCACAGCACGCGCGAGGCGACGTCGGCCGCTTCCTGGTGATCACCACTTCGGCGCAGCAGTACCGGCATCACCAGGTCGTTGCTGACCATGGTGGCCAGCGCGATCGAGGACACGATCACCATGCCGGTCGCCGCGGAGAAGCCCCCGATGTAAGCAATCAACGCCAGTGTGTTGCGCCCTTCCGCCAGCGGCAGGGCCAGCACCATCGAGTCATCGGCCACGCCACTGCCGGTACCGAACAGGCTGACACCGGCGGTGGCAATCGGCAGCACCATCGCCGAGATGAGTACCAGGTAGCCGCCGAACATCCAGCGCGCACGGCGTACGTCGCGTACATCCCCGCACTCGACCACCGCCACGTGGAACTGGCGCGGCAGGCAGATGATGGCGAGGAAGCTGAGCAGCGTCTGCGACAGGAAGCCCACCGGAGGCAGCCCGGTGAACAGCGTATGCACCGACTCCACCACCGCTTCGTTGCGGTCGCTGAGCCAGACGTAGGCGAACACGCCCACCGCCACCATCGCCACCAGCTTGATCACGGACTCCAGCGCAATGGCCAGCATCATGCCGTGGTGGTGCTCGGTGGCATCGACCTGGCGGGTACCGAACAGGGTGGCGAACAGCGCCATCAACAACGCCACGTACAACGCCGGGTCGCTGAAGAAGCCGGTCGGGCCGGTGTTGCCGGTCAGTACCTGCAGGCTCATCGCCACCGCTTTGTACTGCAGGGCCAGGTACGGAATGATGCCGATCAGCGCGATGATCGCCACCAGCGCAGCCAACCGCCGCGAGCGGCCGAAACGCGAGGAGATGAAATCGGCGATGGAGACCACGTTCTGGCTGCGCGCGATCAGCGCCAGGCGCTCGATGATGCGCCAGCCGAACAACAGCAGCAGCAAGGGGCCGATGTAGATCGGCAGGTAGCCGATGCCGTTGCGCACGGCGGTGCCGACCGCGCCGTAGAAGGTCCACGACGAGCAGTACACCGCCAGCGCCAGGCTGTACACCACCGGCCGCAGCCATGGCCGGTCGGGATACATCGGCCGGCGGTCACCCCACCACGCCACGCCGAACAGCAGCGCGGCATAGGCAACCGAGACCAGCAGCAGGATCCAGCTGGAGACCACGCGCGTGTTTCCGTCGGAGGAACCCGCAGTGTAGGCCAGGCATGGCCGGGTGTACGGGCTCGTTGGGGGCAACCACCCCCACCAGGGTGGGGGCCTACGCGGTGCGGGCCACGACCGTTGGTCGTGGCCGGCTTCTTACTGGGCCGGCACGCCCATTTCCTTCAGCAGCTCGGGCGCCGGGTAGACCTTGGCCAGCAGCCAGCGCAGGTAGCGCATGTCCACGTGCACGGCACGCTTGTAGCGCGGGTCGAACCACCAGCTGGCGCTGACCGACTCCCAGTTGCTGTCGAAGTTCAGGCCGATCAGTTCACCCTTGGCGTTGAGCACCGGCGAGCCGGAATTGCCGCCGGTGGTGTCCAGGTTGGTCAGGAAGTTGACCGTCTGGGTCTTCAGCGCCGGATCGGCGGTGCTGCCGAAGTCACCCTTGGCGATCGCCGCCAGCAGCGGCTTGGGTGCATCGAACGGATAGGCGTTGGTGTTCTTCTCGACGATGCCGGCCACGGTGGTCACCGGCGAGTAGCTCACGCCATCGCGCGGATGCAGTGCTTCCACCTTGCCGTAGCTGATGCGCAGGGTGCGGTTGGCATCCGGGTACACCGCACGGCCCTGCTTGGCACGCCAGGCGAACAGCGCCTGCATGTAGGCCGGGCGCAGGCGCAGCTGCTCGCCTTCGCGGGTCTTGCTCTCGTTCTCGATGCGCAGCTGCGCGGCCACCAGCGGGCCGGCCACGGCGATCAGCGGATCGGCAGCCAGCGCCTTGCCTTCGCGGGCGGCAGCGAAGCGCGACAGGCGCTGCGCCTCGTCGCCCAGCTGGGTGCCGGCGTACAGGGTGTCCAATGCCTTGGCCAGCTGCTGCGGGGTGCGACCGAAGGCGGCGTCGAACTCGGCCACGCGCTGCGCATCCGGCAGCTGCTGGTAGCGGGTCAGCAGGGTGGTCAGCAGCGCCTTCTCGACCTCCGGCGCATAGCGGCGCTGCACCTGCTTGAGCACGCCTTCGATCATCGCCTGGTCGCGCTGCTGGTAGCCGCTCTCGCGCTGCGCGTCGGGCTTGGCCGACTCAATGCGCAGGCGCTCCAGCAGCAATGCCGAGCGCAGCAGCTGGCTCTGCATCGCCATCTGGTCCAGCAGCAGGTCACGCTCGCCCACCGCCGCACCCTGCGACAGGTTGGCCAGCAGCGCCTTGATATCACCCTGGTACCTGCGGTCGGTGGCGGCCAGCATCGCGCTTTCGTCGGCGGCACGCTGGGCCTTGGCATCGCTGCGCAGCAGGCCTTCCAGTTCACCGGCGGCGCGCTTGCGGTTGTTCTTCAGCGACTGCAGCTGCGAGGCGTAGCGGGTACGCGCCTGTGCATCCTTGGCGCTGGCGGCTTCGATGGTGTCGATCATCTGCTGGAACACCGACACGCGGCGCGGCAGCACGGCATCGATCTGGCCGGCGAATTCGGCGGCGGTGCGGTGGCGGTAGGTGATGCCCGGGTAACCGGCCAGCATCGCGTAGTCGCCTTCCTTCGGGCCTTCCACCGACATCTGCAGGTGTGCCGGTGCCTGGTAGGGCACGTTGTCCTTGCTGTAGGCGGCCGGCTTGCCGTCCTTGCCGACGTAGGCACGCAGCAGGGTGAAGTCGCCGGTGTGGCGCGGCCACATGAAGTTGTCGATCTCGTCGCCGTAGTTGCCGATCGCACGCGGCGGCGCGTAGACCAATCGCACGTCGCTCAGTTCCAGCTGGGCGATGCGGTAGAAGTCGGTGCCGTAGTACATGTTGGCCACCGAGCAACGCACGCTGCCGTCCTTCTCGCACTCGGCCACGATCTGCTTGCTGGCCGCATCCACCGCATCGAAGTAGGCACGGCCGGTCTTGCCGCGCGCCTGCGCCAGCACCTGGTCGGTCACCTTGTCGAAGCCGACGGTGACCAGCACGCGGAAGTCCGGGTTGGCCGGGCGCTCATCGGCGCGGCCGTTGGCGATGAAGCCGTTGTCGATCAGGTTGTGCTCGGGCGAGCTGTTGTACTGGATTACGCCCATCGCCACGTGGTGGTTGGTCAGCAGCAGGCCGTCGGCGGACACGAACGAGCCGGTGCCGCCACCGGCACGCACGACGGCGCTCAGCGGCGGCGCGGTGACGTTGGCCAGGTCGGCCGGATTGCCCTTGAAGCCTGCGGCCTGCAGCGGCTTGGCCAGTTCCGGCAGCTGGGTCGGCATCCACATGCCTTCATCGGCGTGGGCGCCGGCGGCGAGGGTCAGGCCGAGGGCCAGGGCGGTGGGAAGGGCTTTGCGTGGTGACATGGGGCAATCCGGTACGACAGAACAGCCCGGGACCATAGCCGCTGGGGGCGGCCGGGGCAACGGCCGATGGTTGGGTCGACGTGCACGGTCGTGCCGGCCGCTGGCCGGCAACCCTCGCAACCCGGGAGATACGGTGCAGCTGCCGGCCAGCGGCCGGCACTACCGGATCGTTATTTCTCCCGTCGCCAGTTGATCGAACCGCGGTTTTCCACCGTGCTCGATTCCACTTCCACGTCGAAGCCGCGGCGCAGCAGGTACTTCAGCGTGATCACCGAACCGGCACCGACCAGCGACACGCCGTAGCCGACGTACAGCTTGGGCGAGATGTACTTGCCGACGCCGATCACCGAGCCTCCCAGCGCGCGCGACTGGCTCACGCCGGCGTCGTCCAGGCCCAGCTTGGCGCCCAGCTGCGAGGCCAGCAGGCCACTGCCTGCAGAGAGTGCCGCCGAGGCCGCGTTGACCTGCTGGGTCTGGTCGCTGCTGGCGCCGGTCAGGCTGCGGCCCAGCACCAGGTAGGCCAGCGCCTCGGACTGCGACATCGCCGGCTCGGACCACACGTCCGCACGCGGTTGCTGCGCACGCCCGGTGACGTCGATGCCGGCCGTGACATCACCGACCCGGCGCTCGGCACGGATGTTGATGCGCGGGTCGGAGACCGCGTTGTAGTTCCAGGTCAGGTTGCCGCGGGTGATGGTCAGGTCCTGCCCATACGCCTTGTAGCGCCCGCTCACTTCCAGGCCACCGTTGGCGGTCATCTCGCGGCCGGGCTTGGCCCAGACCTGCATCTTGCCGGTCAGCGCGCCCTTCAGGCCGAAGCCGGTCATCTTCACCTTGTCGCCGAGGCTGACCGTCAGGTCCATGTCCAGTGGCGAGGTGCGCGACTCTTCCGGATCGACCGGATCGAGCACCACCACGTCTTCGGACACCGAGGTGCCGCGGTCCAGGCGTTCGAGGTCGATATCGGCCTCGGGCACATGCACGGTGCCACGCAGCTCCATTGCCGCCTTGGCCAGGGTGAAATCGAGGTTGGGATTGGCGACGATGCGCAGTTCGCTGGTGTTGGACAGCAGCACGTTGTCGCCGTGGATCTTCAACTGCAGCGGCTGTGCATCACCGAACCACGACAGGCCGCCATCCACGTACAGCGTGCCCTGGCCGGAATTGGCCTGCGCGGTGATCCTGGCCGAGCCATCAGGCTGGGCCACGAAGCTGCCCTTGCCCTGGTCGAAGGTCAGGCCCAGCGCCGGGAATTCACCCTTGAAGTTGCTCAGCTGCGCGTCACCGCCCAGCGATGGCTGGCCACGGGTGCCGCGCAGGCTGACGTGGCCTTCGATCAGGCCGGTCGGGCGCACGATGTCCGGCGAGAACAGCTCCAGCCAGTACAGCCGCGACATGTTGAGGTAGAGCTCGCCGTTCAACGGCGCACTGGCTTCCCAGCCGGTCTGCATCTTGGCATCGACGAAGCCGTTGCCCTGGAAGCCCATGCCCAGATAGCCCTTGATGCTGGCCGGGGTCATGTCCAGTTTCAGCGAGAACTGGTCATAGCGCACCAGCTCGCCACGGGACGCATCGCCCACCGTGGTGCGGTTCTCGCCCAGGCGCACGCCGCCTTCCTTCGAGCGCACTTCCACATGGCCTTCCCAGGCATTGCCGCGCGGGCGGATCTGCGCGTCCAGGCTGACATCACCGCGCAGGTAGATGCGGCGGCCGGACTGCGGCGGCAGCCATGGCTGCACCAGCGCCAGCGGCAGCGCATCACTGCGCACCACCAGGCCCTCGCGCGGCCAGTTTGCCTGGGCGCACAGCGCGCCACTGCTGGCGGCGGCCAGGCAGGCTTCGGACAGGGTGTAGGTGCTGCCGTTGATCGCGAACGCGGCCGGCGCACGCAGCGACCAGGCATCGCCCTTCACCGGTGCGATGCGCAGCGATGCCAGCTCGCCACGCCACTGCGCGCCCTGCTGGCGCACGCTGCCCTGCAGCTCGATCGCGCCCATGTCGTTGCGGGTCTGCGCGGCCAGCCGCAGATTGGACACACTGCCCTGCGCGTCGATGTTCAGCCGTTCCAGCAGCATGCCGGCGTTGACCTGTTGGCCCTGCACCGCCAGCGTGCCGCTGTCGCCGCGCCACGGCAGGTGGCCCTTGATGCTTACGCTCTCGGCGCCGTAGCCATCCCAGTTGAGGTTGTTGCCGATCAGGTCGGCGGTGATGTCCGGCGCATCGCGCGGGCCCTTCACCTGCACCTGGCCACGCAGGCCACCATCGGCGCCCGGCAGCAGATCGCTCAGCTGCAAAGGTTCGAAGCGTGCATCGATGTCGAGACGATCACCGACCTTGCCCGAAGCGGTGACCCGGCTGCTGCCCAGCGCCAGCTTCAGGTCGCCCTGGCCCTGCTCGCCCTGCAGCGCGAACTTGCCCTGTGCGTCGAGGTTGCGCTGGCGCAGGATGCCCTTCAGCGACGGCAGATCCACCGTCGCTTCCAGCGTGCCGGCCGTGCCCGGTGCGGCATTGGCCGGCGGCGGCAGCTGGCGCCCCTTGGAGGCCAGGTTGCCGGACAGGCGGCCATTCCAGCCCGGCACGAAATAGCCGGGGTCGAAGTCCTTCAGTGCAGCCTTGGCGTCCCAGTCCAGCTGTGGCGCCCAAGCGACCTGGCCTTCCACCTGCAGCTGGCCACCCGGGGTCTGCGCCTGCAGCTGGTGGATCGACGCGGCCTGGTCATTGCCACGCACGTCGAAGCGCAGCTGTGCCTTCTGCTTTTCGCGTTCGACCTCGGCGCGGCCAATCGCCGCCCATGCCTTCAGCGTGCCGGCCAGGCCGAAGCGTGCTTCCTTCAGCGTCACCGGTACCGGCGCGCTGCCGGCGGTGTTCGGGTCCGCGGCCGGCACATAGGTCAGGTTCCGCGCGACCACCGAGAAATTGAGCTTCTGCTGGTCTTCCTGGCTGAAATCGGCGGTGCCCTCCAGCCGGGCTTCGCCCCCCAGGCCCTTCACCAGCAGCGGCGAGACCTTCAGCACCTGGTCCTGCAGCGACACCACCGACGGTGCCAGTTCCAGTTCCTGGTCCCCCTGCTTCACCTTGCCGCGCAGGTTGGCGTTGCCGCCCTTGCCGGCAGCGGTGAAGTCCAGCGCCAGCGGCGCGATCGCCGAGCTGGCCAATGCCGGCGACAACAGCGCCAGATCCAGTTCGTCACTGCGGATGCTGGCATTCCAGCTCGGATCGGTCCGCCCGTCGAACACCAGCATCGCATGCAGCGGCTTCGGTGCACGCCCGGCCACCGCCACCTCCATGTGCGCAAGGTCGCCGCGTGCCACCAGCCCGACCGTCGCCGCAGTGCGCCCACGCGGGGCCGGCAGCACCGCCGTGACCGTCACGTCGGTGTCGTAGTCCTTGGCCGGGATGTAGCGGCCCTGGGCGGTGAAATTGCCCATGTCGCTGTCCACGACCAGCTTGTGCGCCTGGAATTCGCCGTTGGCGATTTCGATGCCACCGCGCACGCGGCTGATGTCGATCACCGGCTCGTTGGCCTGGCTGATGCGGAAGCCATCGATGGCAATGGCGTCGGCCTGGATCGCCAGCGGCATCTCGATCTGCGGCAGCGAATCCGGCCACGACGGCAGCTTGAACGGCTCGTCACTCTTGGCCAGGTTCAACGTCGCGTTGGTCAGTTCCAGCTTGTCCAGCAGCAGCTTGCGGCCCAGCAACGGCCGCAGGTCCGGCTCCAGGTGCGCGCGCTCGGCGTGGAAATGGATGTCGTCATAGCGGAAGTCGACGTTGTACAGGGTCAGCGGACCGGCCACCGGGCCGTCCACCTTGTCCCAGGTGAAGCTGGCGCCGACCGGCAGCCGTGCCACCACCTGCGCCAGCAGCACATCGCGGCCGGCCACGGTCTGCAGCAGCCAGTACACCGCCAGCAGGGCCAGCAGCACCAGGCCGATCACGCCGGCGCCGGACCATGCCCAGAAGCGGCGGCGGCGGTAGAAGCGCACGCGCGGCGGCGTGTTCGGGGTCGGCGTGGGTGCGGGCGTGCTCACAGGTCCGCTCCGATGTTCAGGTACAGCTGGAACTGCGAATCCGGGTTGTTCAGGCCGTGCGCCACGTCGATGCGTACCGGGCCGACCGGCGATTTCCAGCGCACGCCGAAGCCGACGCCAGTGTGCAGATCAATGGTGTTGTCGAAGGCGCTGCCGGTATCGACGAACACCGCCGCGCCCCATGGGCCGCCATTGAAGTAGTGCTCGTACTCGGCCGAGCCGATCACCAGGTTCTTGGCGCCCAGTGCGTACTTGTCCGGCGCAGGCGTACGCGGGCCGACCTCGCGGTAGGCGTAGCCGCGGATGCTGCGGTCGCCGCCGGCGAAGTAGCGCAGGCTCGGTGGCATCGCCACCAGGTCGCTGGTCCAGGTGGTGCCGCCCTCGCCGCGCAGGATCAGGCGGTTGCTTTCGCCCACCGGGATGTACCAGCGCAGCACGGCATTGGCCTGCACGAAGCTGGTATCCGAACCGACGCCCTCGATGCCGGTCCGTAGCGTCGCGGTGCCGCTGATGCCCTTGCGCGGGAACATCTGGTCGTCAACGTTGACGTAGTCGGCCACCATCTGCGGGTACACCAGCGTCGAGGTGTTGTAGACCGCATCGGTGAATTCGGTGCCGGAGGCGTAGCGCCAGCGCTCGCGCAGCGCGTTGACCGAGGCGATCGCGGTCCAGTGCTCGTTGATCTCGCCGCTGCGGCTGGCGATCAGCTTGAAGTTGCGCAGATCGATGTAATCGGTCTGTTCGTCATACGCGCTGGCGGCGAAGGTGTACCAGCCGTCGAGCCAGTTGAACGCCGGGATGCGGTAGCTGGTGACCAGGCTCTTGCGCTTCTGCGCATAGTCCAGCTGCGTGTTCATCTTGTGGCCGCGGTTGTTCAGGAACCGCCGCTCGATGCCACCGCGCACACCCGGGCCGCTCTCGCTGCCGTAGCTCAGGCCGGCGGTGTAGATGGTGCGCTTGGCGCGGGTCAGCTTCACGTCCACCGGCACGTCGCCGTTCGCGTCGGCCTGGTCCGGACGCGGCTGGATGTCGATCACGCTGAAATAGTCCAGCTTGGTCAACGACTGCCGCAGGCGATCCAGCTTGCCCTCGTGGTAGTAGCTGCCCTGGTCCCAGTACACCAGCGGGTCGAACAGCTTGTCGACGAAGTAGTCCTGTTCGAAACGCACCGGGCCCATGTTGTAGCGGCGGCCACTGTCCCAGGTCAGGTCGATGTCTGCAGCATTGTCGGCGCGGGTGATCTGCACCTGGCGCTGGGTGTAGTCGGCGTCGAAGTAGCCACGTTCGGCCAGGCGGCGGGTGATGGTGATCTTGCTGGCTTCGTACTGGGTATGCACGAAGCGCTGGCCCTTGCGCGGCTTGAACGCAGCCAGGTCGTCCTGCAGGTACTGGTCGTAGATCGCCGGGCCGGTGATGTCGATGTGCTCGCGGCGCACGGTGACCGGCGCACCCTTGTCGACATGGATCAGCACGCGCACGTGCTCGTCCACGCGCGGCGCCTCGACCTTGATCACCGGGTTGTAGTACCCGAACGGTTCCAGTGCCTGGCGGGTCTGCCGCTCGGCCTGCGACAACAGGTACTCCAGGCGCGACTCGCCCTGCTCCTTGCCGATCGTGTCGTACAGCGACAGCGATTCCTGGATGTTCTCGATGATTGCGGCGTCGTCGCCCTTGTCCAATCCCTTGATGTCCACCTTGTCGATGGTGCCGCGCGCGTGGGCCACGGAAGTGGCGGCCAACGACAGGACCATCAGCGGCAGGGCGTATTTCTTTGGCTGCATGCGGCACAGCATACCGACCGGAGGTGACGATGCGAAATGCATCACGTCATTCGGGATCGGTTGTTAAGTGGCGGTCAAAATACGCGCCTTTGTGGCGATCATCGTAAATGCCGATGAGGAAGCCGGCATCGTCCGCGATGCCGGCAATGACCCCGATGGACATCCGCCGGCGGTGATCCGGTAGTGCCGGCCGCTGGCCGGCAACCCACAGATCGATCCGATGCGCGGTGGCAATGCCGGCCAGCGGCCGGCACTACCGATACGGGCATCAGCTCGACAGATGCTCGATCGCCGCGACCTTGCCCAGGCGCTCACCCAGCATCGTCAGCAGCGCCAGGCGGTTGCCACGCAGCGCCGGATCCTCGGCATTGACCATCACGCCATCGAAGAAGGCATCGACCTGCGGGCGCAGCCGGGCCAGGCGGGCCAGCACGGCCACGTAGTCCTTGTGCTGCAGGCTGGCGCCGGTGTCGTCGATGGCCGCGGTGACGGCTTCAGCCAGCGCGCGCTCGGCGTCTTCCTGCAGCAGCGCCGGGTCGATCTGGGCCGGAATGTCGCCCTCGGCCTTGCGCAGGATGTTGCGGATGCGCTTGTTGGCCGCGGCCAGCGCCTCGGCTTCCGGCAGCGCAGCGAAGGTGCCGATCGCATCCAGGCGGCGGTCGAAGTCATACAGCGAGGCCGGCTTCAGCTCGGCCACCGCATTGAAGTGCGTGGCCGGCACGCCCTTGTCGGCGTAGTAGCCCTTCAGGCGGTCGAGGATGAAGTCGTACAGCTCGCCGACGTCGACCTGCACGTTGCGCGCGGCCAGGCCGGCGTTGGCGCTGGCCAGCAGCGCGCGCAGGTCCAGCTCGAAGCCGCTCTCGATGATCGTGCGGGCCAGGCCCAGCGCGTTGCGGCGCAGGGCGAACGGGTCCTTGTTGCCGGTCGGCTTCAGGCCTGCGGCGAAACCACCGGCCAGCGTGTCCACGCGTTCAGCAATCGCCAGCACCTTGCCCAGCGCCGACAGCGCGATGTCATCGCCACCGAAGCGCGGCTGGTAGGCCTCGTCGATGGCCAGCGCGACCTCGGCCGATTCGCCACCGGCCACGGCGTAGTGGCGGCCGGCGATGCCCTGCAGTTCCGGGAATTCGTTGACCATGCGCGATTGCAGGTCGTTCTTCGCCAGTTCGGCGGCACGCCGTGCCTGCGCAGCGTCGGCGCCAACCTGCGGCGCGATCACCTCGGCCAGGGCGGCCACGCGGGCGACCTTGTCGGCCACGCTGCCCAGCTTGGCCTGGTAGGTCACCGTCTTCAGGCCCTCGCCCATCGACGCCAGGCCCTGCTTCAGGTCTTCGTCGAAGAAGAACTTGGCATCGGCGAAGCGCGGGCGGATCACGCGCTCGTAGCCCTTGGCCACTTCGGCCACGTCCTTCGATTCGATGTTGGCGATGCCGATGAACTTCTCGGTCAGCGTGCCGTTGTCATCCAGCACCGGGAAGAACTTCTGGTTGATCTCCATCGTCTCGATCAGCGCTTCCTGCGGCACCGCCAGGAACGCGCGCTCGAAGCTGCACAGCACCGCCGACGGCCACTCGACCAGGTTCACCACCTGATCCAGGTTGTCCTCGGTGATGCGGGCGCTGCCGCCGGCCTTGGCCGCAGCGGCCTCGACCTCGGCGACGATGCGCGCGCGGCGCTCGCTCGGGTCGACCAGCACGAACGCGGCGCGCAGGGCTTCCACGTAATCCTGCGGCTGTGCCAGCGACACGGCCTGGTCGTGGTGGAAACGATGGCCACGGCTGACACGGCCAGCCTGCAGGCCGAACAGTTCGGCCTCGACCACGTTGGCACCGTGCAGCAGCACCAGCCAGTGCGCCGGGCGCGCAAAGCCCCAGGCGTGGTCGCCCCAGCGCATCGGCTTGGGAATCGGCATCGCCGCGATCGCCTCGCGCAGGATCTCCGGCAGCAGGCTGGCGGTGCTCGCGCCCGGCGTCACCGCACGGTGCACGAAGCGCTCACCCTTGTTGTCGGTGGTCTTCTCCAGCGCGGTCCAGTCGATCCCGGCCTTGGCGGCGAAGCCCTGCAGGGCCTTGGTCGGCTGGCCTTCGGCGTCCAGCGCGATGTTCAGGTACGGGCCCAGCACTTCGCTGTGCTGTTCCGGCTGTTCCAGGCCAACGCCCGGCAGCAGCACGGCCAACCGGCGCGGGGTCGACAACGGGCGTGCATCGCCCAGCTCCAGCGCGACGCCGCGCTTGCGCAGGCCGTCGACAACGCCATCGAAGAAGGCCTGGGCCAGGCCCGGCAGCGCCTTGACCGGCAGCTCCTCGGTGCCCAGTTCGATCAGCAGGGGGGACAGTTGGCTCATCGTTTCAATCCTGTGGTGGGGGCGCAGCGCGCGACGCGTCCGGCGCCCCGGAGTAAGGGGGAGAGCGGCGGTCAGGCCTTCTTGGCGCCCGGGAAGCCCAGCTTCTCGCGCTGCTCGTAGTAGGCCTTGGCCACCGCCTGGGCCAGCGCGCGCACGCGCAGGATGTAGCGCTGGCGCTCGGTCACGCTGATCGCGCGGCGCGCATCGAGCAGGTTGAAGGTGTGGCTGGCCTTCATCACCTGCTCGTAGGCCGGCAGCGGCAGGTTCACTTCCACCAGCTTCTGCGCTTCGCGCTCGCAGGCATCGAAGCGGTGGAACAGTTCGTCCACGTCGGCATATTCGAAGTTGTAGGTGCTCTGCTCCACCTCGTTCTGGTGGTAGACGTCACCGTAGGTCACCGGCTGGCCGTCCGGGCCGTAGGTCCAGACCAGGTCGTAGACGTTGTCGCAGTTCTGCAGGTACATGCACAGGCGCTCGAGACCATAGGTGATCTCGCCCAGCACCGGGCGGCATTCCAGGCCACCGGCCTGCTGGAAGTAGGTGAACTGGGTCACTTCCATGCCGTTGAGCCAGACTTCCCAGCCCAGGCCCCAGGCACCCAGCGTCGGCGATTCCCAGTTGTCCTCGACGAAGCGCAGGTCGTGCACCAGCGGATCGATGCCCAGCGCCTTCAGCGAATCCAGGTACAGCTGCTGGATGTTGTCCGGTGCCGGCTTCATCGCCACCTGGTACTGGTAGTAGCGCTGCAGGCGGTTCGGGTTCTCGCCGTAGCGGCCGTCGGTCGGGCGGCGCGAGGGCTGCACGTAGGCCGCGTTCCAGCCTTCCGGACCGATCGCACGCAGGAAGGTGGCCGGGTGGAAGGTACCGGCGCCCACCTCCAGGTCGAGCGGCTGGATGAGCACGCAGCCCTGCTGGGCCCAGAACTGGTTCAGGGTCTGGATCAGGCCCTGGAAGGTGATCGGAACGGTCGGGGTCGCGGACATGCGGACGATTCTTGGCCGGCAAGGGGGGTGCGCTAGTATAACGGCCGACCTGCGGGGCATTCCGTACCCGGGAGGAGCAGGCAGATGGAACATCGGCTGCCGGTGGGCACGCCCGGCGAGGCGGGCGGCGTTCCGCTGCCCTGGGGCCGCCTGCATTTCGAGCAGATCGCCGCGGCGCTGATCGCCGATGGCCTGGTGGCCGAGCAGGACCGCGAGCGCATGCGGTTCTCCGCACAGGGTGCGCGCAACGCCAGCGAAGTGCATCCGCTGGTGCTGCTGTCCAACCTCAAGCTGGCCGCCAACGGCGGCGGCGAACTGACCCTGGAACGCCTCAGTGAATGGCTGGCGCAGCGTACCGGCTGCCGCTACCTGCGCATCGACCCGACCCGGGTCGACGTCGCCGCGGTCACGGCCCTGGTGTCGCATGCCTATGCCCGCCGCCACCGCTTCCTGCCGCTGGCGGTGGATGCCGAGCGCGTGCTGGTGGCCACCAGCGAGCCGCTGGTGCAGGAATGGCGCCGCGACCTGCAGCACCTGACCCGGCGCCGCATCGAGCTGGCGGTGGTCAATCCGCTGGACCTGCACCGCTACACCATGGAGTTCTACGGGGTGACCCGTTCGGTGCGTGGCGCCCGCGGCGATGTGCGCGGTGAGGCCAGCACCACCCTGCCCAGCTTCGAACAGCTGGTCGAGCTGGGCCGTGCCGGCGACGTCAACGCCGATGACCAGCACATCGTGCACATCGTCGACTGGCTGCTGCAGTACGCCTATGAGCAGCGCGCCTCGGACATCCACCTGGAGCCGCGCCGCGAGATGGGACGCATGCGCTTCCGCATCGACGGCGTGCTGCACAAGGTGTTCGAGGTGCCGCCGGCGGTGATGACCGCCGTGGTCAGCCGCATCAAGGTGCTGGGCCGCATGGACCTGGCCGAGCGCCGGCGCCCGCAGGATGGCCGCATCAAGACCCGCTCGCCGGGCGGCCGCGAAGTCGAGATGCGCCTGTCGACCATGCCCACCGCCTTCGGCGAAAAGTGCGTGATGCGCATCTTCGACCCGGATGCCGCGTTCAAGAGCATCGACCAGCTCGGTTTCAGCCCGCAGGAGGCCGCCGGCTGGAATGCACTGGTCGAGCGCCCGCACGGCATCGTGCTGGTCACCGGCCCGACCGGCTCGGGCAAGACCACCACCCTGTATTCCACGCTGAAGCGGCTGGCCACACCGGACGTGAACGTGTGCACGGTGGAAGACCCGATCGAGATGATCGCGCCCGAGTTCAACCAGATGCAGGTACAGACCAACATCGACCTGGACTTCGCCAGTGGCGTGCGCACCCTGCTGCGACAGGACCCGGACATCATCATGATCGGCGAGATCCGCGACCTGGAAACCGCGCAGATGGCGGTGCAGGCCTCGCTGACCGGTCACCTGGTGCTGTCCACCCTGCACACCAACGATGCGCCCTCGGCAGTCACCCGCCTGCTCGACCTGGGCGTGCCGCATTACCTGCTGGCCAGCACCCTCAACGGCATCCTCGCCCAACGCCTGGTGCGCACGCTGTGCCCGCACTGCAAGCAGCCGCACAGCCTTGGCGCCGCCGACTGGGCGGTGCTGGCTGATAGCCATGCTGCATATCCAGATGCCGCCACGCCCTGTCGGCCGGTCGGTTGCCTGGAGTGCCGACGCACCGGATTCCTCGGCCGCATCGGCCTGTATGAGCTGCTGCCATTGGGCTCGCGGCTGCGCGGGCAGATCCGCGCCGACATGGACCTGGCCGGTTTCACCCGCGCCACGCGGGCTGAAGGGCTGCGAACCCTGCGTCAGGCCGGGCTTGAAAAGGTGGCGCAGGGGCTGACTACAATCGAGGAAGTCCTGTCAGTGCTGCCGCCCCCGGATGAACCCAGCTCCGTTCCTGATCCTTGAAACCGGCCGCCCGGTGCCGTCACTGCGCCGCTACGGGCGCTTCCCGCACTGGATCCGCGTCGCCGCCGGGCTGGAAGAACATGAGACGGTGGTGGTCGATGTCGAACACGGTGGCGCCCTGCCCGATCCGCACGGCTTCGCCGGCGTGCTGGTGACCGGCTCGGCCGCGTTCGTCACCGACCATGCCGAATGGAGCGAGCGCAGCGCCGCCTGGCTGCGCCGGACCGCCCACGACGACCTGCCGGTGTTCGGCATCTGCTACGGCCATCAGCTGCTGGCGCACGCGCTCGGGGGCGAGGTGGCCTACAACCCAGCGGGCCGCGAGTCCGGCACGATCGAGCTGGAACTGCAGCCACAGGCCGCGCAGGACCCGCTGTTCCAGGGGTTGCCACAGCATTTCGCCGCCCACGCCACCCATCTGCAGACCGTGCTGCGCGCGCCCGACGGTGCCGAAGTACTGGCGCGCTCGCCGCTGGATGGCTGCCATGCCTTCCGCTGGGGGCGCCAGGCGTGGGGCGTGCAGTTCCATCCGGAATTCGCCACCCACCACATGCGTGGCTACGTGCGCGCCCGCGCCGACTGCATCGGCCGCCACGGCGGCTGTGCCCGCAGCATCGAGCGCGCGGTCAGCGCCGCACCGCTGGCCCGCCAGCTGTTGCGCCGCTTCGTCCGCCAGGCGCGGCTGTCTTCAGCCCAGCCGGCGGCAAAACAGGGATAATCGGCGCCACGGGCAGCCGCCCGGCCCCCTCCTGTCCCTCCCGGATGTCCATGAAAGAGATTCGCAAGCTGCCGGCTTCGGCGGGCGCCCAGTGGTTGCTGGATACGTTCTCCCTGTACCGGCGTGCGCCGCTGCAGCTGGCCCGGATCGGCCTGACCTGGCTGCTGGTGAGCTGGGTGGTGACCCTGCTGTCGACGTTGATTCCCGGCGCCGCCGGCATGGCCGTGCAGCTGATGACCCTGGCCATTTCGCCGATCATGTTCGGCGGCATGCTGTATGCCGTCGGCGAGATCGACGAAGGCCGCCCGGGCCTGGCCTCGCACCTGCTGCAGCCGATCCGCGACCACCGCGTCAGCCACCTGCTGGTGCCGCTGGCGATCCAGGTGCTGGCGGTGCTGCTGCTGGGCGCGCTGCTGTTCATGATGATCGGCCGCGAGGGCTTCACCGCCTTCAGCGAGGTCATGACCAAGATGGAAGAGATCAGCCGCAGCGGCCAGCAGATCAAGCCGGACGATGCCGCCGCGCTGGTCGCCAACCTGCCGGCCAAGCGCATCGCGCTGTGGATGCTGCTGGTGTTCCTGAGTGCGGTCGCGCTGTCGCTGGCGATGTTCACCCAGCCGGCGCTGGTGGTGTTCGACAAGCAGAGCGGCATGCACGCGCTGCGCCTGAGCCTGCAGGGCTGCATCGAGAACATCGGCGCGATGATCGTGTTCGCCGTGCTCGGCCTGATCGCCGCGTTCTGCATGTACATCCTGTTCGTGATCGTGATCCAGATCGCGATGCTGATCGGCGGCCCGCTGGCCGCAGCCTTCATCGCCCAGCTGGTACTGACCACGGTACTGATGCCGCTGTACGTCGGCGCGGTCTATGCCGCATGGAAGCAGATGTTCGTGCACCGCGGCAGCCGCGCCGCACCGCCGATCCCGACCACCCCGACCTCCAGCGACATCTTCCACGCCTGACCGAAAAAGGGGACGGAGGGAATTAAGTCGTTAGCGGCACAAACGACTTAATTCCCTCCGTCCCCTTTTTTCAGGCGGCGGGTTTCTTCACTACCGACGATGGCACCAGCCAGCGTGCGGCGTGGATGCCCAGCTCGTAGAGCAGGCACATCGGGATGGCCAGCATCAGCTGCGACACCACGTCCGGTGGGGTCAGCACGGCGGCCACCACGAAGATGCCGACGATCGCGTAACCGCGGCCTTCCTTGAACTGCTGCGGCGTCACCCAGCCCAGCAGCACCAGGATCACCATCGCCACCGGCAGTTCGAAACTGCCGCCGAAAGCGAAGAAAATCGCCAGCACGAAATCCAGGTAGGCGTTCGCATCCGGGGTGATCGCAATCACGTCCGGGCTGAAGGTGGTGAGGAAGTGGAACACCGCCGGCAGCACCAGGAAGTAGGCGAAGGCACAGCCGGTGTAGAACAGCACCACCGACGACACCAGCAACGGTACCGCCAGGCGCTTTTCGCGCGCGTACAGGCCCGGCGCAACGAACGCCCACAGCTGGTACAGCAGCCACGGCACCGCCACGAACAGGGCGACGAAGAAGGTCAGCTTCAACGGCGCGAAGAAGGCACCGGCCGGGTTGGTCGCAATCATCGTCTGCCCGTTCGGCAGCTGCGAAACCAGCGGTTCGGCCAGCGCGTTGTACAGCTTCTGGGTGAATGGCAGCAGCGCCAGCAGCGCCACGCCCAGGCCCAGCAATGCGCGCACCAGCCGGCCGCGCAGTTCCACCAGATGTTCAACCAGCGAGCTTTCGCCGAAATCCTGCTCACTCATGAGGGGCGCTCCGTGTTCTGCGCCGGCGGCGTCGCATTGGTTTCACTGGCCGTGGCGGCGCTGGGCGCTACCGCAGCGACGTCCTGTGCCGGTGCCTGGTCCGTGGCAGCCGGCTCGCCCAGGTGCGGCGGCAGATCGGCCGGCGCCGGCGCGCGTACTTGCTGCGCCAGATCGTCGCCCTGCTGCTGTGCCTGCTGGGCTTCGCGACGGATCGCTTCGCCACTGGCGCGCAGCTGGTTTTCGGTGTCCTGCATGCCCTGGCGCACGTCCTGCATCTGCCGCTTGATCTCCTCGGCCTGCAGTTCGCGCTCCAGCTCCTGTTTCACCGAATCCCACTGATTGCGGGCACGACGCACCCACAGACCGGCGAAGCGGGCCGCCTTGGGCAGGCGCTCGGGACCGAGCACCACCAGGGCGACCACCGCAATCACCAGCAGTTCGCTGAAGCCGATATCAAACACCGCAACCGCTCCGGATCAGCGAGCGTTACGGTCGTGCTCGTCCTGCGCGGTGCGCGAGGCGTCCTGGCTGCGCGACTCGTCGCCCAGCTGCGCGTTCGGCTTGTCCTCGTCGCGCATGCCCTTCTTGAATTCCTTGACCGCCGAACCGAGGTCCTTGGCGCCACTGGTCAGGCGCTTGGTGCCGAACACCAGCAGGACGATGGCCAGCACGACCAACCAATGCCAGATGCTGAAACTGCCCATAAAGACGCTCGTTACGTTAGTGATCAGGCTGTCGAGCATAGCGCACCGGCTGTTAGCCGGCGCGCGTGACGAAAGTCAGTTTCCGCCCAGCGTTTCCGTGCGGATCTCGCCGTCGTTGACCGGCTGGAAGCCCTGCTGCTGCGGCGGCGGGGTCTGCGGCACGTTCTGCAGCGGCGCAGTGGTGGCCTCTGCCGGGGCCGGCGCTGCCTGAACAGGCGCCGGGGCGACCGCCGGAGCCGCTGCCGGACGCGGCGCATTGCCGCCGTTGCCGTTGCGGTTGTTGCGCGCGGCGTAGGTGGCCTCTTCCAGGCGATCACGGAACGCGACCACATCCATTGACGGCGAACCACCTGCGCGACCTTCGAAGATCATGCGCGGCGTGGTGTTGCTGCCGTAAGCGTCCAGATTGGCGGCATCGTCGATCTGCAGCACCGCACCGTCCAGGGCGACGCCGGCGAACAGGCCACGGGCACGCGACCACGACCAGATCTCGGCCTTCAACTGGCCGTCGGTGGCGGCGGCGGCATTGCGACCGACCGGGCCGGCGGCAACGCCGGCATCGGCGCCCAGCGTGAACTTGCCGTTGACCAGGTTGTCCAGGCTGCGGTCGTTGCGGAACACCAGCACCACGTCCGAGGACTGCACACCGGCCTGGAAGCCGATGCTGCCACCGGTGAGCTTGACGAACACCGGGTTGGACCAGGCGCCATTGGCCATGCGCACCGACATCAGGCCATGGCCGCGACGACCACCGATGACCAGGCCGGCCTTGATCGTGTCGGGAATGACGATGACCGCGCGGCCTTCGTCGAGCAATTTGTCCGGAATGCCCTGTTCAGGGATTCCCTGGATTTCGGCCAGCACACGCACGGCGTTGCGGGCGCGCTGGTCCTCCTGCGGTCCGGCCATGGCCTGGCTGGACAGCAGACTGGCGGCGATCAGCAGGGCTTGGATCGGGCGACGCATGGCGGGCTCCAGAAGTCAGTCCATAGGAAGATATAGCAAGTAACTGAAATTAGTAGTGTTGCCATGAATCGCCAATGAGCGTTGCCTGCTCATATAGATGCCCGCTATGCCCGCGATCCGAACCCTGCATGCCGGCGCGGCACCGGATCGGCGACAATACATCCCATGCTCGACGCACCCGATACCGCCGTGCTGGCGGTCAACCTAGGCACGCCCGAGACGCCGACGGCCCCCGCCGTACGCCGTTACCTGGCTGAATTCCTGTCCGACCCCCGCGTGGTCTCGATTCCGGCACTGCTGTGGCAGCCACTGCTGCGCGGGCTGATCCTGCCGCTGCGCAGCAGCCGTTCGGCGGCCAAGTACGCCCAGGTCTGGCTGCCCGACGGATCTCCGTTGATGGTGCATACGCGCCAACTGGCGCAGGCCATGCAGGCACTGCTGCCGACGCTCAGGGTTCGCCATGCGATGCGCTACGGTGAACCGGCGCTGGCCGGCGAGCTCGACCGCCTGGCCGCCGAAGGCGCGCGTCGCATCGTGGTGCTGCCGCTGTATCCGCAATACTCGACCACCACCACCGCCTCGGTCGAAGACCGCGTCGATGCCTGGCAGCGCCGCAACCCCGGCGTGACGGTCAGCCTGGTGCGCGACTATTCGGTCGACCCGGGCTGGGTCGAGGCCGTTGCCGGTTCCATCCAGCGCTACTGGGAACAGCACGGCCGTGGCCAGAAGCTGATGTTCTCCTTCCACGGCATCCCGCAACGCCTGGCCGATGGCGGCGATCCGTATCCGCAGCGGTGCGAGGCCAGCGCCCAGGCCATTGCCAACACGCTGGGCCTGGGCAGGGACGAATGGCAGATGGGCTATCAATCGCGCTTCGGCCGCGAGCGCTGGCTGCAGCCGTACGCCGAGCCCAGCCTGTGGGCGTTGGCCGAATCCGGGGTGAAACAGATCGACGTGGTCTGCCCCGGCTTCGCCACCGACTGCCTGGAGACGCTGGAGGAGGTGGCAATGGGCTTCACCGAAACGCTGGCCGAACGCGGCGCGACGATGCGCTACATCCCGTGCCTCAACGCCGAACCGGAACACGCACGCGCCCTGGCGCGGCTGGCTGTGGCCTCACTGGCATGAGCCTGCATCCGTTTGAACTCGAGGTCGGTGGCGCACGCGTCGCCGGCCTGCGCAACCACGGCGAGGGTCCGCGCGTGCTGGCCCTGCACGGCTGGCTCGACAACGCCGCCAGCTTCGTGCCGCTGGCCCCGCACCTGTCCTCGCTGCAGCTGGTCGCCATCGACCTGCCCGGCCATGGCCACAGCGCGCACCTTCCGGCGGGGGCCAGCTACACCACGCCCGCCGCGATCTGCCACGTGCTCGATGTGGCCGATGCACTGGGCTGGGACCGTTTCAGCCTGCTCGGCCATTCGATGGGGGCCGGCATCGCCAGCCTCACCGCCTCGGTCAGCGACCGCATCGAACGGCTGGTGGCGATCGAAGCACTCGGCGGCCTGCGCGGGCCGGAGGAAGAAACCGCGCATCGCCTGCGCGAGCATGTCAATGCCACGCGTGCGCTCGCACGCAAGCAGTTGCGCGTGTTCCCCGACCTGGCTGCGCCGATCCGCGCACGGATGATGACCAACCAGCTCAGCGAACACTGCGCACGACTGCTGGTCGAGCGCGGTGTGGAACCGGTCGAAGGCGGCTATCGCTGGTGCAGTGATCCGCGGCTGATGCTGCCCACCGCGATCCGCCTCAGCGAAGGCCAGATCGACAATCTGCTGCAGGCCATCGCCTGCCCGACGCAGGTGATCTACGCCACGCCGGCGCAGTCCTATTACCCCGAGCCCATGCGCAGCGATCGCCTGCGGCACCTGCGCGATGGACGGCTGGCGGTGTTTCCCGGCAATCATCACCTGCACATGGAAGACCCGGCGCAGGTTGCCGAGGTGATCCTGCACTTCTTCAGCAACGACAACGCCGGCTGAGTCCGCGCCTCCGCGCGCTTCACTCCGCGCGTTTGCGGCCGATACATCAGTTGCGGGCCCCTGCGTCCGCAGCACGCGGGCCCGGTCGGGCCTGCGGCGTGTGTCTGGTTCTGCAAGGAAGTCCGCATGCCCGCTCTACTGCACCGTCACCCACAGGATGGGGTCACGGCGCGCTGTCTCCGCGGCGTTGATGACGTCGCATTCCCCGAATCCCCGGTCCATGCCCAGTCCACGCGCTCATGCGTGCGTCGCGGCGTGGCCGCTGCCGTCTGTTGATCCAGGAGTCGCCGATGTCCGCTGCATCCTCCCGCCCCCCCGATACCGCCCGCCTGCCGCATCTGCAGCAGCTCGCCCGCCGTGCTGATCGCCGACTGCTGATCGGCAGCGCGGCATTGGCCGTGGCTGGCCTTGTTCTGGCCCTGCGTGGGCCCCACGTGCCGGGTGCCGCGTTGGCTGCGGCCGCCGTGCTGCCGGCCATCTGGCTGGCCGGCCCACAGGCGGGTCACAGCCTCGCGCGCAATGGCCTGGCGTTGCTGTTGTCTCTGCAACTGGCATTGCTGTGCGCGATGGTCGGCCTGTCGCCGGCATTGCCGATCGCGGTACTGCTGGGCGTGCTGCTCAGCCACCGTGATCGCCTGCCGGTATGGCTGGCCGGTGGCGTTGGCACGCTCGCGCTGTTGCAGCCGCTGCTGGAAGGTGCCGCGGCCGGGCCAACGCTGCTGCAGGCAACGCTGTTTGCCGGCCTGACCCTGTTCCTCGGCCAGGTCGCGTTGCGCCTGCGCCAGCAGACCGAGGCGCTCGGCCACGGCCCACGCCGCCTCGCAGCATTGGCCCGCGATATCGCCACCGGTGCCGATCTGGGCGCGCATGCGGATACCGCGGCCTTTGCACCGGGCTCGCTGGCCCATGCGCTGGCCGATACCGCCCGCCACGTGCAGGCCCAGCGCGGGCGCGAGGCTGAAGCGCACGCCGAGAACGCACAGATCCGCCAGGCCCTGGACGCCTCGCGCACCGCGATGATGATTGCCGACAACGACCACGTGATCCGCTACGTGAACCGTTCGGTGGTGGCCCTGCTGCGCAACCAGCAGGCGACGCTGCGCCAGGCCTTCCCTGACTTCGACGCCGAACGCCTCGTTGGTAGCAGCATCCATCGTTTCCACGCCAATCCGGACCGCATCCGCGCGATCCTCAATGGCCTGCAGGTCACGCACAACGGCAAGGTGCAGATCGGCCCGGTGCATTTCGCCCAGGTGGTCACGCCGGTGTTCGATGCACAGGGCGTGCGCCTCGGTTTCGCCGTGGAGTGGCATGACCGTACGCACGAACTGTCGCTTGAGAACGCAGTCGCCGGCATTGTTGCCGCGGCCGCAGCAGGCGATCTCGACCAGCGTCTGCAAGCGGGCGAAGGTGCCAGCTTCCTGGAGGGTCTGACCGGCGGCATCAACCAGCTGCTCGATACGTTGGGCAGCACCGTCGACGAAGTGCGACAGATGCTTTCTGCGCTGGCCAATGGCGATCTGGACCGGCGCATGCATGGCGAGTACCAAGGCGCCTTCGCCGCGATCCAGCGTGATGCCAACGCTACCGCCGGGCAGCTGGCGCGCATGGTCGGCCGCATCCAGCAGTGCTCCATCTCGATCAGTACCGCCGCCAGCGAGATCGCCGCCGGCAATGGCGCGCTGTCCGAACGCAGTGAGCGCCAGGCCGCGCACCTGCAGGAAACTGCAGCATCCATGGAGGAACTGACTGCCACCGTTCGCCAGAACGCGGCCCATGCCCGCCAGGCCAGTGAGCTGGCCGCCTCCACGCAGGATGCCGCCAGTGACGGCAACACCGCCATGCAGCGGGTGGTCGACACCATGCAGGCGATCGAGGGCGCGTCGAAGCGGATCGGCGATATCACCGGCGTCATCGATGGCATCGCGTTCCAGACCAACATCCTGGCATTGAACGCAGCGGTGGAAGCTGCGCGGGCCGGCGAGCAGGGCCGCGGATTCGCGGTGGTGGCCAGCGAGGTGCGCGTGCTGGCCCAGCGTTCCGCCGCAGCTGCGCAGGAAATCAAGAAACTGATCGACGAAGCCGGCCGCCAGGTGGGTGAAGGTGCGCAGCTGGTGGCCGATGCTGGCCAGCGCATGCAGGGCATCGTCGGTGGTGTCGAGAGCGTCAGCCACCTGATGCGCGAGATCTCAGCCGCTTCGCAGGAACAGTCGATCGGCATCGAGCAGATCAACCAGACCGTGGTGCAGATGGACCAGGCCACGCAGCAGAACGCGGCACTGGTGGAGGAAGCCACTGCTGCCGCGCGTGAACTGCGGTCGCAGGCGGGAACGCTGACTGAGGCGGTCTCGGTGTTCCGCCAGCAGCAAGCGCGCGAGGTCGCTCTGGTCGCCTGATAGGAACGTGCAACCGGATCGATTGGAGACAGCGCCCGCAGGGCGCCGTCTTTTTTTTAAGTGCTCTGCGTGACGGATCACGGGAAGGGCCCGTTCGATGGGCGTCGCAGGACGGCATCGATCCATCGGTAGTACCGGCCGCTGGCCGGCAACCACGGCATGCGCATTGCGCAGGCCCACGTCACACAGCCACGCATGGCGTGGGTCTACCGACAGCCACCACGAGGTACCCCGCACGGACCATCTCATCGGTAGCCGCCAACCATGGTCGGCAGCACTCCACATGTGGCGTGGATCTACCGGTGCATTCCGGCCAATGCATTTTCCTGAGCACAAAGAAAAACCCCGCTGCGCAAGCAGCGGGGTTTTGGGTGTAAACCCTGGCGATGACCTACTCTCGCATGGCTTGAGCCACACTACCATCGGCGCAGCTGCGTTTCACTTCCGAGTTCGGGATGGGATCGGGTGGTTCCACAGCGCTAATTTCACCAGGGAGGCTTTTGGAGAGTCGCACTCGTCCCTTAGGGACAAGGCGCCAGCCTCGCATAGTTCTTGTGACGTAGCGTGCACTTGGATGCTCTTACGACGTTGTCGTAAAGCCAAGGCAACTTGAGGTTATATGGTCAAGCCGCACGGATCATTAGTATCAGTTAGCTCAATACATTGCTGTACTTACACACCTGACCTATCAACCACGTAGTCTACATGGTTCCTTCAGGGGGCTTGTGCCCCGGGAGATCTCATCTTGAGGCGCGCTTCCCGCTTAGATGCTTTCAGCGGTTATCGCTTCCGAACATAGCTACCCGGCAATGCCACTGGCGTGACAACCGGAACACCAGAGGTTCGTCCACTCCGGTCCTCTCGTACTAGGAGCAGCCCCTCTCAAATCTCCAACGCCCATGGCAGATAGGGACCGAACTGTCTCACGACGTTCTGAACCCAGCTCGCGTACCACTTTAAATGGCGAACAGCCATACCCTTGGGACCGACTACAGCCCCAGGATGTGATGAGCCGACATCGAGGTGCCAAACACCGCCGTCGATATGAACTCTTGGGCGGTATCAGCCTGTTATCCCCGGAGTACCTTTTATCCGTTGAGCGATGGCCCTTCCATACAGAACCACCGGATCACTAAGTCCTAGTTTCCTACCTGCTTGATCCGTCGATCTTGCAGTCAAGCACGCTTATGCCTTTGCACACAGTGCGCGATGTCCGACCGCGCTGAGCGTA